>CAZFWM010000082.1:3073-23373 GCA_964522545.1 uncultured Thermodesulfobacteriota bacterium
CCGCCCCCCGGCCCCCCCCCCCCCCCCCCCCGCCCCCCCACCACCACCCCCCCGCCCACGACCACGACGACCACGACCCTGCCGGCTCCCCTGCCGACGCTCGTCATCTCCGAGGTCATGGCCAACCCGCTGGACGAGGACACGGGCGAGTACATCGAGCTCTACAACCACGGAGAGGACCCGGTCGACGCGGCGGGTCTCCTCTTCTCGGACGGGGACAAGACCGACCGGATCGTCGGCTATGAAGGGGGGCCAACGGTCATCGCCGTCGGGGCCTACGCGGTCATTCTCGACCCGGAGTACGCCGGCGAGTACGACATCCCCGCAGGGACCACCCTGCTGGCCCCCACAAACTCGGACCTCGGAAACGGCCTGGCCCCGGCCGGGGACCCGATCTACCTGCTTACGGCCGAGGCCGTCCCGATCGACACCTACTCCTATCCGGTAGACCCGGGGAACGGCGTCTCCAGGGAAAAGGTCGACGTCACCGGCGACGACCTGCCGGAGAACTGGGCCGCCTCGCCGTGCGGCACCACGCCCGGAGAGCCCAATTGCGCAGGCTGGGAGACGTTCCCGCTGCTGATCTCCGAGGTGATGGCCAATCCGATCGATGAGTACACGGGGGAGTACGTAGAGCTCTACAACCACGGCGACAAGGCGTTGAACTCCGCGGTCTTTTACTTCTACGACGGGGACGCCTACGACGTGATCAAGGGATATCAGGGCGGATCCGCGCTGATACCGCCGGGAAGTTATGCCGTACTCCTCGACGCCGACTTCGCGGGCGAGTACACATTCCCCGAGGGGACCACCCTCCTGACGACCGGCAACAAGACCCTCGGAAACGGGCTCTCCATCAACGATCCAACGTTCATCCTCACGTGGGACCTGCGCACGGTCGACTCCTACTCGTCTCCCTTCAACCCCGGCAACGGAGTATCAGCCGAGAAGAAAGATCTCTTCGGCGACGACGTCCTCGAGAACTGGATGCCCTCTCCCTGCGGCTGGACGCCCGGAGACCTAAACTGCGCCTCCGGGGAGGTCGAGCTCGACCTGGTCCTCACCGAGATCATGGCCCACCCGCTCCGCGATAAGACCGGAGAGTTCGTGGAGATCTACAATGCGGGCCAATGGAGGATCAACTGCAGGGTCCTATTCCTCACGGACATGGACACAGTGGACGTAATCAAGAGCTACAGACAATCGTCCACCATTCTCGAGCCCGGGGAATACGGGCTGATCCTCGACAAGAATTTCCGGGGTGACTACATGCTCCCCGATGGGGTCATCACTCTGACCACCGGCGACTACGCCCTCGGCAACCGGATCGCACTGAACGATCCCATCCTCATCCTGGACTGGGACGGGACTCCCCTCGATTCGTACACTTTCCCCTTCGACCCCGGCATCGGGATCTCGGTGGAGAAGGTGGACCTGGAGGGGGGGGACACCGAGAAGAACTGGGCGGCCTCCACATGCGACGCCTCGCCCGGGCTTCCGAACTGTGTCTCCTCGCCGTAGGGGTTCGATTCATCGAACCCGGGACACAGGCGCGATGAATCGCGCCCCTACCTGATTTGCAGACGATGCCAAGCAGGGGCGACCGCCGGTCGCCCCTGCTTGGGACATAGAGCGGCCCGTGGCCGCCAATAGGATTGCATTCCGTTGGACTTTGTCTCCAGTTCGCCTTAGAGCGACCTAAGACACAAATTATGCCCATGAGCCGAGCGACTATGCGGCCCAAAAAGGAGGATATTATGAGACGCACATCGATCATTCTAGCCATTCTGTGTGTCGCCCTCTGCCCCGTTGCCCACGCTGAGGTCTACTCGTCAGACTGGGCCGACAGCTGGGCCAGTGAGGGTGGCATGTGGTGGTTCCAGCTGATCGGGTACAACCTGTTCTGGACGGGCGAGTTCGAGAGCGTCGAGTTCGTTGGGGAGAACCTCCATGTAACGGAGGCATTCAGCTTCACCAATCCCCTGGGGAGGTACTCGATCAACTTCGACGAGCGGTCGAGCCCGACCGATACGGGGGACGGATACATGGTGCACGCCGTGGTTGTCTCTCCGGGCGACACGGTCGTCGTCCCGCCGCCGGCGTCCGGATATTACTGCGTCTACTCCGCCTATGCCGACGGCTCCACCTCCTGGATCGAGGATCGGGACTGGGCCTGCTTGAACCCGGACTGCACCCGGTACGGCTGGGGCCCCCCGGACGACGCGGCGGGCTACGAACTTCACGAGATGGCACTGTTCACTCTGGACACCACTCCGGCCCAGAGCGACACGATTCACGTCCCGGCGGATCAGCCCATGATCCAGATGGCGATCGAGGCGGCCCAGGACGGGTACGAGATCATCGTCTCCCCCGGGACCTACGCCGAGACGATCAGCTTCGTTGGGCTGGCGATCACGGTCCGCTCCACCGACCCGGACGATCCGGCGGTCGTGGAAGGGACGGTCATCGACGGGGGCAGGATCGATAGCGTGGTCCGGTTCGACTCCGGGGAGACCTCCGATGCGGTCCTTACCGGGTTCACGATCCAGAACGGAAGGGGTCCGAACGGGGGCGGCATCTATTGCGAGTGCTCTTCTCCCACGATCGTCAACAACCGGATCGTCAACAATTCCACCTTCGACGAAAACGGCAATGGGGGCGGCATCTATTGCATGGACTCTTCCGTGACGATCGAAAACAACACCATAGAGAACAACTCCGCGAGCTTCAACGGGGCCGGCATCGGCTGTTACTCTTCCCCGGCCGTGATCACCGGGAACCTCATAAAAAACAACACGGTTTATTCCCAGGGCGGCGGGATCTATTGCGAAGGCTCATCGCCCACGATCACGGGAAACACCATCGAAGGAAACCATGGTTACGATTACTGCGCCGGAGGGGGGCTGGCCCTCCAGGATTCGACCGCCACTGTGGAGGACAACCTGATTGTCGACAACACCGCTTCGGAATCCGGAGGAGGGGTCTGGCTCTATAGCCCCTCCCCCATAACACTCCAGGGAAACATCATATCCGGAAATTCCGGCGCGGAAGGCGCCGGGATGTATATCACCTCATCCGCGGCCACGCTCATCAACAATCTGATCATAGAGAACACGTCGGGCTGGCACGGGGGAGGTATCTATTGTGTCGGAACCCAGTCACCGGTACTCATCCACAACACGATAAGCAACAATTCCGCAACCTACAGTACATCCGGAGGTGAAGGCGGCGGCATATATTGCGGCACGAATTCCGCCGTCACCCTCACGAATTCGATCCTGTGGGGAAACGTTTCCGGGAGCGGAGCACAAATTCGCCTGGCCGGCGGGTCGGCCACGGTCACCTACTCCGATGTGGAGGGCGGCTGGACGGGCGAGGGAAACATCGACGCTGACCCGCTCTTCGCCGGTGGAGGCGATTACCACCTTTCTGCCGGCTCTCCCTGTATCGACACCAGCACGGACGCAGGGATCTATACAGACATCGACGTGGACACGCGACCCAGCGGGGCCGGGTTCGACATGGGCTCGGACGAGTACGTCCACTCCTCCATCTACGAGCCCGGGGATGTGCTGATCGACGAGCTCCTCTACGATCCCGACGGCGTGGACGAAGGACGGGAGTACGTCATTCTCTTCAATACGACGCCCGATCCGATCGACCTGACCGACTGGGAGCTCCAGTGGGCCGGGGACGACTTCACTTACGGATCTCTCGACCTGACCGGGATCACCATCCCGGCCCTCACCTCGATCCTCCTCGGCGAGGAGCTCATTCCGGGACCGGACGTGGTGGTCGATTTCGAGCCGGACATCCAGAACGGGGGTTCGGCCAGCGACGGGGTGCGGATCGTGGACTACGTGGGCCTCGTGATCGACACGGTGATCTACGACTCGCCCAACACCGCCAGCCTCCCGGGGGACGGGGGGCACGTCCCCTACCCGGACGGGATGTGCGCGCCCGACGTGCCGTCCGGCATGGTCCTGAGCCGCGACGCCGGGCACACGGACACGGACGACTGCGCGGCCGACTTTGCCATCATCCCTTCCATTCTCTGCCCGGACGATGACGGCGACGGCTTCCAGGACGAGGCGTGCGGCGGAGCCGACTGCGACGACGCTGATCCGGCGGTGAACCCCGGCGCCTCCGAGGTTTGCTCGGGAGGCGTCGACGAGGACTGCGACGGCCTCACGGACGGCGACGATCCGGACTGTGAAACGCCGACCACCACGACGACCACAACGACGACGACCACGACGACGACCACTCTGCCGCCGGTCCTGCCTGACCTCGTCATCACCGAGGTCATGGCCAATCCGCTCGACGAGGACACGGGCGAGTACATCGAACTCTACAATCACGGGGAGGACCCGGTCGACGCGGCGGGCCTCCTCTTCACCGACGGGGACCGGATCGACACGATCACGGGATACGAAGGGGGGGCGACGGTCATCGCCGCCGGGACCTACGCGGTGATCCTCGACCCCGAGTACGCCGGCGAGTACGACATTCCCGCAGGGACCACCCTGCTGGCCCCCACCAACTCGGACCTCGGAAACGGCCTGGCCCCGGCCGGGGACCCGATCACCCTGCTCACGGCCGAGGCCGCTCCGATCGACACTTACTCACACCCGGTTGACCCGGGCAACGGTATCTCCATGGAGAAGATCGACATCACCGGCGACGATATCCCTGAGAACTGGATCCCATCGCCCTGCAGCTACACACCGGGAGAGCCGAACTGCGCCGCCTGGTCTACCTTCCCCCTGATCATCTCGGAGGTGATGGCCAACCCGATCGTCGAGTACACGGGCGAGTACGTGGAGATCTACAACGCGGGCGAGGTCGCCATCAATCCGACCGTCTTCTTCTTCACCGACGGGGACGCCTACGACGTGATCAAGTCCTACCAGGGCGGGGACGTACTGATTCCGCCCGACGGCTACGCTGTGCTCCTCGACAGCGACTACGAAGGCCAGTACGACTTCCCCGAGGGGACCGTGCTGCTCACGACCGACAACAAGACCCTGGGCAACGGGCTCTCCATCAACGACCCGGCGGCCCTCATCGCCTGGGACCTGAGCGTGATCGACACATTCTCGAACCCCTTCAATCCGGGCAACGGAATCTCGGCCGAGAAGATGGACCTTTTCGGCGACGACGTACCCGAGAACTGGATGCCCTCTCCCTGCGGCTGGACGCCCGGAGAGCTCAACTGCGCCTCCGGGGAGATCGAGTTCGACCTGATCCTCACCGAAATCATGGCCCACCCGATCCGCGACAAGACCGGGGAGTTCGTGGAGCTCTACAACGCGGGCGACCGGAGGATCAACTGCAGGACCTTGTACATGACGGACATGGACATGGTGGATGTGCTCAAGAGCTTCAAGCAATCCTCCACCCTGCTGGAGCCGGGGGAGTACGGCCTGATCCTGGATCGCAGCTTCCGGGGGGACTACGAGCTGCCCGAAGGGGTCATCACCCTGACTACCGGGGACTACGCCCTCGGCAACCGGCTGGCGCTGAACGATCCGCTCATCATGCTGCGCTGGGACTGGGAGCCGATGGACACCTACACCTACCCCTTTGATCCGGGTCTCGGGATCTCGGTGGAGAAGGTAGACCTGGAGGGGGGGGACACCGAGAAGAACTGGGCGGCTTCGACATGCGACGCCTCGCCCGGCCTCCCGAACTGCGTGTCCTCGCCGTAGCTCGACAAGGCTTCGGTCGACACTTTATGCCCGAATGGAGGGTCCGGTTCCACCCGGCCCCCGGACGGCGTGGAAGCCGTCCCCCCAATCATAGGGCGGCCCGTGGCCGCCAATACGATTGCATTCCGCATGAACAGGCGGGCATGGCCCGCCCTATGGAATTGAAAGGAGAGGAATAAATGAAGTCCGCCAGCCTCACCCTGCTCGCCGTATTCTCTCTTCTCACCATCGCCTCGATCCCGGCGCTCGCCGCCACGATCCACGTCCCGGCGGATCAGCCCACGATCCAGGCCGGGATCGCAGCGGCCGCGGCCGGTGACGAGGTCCTCGTGGCTCCCGGGACCTATGCCGAGAACATCTACTTCATGGGAGTGGACATAACGGTAACGTCCACAAACCCTGACGATCCCGCCGTCGTGGCCGCCACGGTCATCGACGGGGGCCAGCTCGGAGGCGTGGTCTGGTTCGAGTCCGGGGAATCCTCTGATGCGGTCCTTACTGGCTTCACAATTCAGAACGGAAGGTCTCCGAACGGGGGCGGCATCTTTTGCGAGTGCTCTTCGCCCACGATTCGCAACAACCGAATCATCAGTAATTCCACGTTTGAGGGAGACAGCAGCGGGGGTGGGATCTATTGTCACGACTCTCCACTCACAATTGAAAACAACACCATAGAGGGCAATTTCGCGTACGAGAACGGGGCCGGGATTTGCTGTTACTTTTCTCCGGCCGTGATTACCGGGAACCTCATAAAAAGCAATAGACTCGGGTCGCTCGGCGGCGGGATCTATTGCGAAGGCTCTTCGCCGACGATTACAGAGAATATCATTGAAGGAAACTCTGGTTACGATATGAGCGGGGGAGGAGGAATATGCTTAGAGAACTCCAACGCCACAGTGGAGGACAACGTCATTGTCGACAACTGGGGTTGCGCAGCGGGAGGAGGAATCTGGCTCCGCGGCACCCCCCCCATAACTCTGCAGAGAAACATCATTTCCGGAAATTCCGCCACGGAAGGCGCCGGTGTGAATATCAGCTCATCCGCCGCGACGTTCATCAACAATTGGATCACGGATAATTCAACATCCTGGCGGGGGGGAGGCCTCTATTGTTCCGGAAATCCGTCACCAACACTCATCCACAACACGATAAGCAACAATTCCGCGATCTACAGTACGCACGGAGGTGAAGGCGGCGGCATCTATTGCGGCACGAATTCCGCCACCACCCTTATGAATTCGATCCTATGGGGAAACGTCGCCCTCGGGGGGGGACCGCAAATTTGGCTGGCCGGAGGGTCGATCACGGTCACCTACTCCGATGTACAGGACGGCTGGACGGGCGAGGGGAACATCGACGCGGACCCGCTCTTTGCCGGTGAAGGTGATTATCACCTCACCGCCGGCTCTCCCTGCATCGACGCCGGCACGGACGCGGGGGTCTATGCGGACTTCGACGGGGACACGCGACCCAGCGGGGCCGGATATGATATGGGCTCGGATGAGTACGTCCACTCCTCCATCTACGAACCCGGGGACGTGCTGATCGACGAGCTCCTCTACGACCCCGATGGCGTGGACGAAGGACGGGAGTACGTCATTCTCTACAATACGACGCCCGATCCGATCGACCTGACCGACTGGGAGCTCCAGTGGGCCGGGGACGACTTCACTTACGGATCTCTCGACCTGACCGGGATCACCATCCCGGCCCTCACCTCGATCCTCCTCGGCGAGGAGCTCATCCCGGGGCCGGACGAGGTGGTCGATTTCGAGCCGGACATCCAGAACGGGGGGTCGGCCAGCGACGGTGTACGGATCGTGGACTATGTGGGCCTCGTGATCGACACGGTGCTCTACGACTCGCCCAACACCGCCGGGCTTCCTGAGGACGGGGGACACATCCCCTACCCGGACGGGATGTGCGCGCCCGATGTACCTTCCGGCATGGTCCTGAGCCGCGATGCCGGGCACACCGACACGGACGATTGCGCGGCCGACTTTGCCGTCATCCCTTCCATCCTCTGCCCGGACGATGACGGCGACGGCTACCAGGACGACGCATGCGGCGGCGCCGACTGTGACGACGCCGACCCGGACGTCAACCCCGGGGCCGAGGAGATCTGCACGGGAGGCGTCGACGATGACTGCGACGGCCTCACGGACGGAGACGACCCGGACTGTGAAACGCCGACCACCACGACGACCACAACGACGACGACCACGACGACGACCACTCTGCCGCCGGTCCTGCCTGACCTCGTCATCACCGAGGTCATGGCCAATCCGCTCGACGAGGACACGGGCGAGTACATCGAACTCTACAATCACGGGGAGGACCCGGTCGACGCGGCGGGCCTCCTCTTCACCGACGGGGACCGGATCGACACGATCACGGGATACGAAGGGGGGGCGACGGTCATCGCCGCCGGGACCTACGCGGTGATCCTCGACCCCGAGTACGCCGGCGAGTACGACATTCCCGCAGGGACCACCCTGCTGGCCCCCACCAACTCGGACCTCGGAAACGGCCTGGCCCCGGCCGGGGACCCGATCACCCTGCTCACGGCCGAGGCCGCTCCGATCGACACTTACTCACACCCGGTTGACCCGGGCAACGGTATCTCCATGGAGAAGATCGACATCACCGGCGACGATATCCCTGAGAACTGGATCCCATCGCCCTGCAGCTACACACCGGGAGAGCCGAACTGCGCCGCCTGGTCTACCTTCCCCCTGATCATCTCGGAGGTGATGGCCAACCCGATCGTCGAGTACACGGGCGAGTACGTGGAGATCTACAACGCGGGCGAGGTCGCCATCAATCCGACCGTCTTCTTCTTCACCGACGGGGACGCCTACGACGTGATCAAGTCCTACCAGGGCGGGGACGTACTGATTCCGCCCGACGGCTACGCTGTGCTCCTCGACAGCGACTACGAAGGCCAGTACGACTTCCCCGAGGGGACCGTGCTGCTCACGACCGACAACAAGACCCTGGGCAACGGGCTCTCCATCAACGACCCGGCGGCCCTCATCGCCTGGGACCTGAGCGTGATCGACACATTCTCGAACCCCTTCAATCCGGGCAACGGAATCTCGGCCGAGAAGATGGACCTTTTCGGCGACGACGTACCCGAGAACTGGATGCCCTCTCCCTGCGGCTGGACGCCCGGAGAGCTCAACTGCGCCTCCGGGGAGATCGAGTTCGACCTGATCCTCAGCGAAATCATGGCCCACCCGATCCGCGACAAGACCGGGGAGTTCGTGGAGCTCTATAATGCGGGCGACCGAAGGATCAACTGCAGGACCTTGTACATGACAGACATGGACATGGTGGACGTGCTCAAGAGCTTCAAGCAGTCCTCAACGCTCCTGGAGCCGGGGGAGTACGGCCTGATTCTCGACCGCAGCTTCCGTGGGGACTATGAGCTCCCCGAGGGGGTCATCACCCTGACCACCGGAGACTACGCCCTGGGCAACCGGCTGGCGCTGAACGACCCGATCATCATGCTGCGCTGGGACTGGGAGCCCATGGACACCTACACCTACCCCTTCGACCCGGGCCTCGGGATCTCTGTGGAGAAGGTGGACCTGGAGGGGGGTGACACCGAGAAGAACTGGGCGGCCTCCACATGCGACGCCTCGCCCGGGCTCCCGAACTGCGCGTCCTCGCCGTAGCGCGACTAGGAGACGGCATTTTTCATAGGGCGGCCCGTGGCCGCCAATACGATTGCATTCCGCATGAGCAGGCGGGCATGGCCCGCCCTATGAATTGAAAGGACGGGAAAAAAGAAGTCCACCAGCCTCACCCTGTTCAAAGAAGTTGTAAGAATCCGGTTTAAGGGGAAGTCTATCTATTATTCGGGTACAGGGGAATTTATTTTTTGACGCCAAGATAAAATTGTGATAGAATAGGTCGATTTGGGTGGAATAACAAACGAAACGCGGTAGAGAACACGAAACCAAAAGGAGGTCGAAGACAATGAAACGATTGATGCTTGCAGCAGCCATCCTGAGCATCCTTGTGTGCATGCCCATGATCATGGGCTCGTCCGAGGGCGGCCCGGAGTACATGCCGGGGCAGGTCATCGTGGGCACGGTCGACCTGATCGACTTTCAGACGGTGGAGCACATCTCCTCGGTCGTGGGCGGGCGTATGCTCGACTGGGACGAAAACCATGACATGATGCTCCTCGAGGTCGGCGAAAGGCTCACGGTGGACGAGGCCATTGCCAGGTTGACGAGGGAGATCGGTGTGGCCTATGCCGAACCGAACTACGTGATACGGGTATTTCGTCACCCCAACGACCCCTATTACTCATCCCAGTATCACCATGCTCAGATCGCTTCCCCTGAGGCTTGGGACATCACCACGGGCAGCGCGTCCGTCGTGGTCTGTGACATCGACAGCGGAGCGGACCTGGACCATGTGGACCTGGCCGGCAATCTCTGGACCAATCCCGGGGAGATTCCCGGAAACGGCATCGACGATGACGGCAACGGCTACATTGACGACATAGTCGGGTGGGACTTCCACGAGGGCGACAACGATCCGTCCGATGTGGCGGGCTTTATGAATCCGGGCCACGGCACCCACACGGCCGGCCTGATCGGCGCAGTCGGCAATAATGGAGTCGGTCTCACCGGAGTGAGCTGGGATGTGAGCATCATGATCGTTCGCTTCATCAATGAGATCGGCATGGGAACCGTATTCAACGCGGCCAAGTCCATCAATTACTCCGTGTACAACGGGGCCAGAGTCATCAATGCGAGCTGGGGCGGCTTCCCGGACACCGAGACCCTGAGGAACTCAATGGAATACGCCGCAGACAATGAGGTTTTGTTAGCCATTGCATGCGGGAATGGAAGCATGTTCGGCGTCGGTCAGGACAACGACGCGAAGCCCATGTTCCCGGCGAGCTTCCCCCACCTGAACGTCATCTCCATCGCCGCAACGGACCAGGCGGACACAAGGACCACCTTCTCCAACTACGGACGGGCCAGCGTCGATCTCGCCGCCCCGGGCCAGGCGGTCCTGAGCACCCTGCCGAACGACACGTACAAAGTCTTTTCCGGGACCTCCATGTCCTCGCCCATCGTGGCGGGCGCGGCCGCTCTTCTCCTCTCCCAAACGCCGAGCATGACGGCCGTAGAGCTGCGGCACTACCTGCTCGGGTCGGTCGACCGTATAACATCCATGCAGGGGATCAGCACCGCTCAGGGACGGCTCAACATTTACAGGGCCCTCACCGGGGACCTGCAGCTCGATGATGCCGACAGTGACGGGTACCTGGACATCTACGACAACTGCCCCGACCTCGCCAATCCCGATCAGGTCGACACGGACGGAGACGGGGTGGGCGATCCGTGCGACACAGGCGGAACCGGCCCCAGCTGCCAGGGCTCCCCGTCATAAGGGATCCGGTGTCGGATATAATAAAATACGAAAGGGCGGGGTTCATCCCCGCCCTCTTTTTATATGAGCCTCTCCGATGATTCGGGACCGCCGTATTCTCGTCTCCGAGATGGGTGAGGCGAAACGCCTGGACAAGTTCCTCTCCGATCTCTTCCCGGATATCTCGCGCGCCTACCTCCAGGGGATCATCCAGAAGGGCCTCATCCTTCACAACGGACGGCCGGGAAAAAAGGGCAGCCCCGTGCTCGACGGCGACGAGGTGATCATACGGGAGCTCCTGCACCCGGACGAGCGGGCCCTGGCCCCGAACGAGGACCTTCCTCTTCCGATCGTACACGAGGCCCCTTCGTTCCTCGTTGTAGACAAGCCCGCCGGGATGCCGACCCACCCGAACCGTTACGACGAGACGGAAACCCTCGTCAACGCCCTTCTGGCCCGATACCCCGAGATCCTGGACGTGGGGGACTCCCGGCTCCGCTCGGGGATCGTCCACCGGCTGGACGTGGGCACCTCGGGCCTCCTCGCCGTGGCGCTGACCGAGGCGGCCTTTGCCCGCCTGCGCAGCCAGTTTCACGAGCGTCGGGTGCTCAAAGAGTACATGGCTCTCGTCGTGGGGGAGTTGGAGGCGGGCGGAACGATCGAGACTCCTATCGGACACGACCCGAAGAGCGCCCGCCGGATGAAAATATTTGACAGGCCGGAGGAGGCGAAGCGCTACAAGGCGCGCGACGCCTACACGGCCTATGCCGTGGAGCGTCGCTTCGCCGGGCACACGCTGCTTCGCGTGCGGATCCGGACCGGCCGGATGCATCAGATCCGCATCCATCTGGCCGGCATCGGCTACCCCGTTGCAGGCGACCCGGTCTATCTGGGCTCCCGCTTCAGGGCGCTGGACCGGACCGGCCTGGGACGCCAGTTCCTCCACTCCGCCCGGCTCGGCTTCGACAGCCCAGAGGCCGGCGAGCGTCCCGTCTTCACCAGCCCCCTCCCTCCGGACCTCGAGGTGGTCCTGGACAAACTCGCCTCCTAAAAAGACAAGCAGGGGCACGGCATGCCGTGCCCCTACAAACACCTGTGTCAGGACAAGAGAAACGAGTCAGTCTACATCGAGATCGGCCTTGAGGTGCTTGCGAAGTTTCTTCAGGAGTCGCTCCTCGATCTGGCGCACCCTCTCGCGGGTCACCCCCATTTCATCACCGAGCTGCTGGAGGGTGAGCGGCTCCTCTGCCAGCAGGCGGGCATCGAGAACGCGCCGCTCCCGGTCATTGAGGTCCTCGGCAAACTCCGAGACCTTCTCTCGGAGCAGGGCCTTGATCTCGGCGTTGGCGAACATATCCTCCTGGGTGCCCTCGTCCCCGCTGATCTGGTCGGAGATCGTTGTGTTGGAGTCTGTGTAAGCCGGGAGATCGAGCGAAACCTCCCCTCCGTCGAGCCTCTGGGTCATCTCCACCACCTCTTCCTCTTTCACATCCAGAGTGCTCGCCAGGAGCCTGGGGCTCGGATCGAATCCGAGGGCCTCGAGCCTGGCGCGCTCTTTTTTCAGGTTGAAGAAGAGCTTTCTCTGAGCCTGGGTGGTCCCGATCTTCACCAGCCTCCAGTTGTTCAGCAGGTAGCGGATGATGTAGGCGCGTATCCACCAGGATGCATAGTAGGAGAACCGGGTGCCCCGAAAAGGATCGTACTCTTTTACAGCCCGCATGAGGCCGATGTTTCCCTCCTGGATGAGATCGAGGATGTTGATGAAGCTGCGGCGGAACTGCATGGCGATCTTCACCACGAGCCGCAGGTTGGCCGTGACCATCTGAAAGGCGATGTCCGGGTCCTCGGTCTCTTTGTAGCGCACCGCCAGGTCATACTCCTCCTCGCGGGTGAGAAGAGGGTACTGCCGCACCTCGGCCAGGTAGAGCTGGAGCGGATCGAACCGGACGAGGCCTTCCTTGCGGCCGCTCTCCTTGACCGGTTCTTCGGTCGCCAGGGGGTCTTCTCCTTCGATCCCTTCTTCCGACGGATCTTCCGGGCCGAGAATCACCTCGGGGACGACGGCCTCTTCCTCGCCGTCCGGCAATTCCTTATCCAGGGCCTCTTTTTCCTTATGGGTGTCCATTGGATGCTTTTTTTTCCTCAAAGCTTTCTTCGCCCTCTGCAAAGGGTTTGCTGCGGACAATTACAATATAGTACTCAAAGTCCGGCTTGTCCATTACCGGTATTGTAAGAATAACGTCCATGTCGTCGATTTGTTTTGCCTCGACATCTGAATTGTGGTATCATTATTAGACATTCCATAAGGAATCATAACCTCAAAAGAGATTGAATCGATGAAAACCCATCTCCGGAAAAAGATTTTCCCATATACGGCTCTTTCATGGTTGTCGCCACTATTCTTGCTCGGATTTTCTGTTGGATGTGAACCTTCACTTCCCGACTTCATGTGGGGGGTGGCCACTTCGGCTTACCAGGTGGAGGGCGGAAATACGACCGCCGACTGGTACCTCTTCGAGGAAATCGAGGGTGCCATCCAGGACGGGGACCGAGCCGGGATCGCGGCGGATCATTATAACAGGTTCGAACAAGATTTTGACCTCTGCCAGCAGTACGGTATCGAGGCGTATCGCTTTTCTCTTGAATGGAGCCGAATCGAGCCAGAAAGGGATGTCTACGACCTGGTCGAAGTGGAACACTATCGCCAAGTGCTCCAGGCGCTCCGGCAAAGGGACATTACGCCTGTCGTGACGCTCCATCACTTCACCCTTCCTCAATGGGTATTGAATCCCTCGGATCCGGAAAATGACCTGGACGGGTGGGAAAGTCTCACTACCGTGGATGAGTTCGTGGACTATGTTGCATTCGTAGCGGAAGAATTCGGTGGTGAAGTCGACTGGTGGATCACGATCAATGAGCCTGTGCTTCTGGCCATGAACGGATATCTGTCAGGGGATTATCCCCCGGGAAAGGAGTTCGATGTCGAGGCCCTTCAAACGGTTCGTGCCAATTTGATCTTTGCCCACGCAAGGGCCTATGACCAGATTAATGCAAACGATCGCATCGATGCCGATGGTGACAGATTTCTCTCCCGGGTGAGCTTTGCCAAGAATATCATGCTCTTCGATCCTCTGGACCCGGAGAGTGCAGAGGATCAGGATGCTGCCGATAAGTGGAGATATTTTTACGATGAATCCTTCCTAAATACACTGAGCACTGGCCAGTTGGACGTGGACCTGGACGGACTGTGTGACAGCGACGAAACCATCCCTCCAGAGGGATTTTACCCTGAGCTCAAGGCAAAACTCGATTTTCTGAGCATGAACTACTACGTCCGCATATATGCCCGGTATGAAGAGGGAATTTCCGAGCTCGTTCCCTTTCTCAGCGGGATTCCCCTGCACAGCGAGGCCGAGGACATCGAGCGGAATGATCTCGGGTGGGAGATATATCATGAAGGCCTGTATCGGGCCATCCAATACCTCTGGTCGAACTGGCCCCAGTGGCCCATCATGATTTCTGAGAGCGGCATCATTACAAGAAATAATTATCAGAAAACACTCTTTTTACTCGATACGATAAAAGAAATCGAACGGGCCAGGGAAGATCAAATGCCTGTTTTCGGTTTCTTTGTCTGGTCCCTCCTGGATACCTTTGAATGGCATTATGGAAATATGCCTGGATTCGGTCTGTTCGCGGTGAAGCCGGAATCGCTGGATCGAGTGGCCACAAGCGGTGTCAATGCCTACAGGGATATTATCGCGGAGGGCGGAGTCACCCCCGAAATCGAGGAACAGTACCGACAGCCGGAGGATTTTTTATGGGGCGCCGGAATCTGTTCCTACGAGGCGGAGGGCGGGAATTATTTCAGCGACTGGTATCTGTGGGAACAGTTCGAGGGAACGATCGCCGGCGGGTCGAGGGCGGGACTCTCTGCCGACCATTACAACCGATTCATCGAGGACTTCGACTTGTTGGTGTCGATGGGCGGAAACAGTTTCCGATTTTCTGTGGAGTGGGCCCGAGTCGAGCCGGCCAGGGATCAGATCGACCAAGATGCGATCAACCATTATCACGCGGTTCTCGATGCACTGCTGGAAAGAGGAATCACGCCCATTCTATGCCTTCAGCAAAGGTCCCTTCCCATATGGGTCCAGGACCCTGTGGATCAATTAAGCGACCTGGATGGATGGACCAGTGAAGAGACCGCCCAGGAATTTTTGGAATATGCCGGCCTGATGGCCGAGGAGTTCGGTTCCAAAGTAGATTTGTGGCAGACCGTGAACGAACCGATATGGGACTCTCTGGGGGCATACCTTGTCGCCGTGTTTCCGCCGGGCTGCTTCTTCCAGGAGGAAATGTTTCTCGGTGCTCTCACCGGCATGGCGAATGCACACGCCTTGGCCTACGATTCCATTAAAGAGCTGGACACTGTGGATGCTGACGGAGATGGAAGAGCCGCTGAGGTGAGTCTGGCCAAGAGCATCAATGTTTTCGAACCGTACGATCCGGATGATCCGGTCCACCAGGAGGCCGTCCCCCATTTCGAACTGTTTTTCAACTGGGCCGTGCTGGACTGGGTAACAACCGGTGATCTGGATTACGACCTGGATGGAATCGTTGACGTCCACCTCGAGCAATTCGAGAACAGGCTCGATTTCATTTCCATTACCTATTATAGCCGCTTTCTCGCGCTCCCCGACGGGACTCTTCCCATTCTGGACGGCATATTCCGCGATCCCGTCGACCCGGAATTGGAATATCAAGATAACGGATGGGAAATGTACCCCAATGGCCTCTATAGAGTAAGCCGAGAGGCTTATGAAAGATATGCCTTGCCCATTCTCATTACAGAGCATGGTATTGTATCCGCGGACGATCCGTTCCGCGCGAGAAGCCTGGTGAAATGCCAGGATCATTTTCAGAATCTGCGGTATGAAGGAATACCCATGATGGGATATCTTTCTTTCCCCATGCTGGACGGCTTTTCCTGGGAGCATGGCCTGACCGACCTGCTCGGACTCGTTTCAGTCGATTTCGAAGACTTTACTCGCTCCGTAAATCCCATGGTAACCGCCTACACAGAGATCGTCGAAGCCGATGGGGTGGATTATCGGATTCGTAACAAGTCCTACGACCAGCCCTAGCCCGCATTCCCACGCAGGATCTACTTCAAGGTAGAAAGCGAAACCGCCACGGCGATCATGAGCAGAGTGAAGAGAGAGCAGGCCAGGGCCCACGCGATCCACCTCCCTGTCACGGTGGATCGCCAGACGCCGCTGATCCGGGTAAGGGGCTGCCTGGAGAGGGAGCCAACGAGGAAGGTGACGAAGCACCCCGTCACGTTCCACCAGAGCCAGGAGATCCGGGGCACAAAGATCCACAGGGCCCCATTGAGGAGCACGCCGGCCACGAGCCCGAGGCAGAGGCTTCGGCCCGAGCCTCGGCGGGAGAAGATGCCCAGCAGAAAGGCGGCCAGCACCGGGCCGTAGAATAGAGACCCTATCTTGTTGATCCCCACGATCACAGTGTCCGAGATGGAGCCCGCCGCAAAGGCGAAGGCGGTGCAGAAGACCCCCCAGAAGGCCGTGGTGAGCTTCGAGTAGAGGAGGCGGCGGTCCTCGGTCATCTCTCCGAGGGCGGGCTCGATGAAGTCGTTCACCGTGGCCGCCGACAGGGAGTTCAGGGCCGAGTCGAGGCTCGACATGGCGGCCGCCAGAATCCCCACCACGAGAAGCCCGATGAGGCCGTGGGGCAGGTAGCCGAGGATGAAGTAGGGCATGAGGAAGTCCGGCCGCGTCTCGGCCACCCGGCGGCCGAGGTCCGGGTCGCGGGCAAGCACGCCGACCAGGAGCAGACCGACGAGGCAATAGCCCAATACTACGGGGAATCGACCGAAAGCGTTGAAGAGAAGGGAGCGCCGGCTCCCCGAAAGAGAGCTGGCCGAGAGCTCGCGCTGCATCTGGCTCTGGTCGCATCCATAGTAGGAGAGGTAGAGGAAGAGCCCCCCCACAAAGAGGGGCCAGAATCCGTACGTGGTCTCTTGGGTCAGCCCCCACCCCTTCCAGTCGATGGTCTGTAGGCGGGCCGGGTCCACGGCGGCCAGGGCGCTCTCCCAGCCCCCTGCGGCGCTCCAGGCGACCGCCCCGCACAGCGCGAGCCCGCCCACCAGAATCCCCATCTGGATCACGTCCGAATAGACCACGGCCTTTATGCCGCCCATGTAGTCATAGGCGATCGTGATGGCGCCAGTGAGCAGGATGGTCTGCCACAACTCGAGGGGCAGCACCACGGAGAGCACGATCGCCGAGGCGTACATGGCCACACCGGTGGCGAGGGCACGGCTTATGAGGAAGATAGCGGAAATCAGGCGTCGCGTGCTCCTGTCGAAGCGCTCCTCTAGAAACTGGTAGATCGTGATCCCCCGCATCCTGTGGAAGATCGGGAGGAAGACGAGGATGAGAATCACCAGGGCCGCGGGGACGGCGAACTCGTAGCCCAGCCAGCGAAGCCCGCCCCCGGCCTTGACCGCCACGAAGGCCGGGGCCGAGATGAAGCTTATGGCACTGAGCTGGGTGGCCATGGTGGAAATGCCTATGGCCCACCAGGGCAGGGCCCGGCCACCCACGAAATAGTCGGCCTGACTCTTCTGGCGCCGGCTGAAGTAGATCCCCATGGCGAGGAGCAGGGCCAGGTAAAGGCCGATGACGGCGTAGTCCAGGGCGTTCATCGAGTCACAGCTTACTGTTTGGAGCCTTTCATTACAACATGGATTGCTTGTGGCCGATAAAAACGACGGACTGCTATGCTCAGCGCCTGAAAGGAGGTCGAGGATGTCGTGGAGAGGCTCTTGGACCGAACCGCCCCCAATTCCTCTGAAATATGGATTTAGAATCTATGAGCTGGATCGAGAAATTCTACGGATAGATTGCAACTATATGCATCTGATGAGCTTATAAATCCGCGCTTGGATTAACCAGAAAAAGGCCCCACCGGAAAACCAGTAGGGCCGTGTGTGTCGATCAATCAGCGCGTCTTCATTTCCACGGTCTGATCCAATCCAAGTCATAGGCCCGTCTGCTCCCTTCGTAATACAGGCCGGAGTAGATCCCTACCCATCCCAGGTCCGGGAATGGGAAAGAAAACTCCATCTCTACGGCAGGGTGCATTACCGGAAGGGACACCGTCCAGAGCGGGATTATTTGAACTGACGGGACCAACGCAAAAGCCACGGTCACCCAGACAGACGGATGCGTCGCGCCTACTATGAAGTCCAGGTCGAGCATTCCTGGTTCGCTGGTTCCGTAAGAGATATCCATCAAGAGCGAGAATTCCGCACAGTCCGTATCCCAATCATCGACAAGGCCGTCACAGTCATCGTCGATCCCGTTGTCGCAGACCTCGGCAACGCCGGGATTCACTGCCGGATCGGTGTCATCGCAGTCCACGCATATAGCGGAACCGTCACCGTCGGCATCTTCGAAACCTTCGTCCGTTATTCCGTCACAGTTGTTGTCATTGCCGTCGCAGATCTCAGAAGCGCCCGGATACGTATTTGGATCAGAATCATCACAATCGTCACCAGCGCAAACTGGATCGTCATCTATATAGCCATCACCATCCACATCCTTATCCTGCGGGGCTCCGCTGCAATCCCAGTCAATTTCATCACAAATCTCTTCCCCATCCGGATTGATGTCAGGATTCGTATCATCGCAATCCAAGCCACCACATGCCTCGTCGTAGTATCTATCTCCATCGGTATCCCAACAGCCATGACATCCGATTCCAGCCAGGCCCAGCTCATAATGTTCCTGGATTTCTTCATCGGAGAGAGGCCTATTATAGAGGGCAACCTCGTCGATGATACCTTCGAACCCATACTTGCCGTCGCAAGTATTTCCGATCACGAGATGCTCCATGTTGTCTCCCGGAATGAGTGAGGTGGCCACACTCTGCGGGGACCCGTTGAGGTACAAATCCATCCCGTGTCCCCCTATGACCCGGAAGACAAGATGATACCACTGGTAGGCCTGGAACGGGTCACTCCGGACGGAAACACCTTGTTGAGCCGAGTCTTTAAAGCTCGCATATATATAATCTTCACCATATTCTGTATTCATGTACACGTGGAACTCTCGAGGGGAGTCTCCCTTCGTCAACAAGTCGCCTCTCCAGTTCGGCCGTTCATTCTTGAACCAGAGCTCAGCGGTGAAATCGGGCGTCAAAGAGAGCGAGGGACTGTCATACACCCCCACCCAATCTTTAAATCCGTCGAAGTGGAGTGCCCCGCCTACCATACCATCCGTCCATGTCGCATCAGTTATAATTCCATCATTGGAGCTAACATGATCAAAGGCAGTGGTTCCGGCCCCCTCATCAAACGGCCAGTAGGCGACCATACCTGGTATGCCTGGTACGAGCTCTTGCGCTGTGGCGGTGGGAGTTTGATTTACGCTCAAGGTGAGGATCAGGAAAAGAACTGCGCTCACAGTACAGATTAATTTTTTCATAGCCTACCCCCCTTTTTGCTTGAAAAGTTTTCCTTTATCAAATCCGTTTCTAATCATATCCGCCAAAGGGAAGGAAAAAAGCCCTCACCCGTCCACAATTATACCACAAAATCCTCTTCTCTGCTTAAATATGACGCCCGTGTAAAAAGTCAGAAGGCTATTTGGGCATGCAATTGAAAATTTATTGCGACCGGGAGGAGATAAAAAGGGTGTGATGTGTAAAGCGGCGATGACTGGCTGTGCTCGTTCCCCCTCCCTTTTTCTGCGCCCAGCCTTTTTGTCCTGAGCGATTCTCTCATATCATCTATACCACATTTTCATGAAAAAATGCAAAGGTACTTTCAATAATTCCTGTGTCATCGCCCAGCTCCTCCAATAGTTACAGTGACGTGCAGACGACCGGAGGTTCTAGTCACGACCTTTACGAATGGTCCTCTCCACGCCTTTGCTCGGCCTTCCTTTGCCTCTTGATAATGGACGCCAGACCGCGGAGAGCCTCGTTCACCGAATCGTGATCAGGAAAATACTCGGCCACGTCGGGCTCTATGACCACGACGTTGGTGCCCTCTGCATACCGTTTCGCATACTTACCCCGGACTCCATCACTGAAATCGTATTCCTCGAGCATATCCGGATCATTCTTCATTAATCTTACCTGCTTGCCGCATATCACTTATAT
>CAZFWM010000083.1:0-23203 GCA_964522545.1 uncultured Thermodesulfobacteriota bacterium
AAAAGATACACTTCTGAATGACGCAGCTTAAGAAAACTTCTGACTGTCGAGTATTCTTTAAACCGTTCAAAAATCAAAAATAACAAAAACTTTAAAAATACGAATTCGAAAAGGAAAGAGGAATAATTGGATTTAAATTTGACCCATCTTCTACAGTCGCAAAAAAAAGAACCAGCCAAATCAACAGGTTACAAGGGCAGAAAGAGAGCGTGGCACCACATTTTTAATATGAGAAAGCAACACAAAATCATCTATGATTCCTGACGGATCGTCGGCGGCATTGCCACGCCCGCTGCTTGAAACACCTTCCCATAGGTCCCTCGCGCATCCGTTCGCAGCAGAAACCGTTTGTCGTCTTGCTGAATTTCTATTTCCTGAAGCCGACCGAGATCCCGGATCACGTCCGCCCACTCCAGGGCATATCCCTTCTGTTCGACACGGTCCTGCAATTCTTTCATCAGAACCAACGAAAGAAACGAGCAAAAGACATGACCCAGGATGGTTTCATCCCGCTTGTGAAAAATCGGCCGGGTACTCAAAACCGACTTCATGGTGCGAAATAGGCTCTCGACCATCCACAGTTGTTTGTATTTGAGCGCCACCTCGTCTGTGCTCAGATCCGTGTTCGTCCGCAATACCCATTTGCCATCATAACGGGCTTCAGCGGCTACCTTTTTCTCGTCGATTTCGAACCGTTTGCCCTTGGTCTTGAGAAACTTCCGATAGCCTTTATTGCCGACCAATGCTTTATCCCCGCGCTTGAGCTGCTCACGCAACCCCGTAAGGATCGCCTCCTGGTCAGCAGCATCCTTTTTGGCTTGGTCTTCGTTGACACAACCACATACTGACGTCCGTCGATCACCACATCCTTGACCTTGAGCGGCGAAGGATCCTTAGTGTTTGTACTCTTCGGGTGAACCACACGGTATCGGCCTGCCACGGAGAGCACCTTGTCCCGCACCTCTTTGTACTTGCGCATCCGGGCTCCCAGGATATACTTCCATCCACGTTCCTCGCTCTCCAACGCTGCTATGGTCTCAGCGCTGATCATCCCCCGGTCCGCCAAGATACAAACCTGGCCGATCCCAAAGCGCTTGCGAAGCCGGTCCACCACCGGAATCAAAGACTTCACATCTGCGGCATTGCCCGGCCACATCTCGCAGCAGACCGGGTTGCCTTCCTGGTCCAACACCGCCCCTACCACCATCTGTTTGCAATCCGGACGATGATCCTTGCTGTTGCCACGCTCCCCTACGGTCTCGCCTCCGTTTCCCTCAAAGTAGATCGAGGTGGTGTCGAAAAATACCAGATCCAACCCACTGAACAAATCCCTGTGCCTTGAAAACAGACGCTCCTCGATCAGATCCTTGGTACAACGCGGCGCAAAGCGGGTCATGTCACACTGATCAGCCATCGGCAACTCTTCGCCCAGCCACGCCATGGCCCGATAAACATGATGAAGCTGCAACTCGCTTACTCCCTCAATACGATACTCGTCCCGCCATCGATCCGCCTGACGATCCGAACCCGGAGCGAAAAGACGATGAAGCACGGTGAGGAAAATCGCACGCTCCACTGGAAACTCGAAATGGCGATCGGAAAGAAGTTCCTCGATCACCTGCCGACATCCTGTCTCCTGCCAAATCCTCTCGAAGATCATCGCGGGACCGATACGACTGCCCGCAACTTCGAGCGATTCTTCTCTCTTGTGTGCTGAGATCACCATCATGGCTTGTGTAAATCTGGAGGCCGATTGCATCGTAGAAGATGGGTCAGGGGCAACATTGAAATAATGCGTGCCTTTTTGTACGAGCTAAGGTCCTGTCGGACCTGCCATCAAAACTACCACTTTCTTGTTGCATTCTGCAGGTGATTGTGCTATCTGTACGATCACAATTTATTTTGAGTTATGTAAAACAAAGATTCATTGTCCAATCTAGCCACGGAAAACAAGCAGAGGTCGAAGGAGATGAGAACCTTTCCAATTGTAGTCTGTTCGATTCGGGGCATTCTTCAAAATGTTGGGGATCGAAGCATTCACAGAAATAAGTCTAGACCTCGGCGTTTGTTTGCTTTCAAGGTCCTTCTTCTCACCACCCTTCCACTCCTGATCGGCTGCTTCAGCATTCCAACGAAACATGGCACTCATCACGTGATCATCGGATTCGGCATCGTCACGGTCAGCGAGGAGGAAGAGGCGATCGTAGCTACGGATACCCAATCATTCGGCATCAGCATTTCGGATCGACCGGGTCTGAAGCTGGGCGTCGGATACTGTTCGAACGCCGTTATCTCCGTCGCGGAGGGAGCCAGGGATGTACGCGTGGAGGTGTATCACAAACCAGCGGGGCCGATCATCATGGACGTTCACAATGTTGAGTTGGAAAAGAAGGAAAGCCAGGAAAAAACCCGTGAGGAAGGAGGTTCAAATGAAAATGAAAAAGACATGCAGTGAATTCTCTCTCTTCTGCGAAACCTGTTTTTCAGTGCTAGTTGGGTTCTTTCTTCTTCTTGCAGGCTGCGCGACAGTGGAGCACTCTGTCATCGCGACAACGGGCACGAACATCGGCATCGAGTTATCCCAGAATCCAGAAAACAAGTGGCCTATACTTCGAATCGGGTATCAGAGAGTGGAGCACGCTATCGTCCCGACCAACCGATCCGCGAAGAAGAAGCCGGATGAATCCTTTGGCAGAGGAGCCCTCGATCATGGAGAGGTGATGATGGAATTGCGATATGGGGGCCTTTGCTGCAAGGAGGGGTACGGTGGCGTCTACCAGCGACTCGCGGTGGGTCCACTCGCGGTGACACATGGGAGTGCGGAAATGATGTTCGCCAAGGACGCGAAGGGGGAAATCCCGGAACAAACACTGGAAGCGATTAAGAACCTCCAAAAGATTCCGGCTTCGACCGCATCAATTCGTGAAGTGAAGAACGAATTGATGGCACTCAAGGCCTGTCACGGTGATATCCTTGACAGACTGTTGGAAGAGCATTCACTTGGTACCTATGATGAATTGATGGATAAGAAGACCTTTACGAGGACCCAGATCGGAGCCATCAAGAATATTCTCTCTTCGTTGAATCCATGTCCATCCCAGTAAAGGAGTTAAAAAAATGGCGATCAGAGTTGACACGCACGTCGTGAGGATCGATCTGGCTGCAGGGGAGAATCCAGAGCAAGCCATCAAACAGGAGTGCGACATTCAGGCGAGTCGTGACGAAGGCCGGAGGCTCGCCGCGGCCTTCACCGTGGAAAATCAGCTTATTCTTATCTTCCAAATCGCACCGGACAATCCATAACGAATCGCTTGAGATTCGATCAGGGATCGAAAGGACCGCTATCAGGGGGACCAACCATAATGATGACGGAAAGCATTATGTGGTTGAGGAGGCTCGGAAGCGCGTCAGTCCCCTACCCTTCCGGATACCCAACCTCATCGCTAAATTCTTCATTCTCGTCGTCTAATACCACGTCCACATCGTCCTCTTCGGCTGAGATATCGACTAGCTTGTCCAAGATCTCATCCTCGATTTACGCCAAGCGCTTGTGGCATGTTTTCGTCAAGCGTGATCGTCATCCGGTTACAGATCACACTCCTGTTCGTCTACCCGCACGGCGTCCCACTCTCCTTTTGCAAAGTACTCCCAGAAGGGGTCGAAATCACATTGTCCCCCCGGGTCGTCGCACACCAGCATCTGGTAGACACCGAGGATCTGATCGACCAGGCCGTCGCCGTTCGTGTCCTCTCCCGTCCCTTCGACAAAGGTCTGGGTTGCATAATAGGGGTTGTGGTCGTCCTTGGCCATGAACCACGTCGCGCTGCCGTTCGTCTGGCCGTCACCTTCCTCGATCCACCAGCCTAGGCCGGGCCACCACATGGTCACGGCAAGGGCTGTGTCACTGAGCTGGATGATTTCGGTGGCAATGTCTGAAAATCCCGGGCCGAGCAGCGATGACCAGTTGCTGATGTAGCAACCGTCGGCGATCAGGCCGTGGTGGGGCGTGTCCGGGTCGCAGGGGTCTCCGACCAGGTCGCTGTCCTCATCGCTCTGAGCGGGATTGTAGATCCCGACGCAATTGTCCTCTTTGTCCTTGACATCGTCCCAGTCCACATCGGCCGCGCACCCGGCTCCGAGGAACAGTCCGACTGCCAGGACCAAGATCAATCCCAAATAGCTTCTGTTCATCTCCGCCTCCTTTCTTTTGTCGCAATGCTTTCCGAATGTTGCGTTATTAAGATTTCTCGCTTCCCCTTCGCTTCACTCAGGGCTTCGGCTCACCGAAATGACAGGTAAGCGCATAGGGCGGCCTGTGGCCGCCGTTATGAATGCATGTTATGGGAATCGGCGGGCATGGCCCGCCCTATTAGGGGCGTCCGCCCTGCTCCACGCGCTCGAGGATCTCGCCGTCGGAGCCGAAGATCTTGCTCATCAGGGCGGCCCGGGTCCACATGCCGTTGCGCTCCTGGCGCCAGTACATGGCCCGCGGATCCTTGTCGATGCTCACTTCGATCTCTCCCCGACGCGGCAGGGGGTGCATGATGATGGCGTGGGGCTTGAGCAGCTCCAGGTGGTGCTTCCTCAGAGAGAAGGTCTCATAGTGAGACTGGCTCTTGCCGCTCGGGTCGTGTTCGTCCTGTATGCGGGTCATGTAGATCGCGTCCACCTCGGGCAGGATGGACTCCAGGTCGTCCACCTCCCTGAAGGAGATGTCGTACCGACGAAGAAATTCCTTGATGTCCTCCTCCATCCGAAACCCCTCGGGCGCGGCGTATATGATCTCCGTATCCTCGAAGTTCTTCATGAGGTAGCTGAGAGAGCGCACGGTCCGGCCCCGCTTGAGGTCCCCCACCATGGCGATGACCTTTCCGTCGACGCCGCCGATCTCTTCGAAGGAGCGCATCAGGGTGTACATGTCGAGCAGTGCCTGAGTGGGATGCTGATCCCTTCCGGAGCCGGCGTTGATCAGCGGCACGGGCCGATCCGTGTTGTTCAGCAGCCACGCCGTCTTCTCCGCAAAGCCCTCGACCGGATGGCGCATGATGATCAGGTCTACATAGGAGCTGAAGGTTCGGATGGAGTCCTCGGGGCTCTCCCCTTTTATCTCCGAAGAGGTGTTGGGATCCCGGATCTCGCCGGTGTGCATGCCCAGAATGTGGCAGGCATTCTGAAATGAGAGAAAGGTCCGGGTGGAGGGCTGGACAAAATAGAGCATGGCCCTCAGGTGGTAGTGCAGGCTGTGGAGCCATTCTATTCCATCCTTGGTCTTTGCGATCCCGCGAATCGCATTGATCAGGACATAGAGCTCTTCGAGGAACTGCCGGTCGAACTGCTGGGACATGAGAACATCGTAGATCTTGCCGTCCCGCTGGAAGGTCTTGATCCTATCGCTCACATCCAGGCTCTGGAACTCCTCCCACCCCTCATAGTGCTGAATAAATTCGTATTTCCCCATGACCCATCTCCTTGTTGCGCCCCGGTCCGTTCAGGGCATTTAAAAAATAGTACAACGTCGCCATGGAATCTGCAAGCATCTGTTCCATTGGGGCCTGAGGCGTCCCGTCCTGTTTACTTTCTTTATTTGATCTGATAATGTTCTTTATTTACGAAAAATATCTTTTTTCGACGCTCAGGCGTATAGAAACCCCTATTTGGAGAGGGCGGGTGCGATACGCAGTCATATCCGACATTCACGCGAATTTCGAGGCCCTGACGGCCACTCTCGATCTGATCAAGACACTGGAAGTGGATCAAATCGTCTGCATGGGCGACCTCGTCGGCTACAATGCCAACCCGAACGAGGTGGTGGACCTCTTCAGGGAACAGGAAATCCCCCTGATCATGGGCAACCACGACGCGGTGGCCTGTGGACTGGAAAACCCGTGGAATTTCAACCCCATCGCCCGGGAAGCCGCGCTCTGGACGCGAAGGGCGCTGACCGAGGAGAACAGCCGGTATCTGCGAGAGCTGCCGACCGAGATCGTGATCGACGACCGGTTCGTAATGGTCCACGGCTCCCTCCATCACAGGGACCAGTACCTCTTCTCGCAGGAGACGATAGAGTCGAGCTTCGAACTGCTCCGCAAACGATACAGCCACATCCACCTCGCATTTTTCGGCCACACCCACTACCAGATCGCCTATGTGAAAAGTCCGGATAGCTTGCAAAACGTCATCCAAAAGACGATTCCCCTGGATTCGGACCCCCTCTATCTCATCAATCCCGGGAGCGTTGGACAGCCGCGGGACCAGGACCCCCGGGCGGCATTTCTCGTTTACGACGACCAGGCTCGGGAGGTCGAGACCTTCCGACTGGCCTATGACATAGAAGCGTGCTACCAGAAGATCATCGACGCCGGCCTCCCTGCGGAGCTTGCCGAACGTTTACTGAGGGGCTTGTAGGGCGGAGTGTGACTTACCAGAGATTGGAAAGCGATATCGACCGCGCCATTCAGTCGGTCCTGACATCGCAGCAACCGCTCGAGATCAGTGGACTTGAGGGCGGCGCCCGTCCCCTCTTCCTGGCTTCCCTCGCCCATGCCGCCGACCGGCCTCTTCTCATCATCACCCCAAAGGGCCGGGACGCAGAAGCCCTGGCCGAGGACATCCGGTTCTTCTCGGCCGGCCGCATGCGGCCCGGGGAAGAGCCGCTCCTCTTCCCCGCCTGGGAATCCCCGCCGTTCCTCGATCTCCCCCCGGAACGCGAGGGGGTCTGGAGCCGGCTCCGCTCGCTCCACGCCTTGCTTCAATCCGAGGCCCGGGTCGTGGTCGCCCCGGTAGAGGGCCTGATGCAGATGACGGTCCCCCGGGCCGATCTCCGCAAGGTGGACTTTCCTCTGGCCATGGGGGATGAGATCGATCGCGACGACCTTGCGGAACGCCTCGTCGCCATGGGCTACACGCGCACCGAGCTCGTCGAGGCGCCGGGCGAGTTCTCCTTCCGCGGCCACCTCGTCGACCTCTTCTCTCCACTGGCCGACCGGCCCGTCCGCATCGAATGTTTCGGGGACGCCGTCGAGGAGATCCGCACATTCGATCCTGCCACGCAGCGCTCGGACCGCGGCGCCGGACCGGACCGGATCTGGGTCGGACCGGCGCGCGAAGCCATCTTCTTTTCCATGGAAAGCGAGGGCCTCCGCAACAACGTCAAGCAGCGCTGCGACGACGCAGGCCTCTCCAGGATTAAGCGAGCGGGCATCGAGCGGGCCATGGAGCTCTCCCTTCGCTACGGCGGCCTCGATCGGTTTCTCCCCTTCTTCTACGACCGTCTCGAGCCCCTCTTCGACCACCTCGGCCCCGACGTGATGGTGATCCTCTGCGAAGCCGACCGGGTGCGTAGGGATGCCGAGCTTTGGTGGGAGGAGATCATCGAAAGGCGTGCCCAGGCCCAGAGCGACGCGGCCGCCTGCATCATGCCCGAAGACCTGTATCTCCGGCCGGGCGAGCTCTTCTCGCGAATCGAGGCACTCAATCCCATAGTGCTTGCCCGGTTCGGCGGGACGGCCGGGGAGCCCGGGCCGGGGGATGCTTGCGAAACAGAATACGGAGCCCCCCCTCTTCCCATCCGGGACGAGACACGAACCGGCGGGATCGCCTTTTCAATCAAGACCAATGAGATGATCCGCCAGTCCATCGCCGCTCACCAGTCCGAGGAGGAGGCTCTCCGCCCCCTCGTGGAGGCCGTTGAGGGCTGGCTGGCCGAGGACCTGGAGGTCATCTTCGCCTGCAGGGGCGAGGCGGGCGTCATGCGCCTGGTGGGGCTGCTCAAACTCTACGGGCTGAGCCCCGCCCCTCTGAGCTCTTTCGCCGTCCAGGGCCGACCCGGCGAGATCAGTCTCGTGACCGGCCGCGTCACGGCCGGATTTCAGTGGCCGGGCATCGGGGCGGTCCTGATAACCGAGGAGGAGATCTTCGGCGCCAAGGTCCGGCGCTCGCGACGTCCTCACCAATCCCCTTCGGCCGTGTTTCTCTCCAACCTGAGCGACCTGGAGCCGGACGATTCGATCGTGCACGCCGATTTTGGGATCGGCCTCTACCGGGGCCTGGAGAGCCTGACCATCGAGGGATTCCGCAACGACTTCCTCCACATCGAGTACGCCGGGGAAGACAAACTCTATCTGCCCGTGGACCGGGTGAACCTCGTCCAGAAGTACGTGGGGCCGGAGGGGCGCGCCCCGCGGCTCGACCGGCTCGGCGCCCAGGCATGGGCAAAGGCAAAGGAGCGGGCGAAACAATCCATCGAGGCCATCGCAAAGGAGCTGGTGGAGCTCTACGCCACCCGCCGGGTTCTACCGGGCCACGCCTTTTCACCTCCCGACCAGCTCTACCGGTCCTTCGAGTCTACCTTCGAGTTCGAGGAGACGCCGGACCAGGCCGCGGCCATCGAGGACGTGCTGCAGGACATGACCCGGTCCATGCCGATGGACCGGCTGATCTGCGGCGACGTGGGCTACGGGAAGACCGAGGTGGCCATCCGCGCCGCCTTCAAAGTTGTCCTCGACGGCAAACAGGTGGCCGTGCTCGTCCCGACCACGGTGCTCGCCCAGCAGCACGCCACGACCTTTGCCGCCCGGCTCGCCGACTACCCCGTCAACGTAGAGGAGCTGAGCCGGTTCAAGACGCCCAAACAGCAGCGGGACATTCTGGCCGGGCTCGCCGCCGGAAAGCTCGACATCATCATCGGAACCCACCGGCTCCTCTCGAAGGATATCTCTTTCCGGAACCTGGGGCTCCTCATCATTGACGAGGAGCACCGCTTCGGCGTGACCCACAAGGAGCGCATCAAGAGGATGCGTAGGATGGTCGACGTTCTCACCCTGAGCGCTACCCCGATCCCCAGGACCCTGCACATGTCGCTCACGGGCATCCGTGACCTCAGCGTGATCAACTCGCCCCCGGAAGACCGGCTCTCCGTGCGGACATACGTGACCCGCTACGACCACCAGGTCATCCGGGAAGCGATCCGCCAGGAGATGGGCCGCGGGGGCCAGGCCTTCTTCGTCCACAACCGCGTGGCCAACATACACACCGTGGCCGACTCCCTGCGGAGGCTGGTGCCCGAGGCCCGGATCGCCGTGGCCCACGGTCAGATGGCCGAACGGGAGCTGGAGTCGATCATGCTCGGCTTTGTGGGGCGTGAGTTCGACATCCTAGTCTGCACGACCATCATCGAGTCCGGCCTCGACATTCCCTCCGTGAACACGATCATCATCAACCATGCCGAGCGCCTCGGGCTGGCCCAGCTCTACCAGCTTCGCGGCCGAGTCGGCCGGTCCCGGGCGCAGGCGTACGCCTATCTGATCGTGCCCGAGGCCGAGATACTCTCCAGCGATGCCATCAAGAGGCTCCGGGTCATCCAGGAGGCCACGGAGCTCGGCTCGGGCTTCAAGATCGCCAAGTACGACCTGGAGATCCGCGGGGCCGGCAATCTCCTGGGCACCTCCCAGGCGGGCCACATCCAGGCGCTGGGGTTCGAAATGTACACGGAGCTCGTGGAGCGCGCCGTGCTGGAGCTGCAAGGAGAGGCGCCGCCCGAAGAGATCGAGCCCGAGATCCAGCTCCGGGTGCCCGCCTATCTCCCCGACGACTACATCGAGGCCCCGGGACAGCGCCTGGTGCTGTACAAGCGGCTCGCCTCGTCGGCCGGGCCGGAGGAGATCGCCGAAATCCGCCGCGAGATCGAGGACCGGTACGGCCCGGCCCCCTCCGAGGCCGAGAACCTCCTGGAGGTGATCGAGATCAAGGGGATGCTCAAGCGCATACGGGCCGAGTCGCTCCGCTTCGACGGGGAGCGCATCATCATCTCGTTTCATCCGAGCACATCACTCGATCCCGGTCGGGTCCTCGGCCTTATCGAGTCAAGCGGCGGCCGCCTCAGGCTGCTGCCCGGCGACCGTCTCTCGGCCGAGGGCTGCGACGCGACCGGGAACACAGACGGGTCTCCCGGGATCTTTCGAGAGACAAAAAAGCTCCTGACTGCGCTCTCCGGCTGTGCCCCGGCCCGGCAGGGCGCCCGGCCCAAGGGCCGGCAGGAGGCCGCGGCAGGGGGAACCCGATGAGATTCCGCCTGCGAGCCGTCTGGCCGAAGGCCGCACCGGCCCTGGCCGCAGCAGCCGTGCTCGTCTCGACCCAGGGATGCCGGCCGCGACAGACGACGTCTATCGGGCAGCGTGTAATCGCGGAGGTGAACAGCGAAAAGATCTTCTACGGCATGCTCATTCAGGAGCTCGACCGCAGCGACTGCGGGGGCGAGAACATGGTCAATCCGGCCGCCATACGGGCCGAAGTCCTCGTTAAGATGATCGATGAGATCCTCCTTCTCCAGGAGGCAACGCGCCTCGACTACATCGTGAGCAAGGAGGAGTTGACCTCGGAGATCGAGGCGATCAGGAGCAATTACCCCGGCACCAGCTTCGACGAGATGCTGATCGAGAAGCTCATAGATTTCGAGAGCTGGAAGGAGGAGATGCGGCGCGACCTCCTCATCAGAAAACTGATCGAGGGAGAGATCACGTCAAAGGTCATGCCCGGCGAGGATGAGCTCCTCGACTATTACCAGGCCCACCTGGCCGCCTACGAAGTGGGGGAACAGGTCCACGCCCGGCAGATCGTGGTGGACAGCCTGGACGAGGCGAAAGAGATCAAGAAGGCCCTGCGCGGCGAAGCGGACTTTGCCGAGCTGGCGCGGGAGCGGTCGATTGCACCCGAGGGGGAGCGCGGAGGAGACCTGGGCCGGGTCGGCCCGGGCATGCTCCCGCCGGAATTCGAAAACACCTTGTTCTCGCTACGCACCGGGCGGACGAGCCCCATCGTACGCACCCAGTACGGGTACCACCTCTTCCAGGTGGTCGAGAAGATCCCGGCACACCAGCGCCCCTTCGAAGAGGTGCGGCACTGGATCGAGAAGGAGATCGTCCAGGAGCGAGAGAAGGCCCGATATGCACAATGGATGGATGAGCTTCGGTCGTCGGCCCGAATACAGATCCATGACGGGCTCCTCCAGGAGCTCGAAGCACACAGGAAGGATTTATAGGACAGACGGCAATACAACGTTTGATGTCATCGCGAGGAGCCTCAGGCGACGAAGCGATCCCACGAGAACGATTGGCCAAGGTGCTCAGGGGATTGCTTCGGGGCTTTGCCCCTCGCAATGACGTCCTCTTGTCATACTCCCAAGAGTTCCAACCTCTGGAATCCAGGAGGGATGAAATGAATAAAAAGCATAAGGTCATTATCTCTTTTTTCACCGCGCTCCTGTTGGCGGCCATCTCCGGCGCTGCACCCCTCTTCGCCGAAGTCGTGGACCGCGTGGTGGCCCAGGTGAACGACGAGGTGATCACCCTCTATGAGCTCGAGCAGGCCGAAGAGAGCCTGATGCGCCAGATGGGCGAGGAGGTCCCTGCAGGCCGGGAGGCCGAAGTGCAGCGCAAAGTGCTCGACCAGCTGATCACGAAGAAGCTCATCGACAACCAGGCGCGGAGCCTCGGCATCGCAGCCACCGACGCCGACGTCGACAACGCCCTGAATGACGTCCTCACACGCGGGGGGATCACCGAGGAGGTGCTGCGCAAGTCCCTGGCGAGCCAGGGGGTTTCCTACGAGGAATACCGCAAGGACCTGGGGGATCAGATCGAAAAGGCGCGGCTCATCAGCATGGAGATCCAGTCCAAGATCGACTTGAACGAAGAGCGGCTCAAGAATTACTACTACGAGCACATCGACGACTACACGGGCCGCGCAGGTGTCCGCATAGGCCTGATCTTCCTGCGCCGCGGGGATTACGGGACCAAAGCGAGCCTCAAAGCCCGGGCCGAAGAGCTGCAGACGCGCCTCGATAAAGGGGAGACCTTCGAGGAGCTGGCGGCCCTCTTCTCCGAAGGGCCGGCCGCCGCGAACGGGGGGGACCTCGGATTCATAGAGTCAGGCAACCTCTCTCCATTCATCTCCGAAGCGATCGCCCCTCTCTCCGAAGGCGAGGTGAGCGAACCTGTGAAATCCTCGGCCGGAATTCACTTCATCAAGCTCATAGAGCGAAGCGACGGTGAGAAGCGACCCTTCGAAAAGGTCAGGGACACGATCCACGAGATCCTATACAACCAGGAGGCCGAGAAGCGATTCAACCGGTGGATACAAGAGCTGAAGAAGAAGGCCTACATAGAGGTGATGCTGTAAGGGCGACCGCCGGTCGCCCCTACGTTGGAAATCGATATGCCGCCGGGACGGCGGCGATACGGAATCCGGAACGAACCATGGCCATCGAGAAGATCGTCATCAAGGGCGCAAAAGAGCACAACCTGAAGAACATCGACCTCGAGATCCCGCGCAACAAGCTCGTGGTCATCACCGGTCTCAGCGGGTCGGGCAAGTCTTCGCTCGCCTTCGACACCATCTACGCCGAGGGGCAGCGCCGCTACGTCGAATCCCTGAGCGCATACGCCCGCCAGTTCCTCGAGCAGATGGAGAAGCCCGATGTAGAGTCGATCGAAGGGCTCTCGCCGGCCATCTCCATCGAGCAGAAGACCACGACCAAGAACCCCCGCTCCACGGTCGGGACCGTCACCGAGATCTACGACTATCTGCGGCTTCTCTTCGCCCGGATCGGAAAGGTCTATTGCTTCGAGTGCGGCCGCGGGATCGCGTCGCAGACCGTCCAGCAGATCGTCGACCAGATCCTCAATCTCCCCTCCGGCGCGGCGATCCATGTCCTGGCTCCAATCGTACGGGGGCGAAAGGGAGAATACCACAAGGAGCTCGAAGGGCTTCAGCGGGACGGATTCCTGCGCGTGAAGATCGACGGCAAGCTCTGTGATCTGGCCGACCCTCCGGCGCTCGACAAGAAAAAGAAACATTACATCGACGTGCTCATCGACCGACTCCTCCTCAAGGAGGGGCAGGAGAGCCGTCTTTCCGACTCGGTGGAGATCGCATCGAAGCTGGGACGGGGGATCGTCAAGGTGGAGAGGATAGACGAAGAGGAGCCCCGGGAGTTGATCTTCAGCGAGAAGTTCGCCTGCCCCAAGTGCGGGGTGAGCTACCCGGAGCTCTCGCCTAGGCTCTTCTCGTTCAACAGCCCTCACGGGGCGTGCTCCGACTGCGGCGGCCTCGGCGTGAAGACCTATTTCGACCCCGACCTGGTGGTGCCCGACAAGGGGCTGAGCCTCAGGGAGGGGGCCATACAGCCCTGGAGCAAGCGGACCTCGGCCTTTTATTTCCAGATGCTCGAATCGCTCGCAGAGCACTACGGTTTCGACCTGGACACACCCTTCAGGCGGATCCCGGAGTCGACCTGCTCGGTGCTGCTCCACGGCTCTCAGAACGAGGCGATCGAGTTCCACTACGAGGGGAATGGATCGAGCTACACATCGCGCAGGCCCTTCGAAGGGGTGATCGGCAATCTGAGCCGCCGCTACGTCGAGACCGACTCCGATTCGGTGCGCGAAGAGATAGAGCAGTACATGAACACGAACACGTGTCCCACCTGTGGGGGGACGCGCCTGAAGCGAGAGAGCCTCTTCATCAAGGTCGGCGATTGCTCGATCCATCAGGTCTGTAGACAATCGATCAAGGACGCCCTCACCTTCTTCCAGAATCTGAAGCTCGACAAGACGGAAGAACAGATCGCCGGGCTGCTGATCAAAGAGATCGTCAGCCGGCTCGGCTTCATGGTGAACGTAGGCCTGGACTATCTCAACCTCGAGCGGACATCCTCCACCCTCTCAGGGGGCGAGGGGCAGCGCATCCGGCTCGCCACGCAGATCGGAACCGCCCTGGTGGGTGTCCTCTACATTCTGGACGAACCGAGCATCGGGCTCCACCAGCGCGACAACGCGCGGCTCCTCGAGACCCTGAAGAAGCTGCGCAACCTGGGCAATACCGTTATCGTGGTCGAGCACGATGAAGCGACCATTCGCGCGGCCGACCACGTCATCGACATGGGGCCGGGCGCCGGCATGGAGGGGGGCCGCATCGTTGCGAAGGGCAGGCCGTCCGCTATCGTCCGGAACGGCAAATCGCTCACCGGCCGATACCTGGCCGGCAAGCTCTCCATCCCCGTACCGGAGAAAAGGCGGTCCCCGAACGGAAATTTTCTCACCATTCGGGGAGCCCAGTCCAACAACCTGAAGGCCATCGATGCGAGCTTTCCCATCGGGCTCTTCACCTGTGTAACCGGGGTGTCCGGATCGGGGAAATCGACCCTGATCATCGACACCCTTCAGCGGGCCCTGTCCCAGCACTTCTTCCGGGCCAAGGAGCGCCCAGGCGATCACAGCGGAATCGAGGGGCTGGAGCACATCGACAAAGTCATCGACATCGACCAGGCGCCGATCGGGCGGACGCCGCGGTCCAATCCGGCCACCTACACCGGCCTGTTCACCCACATACGCGACCTGTACGCGCGCATTCCCCAGGCCAAGATGCGCGGCTACCGGGCAGGCCGGTTCAGCTTCAACGTGAAGGGGGGCCGCTGCGAGGCGTGCAAGGGGGACGGCATCATCAAGATCGAGATGCACTTTCTGCCCGATGTCTACGTCACATGCGAGGTCTGCGGCGCAAAGCGATACAACCGAGAGACCCTCGAGATCCGGTACAAGGGCAAGAGCATTTCGGATATTCTGAACATGTCGGTCGATGAGGCCCTCGAGCTCCTCACCAACATCCCTCCCATCAAGAACAAGCTCGGCACGCTGAGCGAGGTGGGGCTGGGCTACATCAAGCTCGGCCAGGCCGCCACAACGCTCTCCGGAGGCGAGGCGCAGCGGATCAAGCTCTCACGGGAGCTCAGCAAAACCGCAACGGGCCGCACCCTCTACATCCTCGACGAGCCGACCACGGGCCTCCACTTCGACGACATCCACAAGCTCCTCCACGTGCTCGACCGCCTGGCCGAGGCGGGCAACACGATCATCGTGATCGAACACAACATGGAGGTGATCAAGACCGCCGACTACGTGATCGACCTCGGCCCGGAAGGGGGCGATGAGGGCGGCAGGATCCTGTCCACCGGGACCCCTGAGGAGATCGCGGCCGCGAAGAATTCCTACACGGGAGCGTTTCTGAAGAAGGCGTTGGAGAAGGCAAAGCAGAACTGATCGCTGGGATTGAAGGTTGAGGGCATCTTAGGATTCGCGTAGAAAGGACGAAGACATGAAGAGAATTATACTTATTGCCGTGGCGGCGATCCTGATGGCCGGCCCGGCAGCGGCTCAACAAAGCGCCGGCATCAGCGTAAAATCAGTGCCGCCCGTCGTCGTGAAGACCGTGCCCCGGGCGGGCGACGCTACGGTCGACCCGGACCTCAAAGAGATCCGCGTCACCTTCAGCAAGGATATGATGTCGGACCGGATGTGGTCCTGGGTCAAGATTTCGAATGAGACCTTTCCCATGATTTCAGGAAAGATAGAATACCTCGACGACAAGCGAACCTGTGTGGCCCCGGTGAAACTGGAGCCCGGCAGGACCTATGCGATCTGGTTAAATTCGGAAAATTTCAACGCCTTCAGGGACCTTGACAACAACCCGGCCGTTCCCTACTTGCTCACGTTTCACACCATCGCAGAAATAGACACAGCCCCCTGAGGGGGCTCGGGCGGCATACACCCCGGAGGGACGGCTTCCACGCCGTCTGCGGTCCGAGTGGAACCGAACCCTCCATTCGGCGTAAGTGCGCGGGCTTGTATCAGGAAATCATCGGGGCAGGCTGCCGAGGGCCTCGCCGAATGTTTCGGCCGTGCGGTCGAGGTCCTCTCCTGTATGGGCCAGGGAGACGAAACAGGTCTCGAACTGAGACGGTGGCAGATAGATCCCGCGACGGAGCATGGCCTCGTGGAACGCCGCGAACCGCTCCAGGTCGCACCCTTCGGCCCCGGACCAGTCACACACGGGCCCGCCTTCGGTGAAGAAGGTGCAGAAGGCGCTCCCCAGCTGCGAGACGAAAACCGGCACGCCGGCCCGCTCCGCCTCGGTGCGAATCCGGCCGGCCAGCCCGGCCGTGCGCTCCTCGAGCGCCTCGTACAGGCCGGGCTCTTCCATGCAGCGCAGCGTCTCGATCCCGGCCGCCATGGCGAGCGGGTTGCCCGAGAGGGTGCCGGCCTGATAGACCGGCCCGTCCGGGGCCAGGCGTTCCATGATCTCGGCCCGGCCGCCGAAGGCCCCCACGGGGAGCCCCCCGCCGATGATCTTTCCCAGGCAGGTGAGGTCCGGCCGTATCCCGTACAGACCCTGGGCGCCTCCGGGTCCGGCGCGGAACCCGGTGATCACTTCGTCGAAGATGAGCAGGACCCCGGCATCGGCCGTCGCCCGGGCCAGCCCTTCGAGGAATCCCTCCTCGGGCGGAACCAGTCCCATGTTCCCTGCGATCGGCTCGACGATCACGGCCGCGATCGCCCCGGCCTCGCTCTCCAGGATCTCACGCACGGCGCCGAGGTCGTTGTACGGCGCGGTGATCGTGTCCCTGGCCACGGCCGGATTCACCCCCGGGCTGGTGGGCACGCCGAAGGTGGCGGCCCCCGAGCCTGCGCGCACCAGGAGGGCGTCGTTGTGGCCGTGATAGCACCCCTCGAACTTGACGATCTTCTCGCGCCCCGTGAAGGCCCGGGCCAGGCGCAGGGCGCTCATGGTGGCCTCCGTGCCGGAGCTCACGAACCGCACCCTCTCGATGGAGGGCATGGCCGCCTTGATCTGCCGCGCGAGCTCGGTCTCCAGAGCCGTGGGCGCTCCGTAGCTCGTGCCCAGCTCCGCCTGGGCCGCGATGGCGGCGACCACGTCCGGGTGGGCGTGGCCCAGGATCATTGGTCCCCAGGACCCGACATAGTCGATGTAGGTGTTGCCGTCGGCGTCGGTGAGCATGGCTCCCTGGGCCCTCTTGATGAACCGGGGCGTTCCGCCCACCGCCTTGAAAGCCCGCACCGGGCTGTCCACTCCGCCCGGGATGTGGAGCCGGGCCTCTGCAAAGAGCTCTTCCGATCGCTGGGTGTTCTGCGAAGGCACACTCATCACTCTCTCCTTCTTCCCTGAGCCCTGCTCCGGGCCATGGAAATGAGCTCGACTCTACGGGATTCCTCCTGATACGGGGCCGGGTCGTCGAGGTAGTCGGCGATCACCTCGATCTCCTCCGGCGCCATGGCCCCGGCGAGCCACTCAAGGCCACGGCTGCGGAGTGGGATGACGGCGTGGAGCCTCATGCCTGCCTCTTCGGACGCCTCGGCCGCGCCCTGTTCCCGGTCGAGCAGCACCGCCACGTCGGCGCAATCCACGTGTCCGAGGCCCCGGCGCTGCGCCTCGTGTGCGACCAGGGCGGCCGCGATCCGCTTGCTGTCGAACCGTGTCACCAGGTCGTCCACGCAGGCGATGGAGTCGCCGCCGTCCATCTCGCCCTCGACCAGGGAGTGATCGCCATAGCCCGCGATGGCGGCCTCCACCTCTTCGATACGGCGCACCCCTTCGAGCTTCCGGGTGAAGGCCATGGGCAGCCCACCGGCAAGGCTTGCGGCCGTGGCGATCGGCACCCCGGCCATGGCGATCCCCACGAGCCTCGTCACGTGGGGCGCCTCGTTCCGGACCAAAGCGTCCAGGGCACGGCCGACCTTGGCGAGCAGGTCGGGGTGCGAGCAGAGCGGCCGCAGCTGGATGTAGACCGGGCTCCAGAGCCCGGAGATCAGGGTCCACCCCTCGGGCCGGTCCCGCAGCCAGGTGCGGATCATGCCCCGCCGGTAGAGGGACTCGGTGATCGCCCTGCCCTGCTCTTCCTTTTCAGCTTTCCAGTCGTCGGTGGATGGCATTCGCTACCTCGTTATGTCGGTTTGGAGGACTCCTAGCCCTTCGGGCTACCTTGCTCCTCGTTCCCAGGCTCTGCCTGGGAACGAACATTCGGGAGGCTCCGCCTCCCTACCGGTTTTCAGAGAGCTTAAAAAACAGAAAGGGGCAGAGCCCCTGTGGAGCTCCGTTCCGAGGCAGAGCCTCGGAACGAGGCAACGGGTAACGGCCGCCCAGCGTTACGACTCCTCCCGGCCCGCCTTCAGGGGAGGGCACCGCAGGTACTCGGTGGCCCTTTTCTTACGCTCGAAATCCTTAAAAGCCAGCTTGACCTGCTCCTCGGAGAGGCCAAGCTCTCTGGCTGCTTCTGCCGCCTCCACGCCGTGGTCCATTGCGTAGAGTATGGGGTCCATCATGTCAAAGGGGAGCCGGAAGAAGAACTCCTCCTGGGTGACCTCGGCGCTGTAGGTGTCCGTGGTCGGCATTCTGCTCAGGATCTCCTCTGGGATGTCGAGGTGCCGGGCGAGCTGATAGACCTGCAGCTTGTAGAGGTGGGCGATGGGCTGGAGGTCGACGCCGCCGTCGCCGTGTTTCACGAAGAAGCCCTGGTCGTGTTCGTCCAGGTTGGCCGTGCCCACAACGGCGTAGTTACGCACCTCGGCGTGATAGTACAGGGTGATCATGCGGGTGCGCTGCTTCATGTTCGAGGCGGCCACGATCTGGAGGTACTCGCGCAGCGGCATGCGCCTGGATCGCTCCTCCCCGTCCGGCCCGACGATGCCCAGGCGAAACAGATTGATCGTATCTTTCTTGAAATCCTGGCCCGGCAGGACGATCTTCACTTTGTGCTCGGGGCCGTAGTCGGGAAACAGGCGGCGCACCGCCTCGTCCCGCCGGCGGTAGGCCCCGAGGCCCTCCAGGGGCGCCGTGATATCTTCCAGAATCGGCTCGATGCCGAGGCGGGCCGACAGCCTTTCGGCTATGGCCGTGCTCTCCGGATTCGAGTCCTTCTCGGGCATCATGACCACCACGACCTTGTCCGGGCCCAGGGCCCGAACACAGAGCGCGGCCGTCACGGACGAATCGAGCCCCCCACTCAGGCCGACCACGGCCCCCTCGCGCCTGAGCCCCACGAGCACCTGGCGTCGTATCGTCTCTTCCAGCCGCGCCGCCTCTGCGGCGCAATCGAGATCGAGGTCTTTCCGGCTAAAGGGCATCCTGTTCCTCCCGGGATGGAGCTTCGATTTCAAACCGCCAACTTATCGAAAATCCCGACGCAGATCAACCGGCCCCGATGGGAGATGCCCTTCCGGGCGGGCCTTGCAGTTCGGACGCCGCGGTCTCTATAATGACGCCCCCACTTCAAAGGAGCTCGACATGATCAAAGAGGAAGTCGCTTCGTATCTCTCGAAATCGGGGCTCACCGTCAGCACGGCCGAGTCATGTACGGCCGGCGCTATCGGCGCGGCCCTCACGAGTGTCCCCGGTAGCTCGGACTACTACTTCGGCGGTGTCATCGCCTACCAGGATGAGGTCAAGTCCCGCCTGCTCGGGGTCCCTGCGGTCGACCTAGCGACCCACGGGGCTGTGAGCGAGCCGGTCGCTAGGGCCATGGCGCGGGGCGCCCTCGACGCCTTCGGTTCGGACCTGGCGCTGGCGACCACGGGCGTCCTCGGCCCGGGTGGGGGATCGCCTGAAAAGCCGGTAGGGCTCGTCTACATAGCCCTGGCCGTCGCCACGGGCGAATTGCATTGCGAGCGCCACGTATGGGAGGGAGACCGCATGGAGAACCGGCAGAGCACCGTGCGGGCGGCCCTCGAGCTTCTCGGCCGGCATCTTGGGGAACACCTTTAGTTTGATTGCATAGGAAATCCAATTTTCTCCGTAAGAAAAGATTTAACGCAGAGACGCAAAGACGCAGAGATGGAAATCCGTGGAGCTTACGAAAAAGATTTTTCAACCACAGAGATCACAGAGGTCACAGAGAGAGAATGAATGCAATCAAACTTTTGCTTTCTCTGTGCTCTCTGTGTCCTCTGTGGTGAATTTATATAACGTAATGTTTGAAATGCCAGAGTGAACATCCGCCCGGAGGGCGATGAGTCCTCTGGAGGTGGGAGGTTATTCTGTTTCTGACGGCGGCGGGGATTTTGCCGGGGCGATGAGGAGCCAGGCGAGCGCCGCGACCTGGAAGAAGAGAGCCAGAAAGAACCATTTCTTCCGGTCCCGATGCCTGTGGCCGGCAATTATGGCGCATACGATGGCATGAGTAAGATGGACAATGGCCAGCGTGCCGATCTTGACGGGTAGGTCCAAGCTAACGAACTGTGAGATTACATCCATGAATAGTTGCCTTTAGAGGTCCATCGAACACTACATTCTTAACATACCGGCCGGAACTTGACAACGGATCAGCTGTCGATCAGGTTGCGACCCGCAAACAGGATGGCCTGGTTGGCCGGGCTGAATTGATACACCACCGGCGCCCTGCCGAGACCGATCCCTTTCAGCGCCTCCGAGATGGCGTGGCCTGCACCGAGCTCGAGGGATGCGGCTCCCTTGTCCCTGCTCTGGACGAACTCGATGGGATCCACGTACACATTGGCCGCGAGCGGGATATCCTCCAGGACCGAATACGTTGTGTATCTCGTGATCCTGCCCCTCGATGTCTGAAGCACCTTTCCCTTGAGAGAGAGAATCTTCTTCCCCTTTTCGACGAGATCGCAGCTCATCCAGCCTTTCTCTTTTTGAAAGGTGATGTCTGCCAGGAACTTGGGATACCCGTAGAGCTCCACTCCGCCCCGTCTGGCAATTTCGGTCGTCACGGGCAGCTGCCAGACATAGGCGGTAAAATAGCGACGTGACATCTGTCGGGCCGCGGTCAGGCCGGGGATCTGGGGCTTGCCGAAAGAGATGAGGAAGGAGATGCTGAATTCATTGTATGGATCGATATCGGTCTTGCGATATTCGAAGGCCGTGAATGCCGCAAGGCATCTTCCCGGGTAGAGCTCGATCGGCTTCATGTCCTGGTGAGGCAGCAGTTTCTTTGCCCTGCCTGTCGAAGCGGTATAGATGGCCGTCATGGAGGTGTTGTCGTAATAGAAGACCGGCAGCTTCGCTTTCTCGCCCTCCCACTCGAACTCCCACTGCTTGATTCCCCTGAAAAGCTCTCCGTTCATATCTCACCTCCCTAGCACTCTTAAGCACTTATCGCCCTTCGGGTGGACTTTTGCTCTCTGACATTTCAAACGTTACGTTATATAAATTCACCACAGAGGACACAGAGAGCACAGAGAAAGGAAGAATCTGATTCCATTAATCCTCTCTCTGTGACCTCTGTGTCCTCTGTGGTTGAAAAAACTTTTTCCACAAGCTCCTCGGATTTCCTATACAATCAAGTCAAAGCGGCTCGGCAAACATGCGCCGGAAGAAGAGGGTTGATGTTACGTGGCCACCGGGAAGCCACCGTACATCCTCGAGCCCCCAGGCGCGTATGAGGTCCCCCACGTTCTCCGTATCGACTATCCTGTCGTATCTGGCCGGCACGAGCCGGATTCGCTCCAGTGGCACTCGGGGAGGGTAACTTGCAGGGGCAATGGATCGCCAGGCCTCTTCCAGCCCCTCCCGGGACAGGCCGTGCTCCTCGAGATCCCTCTTGACGCTTTTGCCTATGGGATGGTCGAACATGATTCTCGCGAGGCTGCTCCCTGCAACGATCGCAACCACGCGGTCGAACCGCTCCTCGACGCAGGACGCCAGCAGCGAGATGAAGCCTCCCAGGCTGGTCCCGGCCAGGATGAGGCGGCCCGGATGATGCTCGCGGAGCCAGTGGGCGAGGTCCAGGATCTCACAAACGGCCTGGCGAACGGCCAATATGGAAAGGAGCAGGTCTGCGCTAAGGGTGAGCTCTCCGGGGAGGGACCCGGCCGGAACCCGGGAGCCGTGAAACGGGAGCACCGGCAGGAGGCAGCGGTACCCGCGTCCGGCAAAGTACCGGCCCACAACGCGCCAGTAGGCCGGATCGTCCATTCGCCACCCATGCACCAGGATCACGGACCCTTTCGGCTTGCGCCGGGGCTCGAAGAGAGTCCCTTCAGCCGTGTCGTTCATCTGGTATCCGGTGCTCAGGCGGCTCCGGAACCTGTACCGACGGCCCGTCATCCCGCCCAGGCCGAAGCGCCTTTCCACCTCGAGATCGGGCGGCCTCTCCGCTGCGGGAAAAAGTCCCTCCGGCGAGTCCGTGGTGAAAGCGGGGTTCGCGGGCCGGAACAGGGACGGACGCCCCCGGTACCTACGGTTGTGCACCGAGATCACGAAGGAGTCGACAATTCTGTGGAAGGAGGCAATCATGGTCTTAGCGGCGGGAATTATACCTTACTTGTCCTGTCGTCGTACAGATCTTCAGGCACCTGTTATCAATGACTATCAGTCTTTACTGGACTGTAAGATCCAACTAACAGCAGATCAGCTCAAAAGCGCCCATTCCCTCTATATTTTGTTCAATTCTTGTACAAAATATAGATCTGCAAGCCCCACACACCCATCTCCCTATTTTCGTATTTAACGCATTATTTTGATTATACCTAATGATTTCAGTTGGTTCCGATTATTGTCCCTGCCGGAACCCACATCTGGCACATTGCTTGCTAATCTAACTGAATCAAATGCCGATAATAATCGAGAGGAAAAAGCCTCGATTCCTGTTATTGTAAAAGGAGGATGGAAAAATGACGGTTCCGGAAAGAGAGATGATGGCAAGACGGCTGGATAATGACATCAAACGCGAACGATCGGCCTGTGAATACTACTCGCTCATGGCCTCGGTCACTCACCGCATCGAATCGAGCAATGTTTTCATGACGCTCGCGGACGTGCGTTTAAGAAATCTGAAGCGCGCTCAGAAACGGTATGCTCAGCTTCATACTATGTAAGTGTTGAACATACTAAATCAAGCCTGAATCAAGCTTCAACGAACGACTCGAGTGTAAAAAAGAAAAAGGAGGTTAATATCATGAAGTTCGAATTCGCAAGGTACAAAGACTACCTTCAGCTCATCCTCTACCTGGCGATCGCGGCCATGACGCCTGTGCTCGCTTCCATGGTCATCGTTCATATCAGTCCTGTAGTTCTGTAGGGGGGGATCCACATCCCTCCCTACATCCCCTCCTCTTGAGTAACACCGGCCGGGAAGCCCTGCCCTCCTCGTAACCACACTGTTCGCTTTCAGAATATTTTATCCGCCAGCGGCAAAATGTGATATAATTGTAAGTGATGATCAGAAGTTCGATTTGTTTCTGATCACAGGAACAAAACCGCGTCTTCGACGCGGACTCAATTGAGGGATGTCGCGAGGAGCGCCAGCGACGAAGCGATCCCCCGAGCCCATTTGCATACTGAACACGGGGGATTGCTGTCATAAGCTTGTCAAGCCCCCTTCTTTTACTTGGGT
>CAZFWM010000084.1:0-23134 GCA_964522545.1 uncultured Thermodesulfobacteriota bacterium
ATAGCACGGACCTGTTCCACCGGCTCTTCACCTACACGGGGGGCAGCCCGTTCACATGGGGGCCGATCGAGCAGATCGAGAACCACGGGCCGCCGTGGGCCTATTTTCAGGGAACAGAGAAGTGGGCGGCCCTCGTCCAGGACAACGACTGGGGCCTGGGCGTGTACAACCCGGGAGCGGAACAATTCGTGGGCGGTTTCCACGGAACGCCCGGCTCGGGTGACCCGTTGGCCTCGTCGTGCGGGTATATCGCCCCTCTGCGCACGGAGGTCATCACCCACGATATCTTGTACGAATACATGTGCCACTTCATCCTGGGATACCTCGACGACATCCGCGCCTATGTCTACCAGCAAAGGTGAAACCGGAGTCGCGTTCAATCAGGTTATTGGGGCTATTCGAGTCCCAAGTACTTGCGGATATGTCGCGCCAGGTCGTTGTCGATCTCTGTGTGGCGGGGAACGGGTTGCTTCTGGCCAGTCTTGGGATTGATGTAGATATCGTGTCGAGAACCGGATCGGTGCAGGAGACAGCCGTCACGCTTCAGATCGCGGACGAATTGCCTGCGTTTCATATCGCAATGGCCTTCTCACGGTGTTCCTCGGGAACGTCTTCCATCACCATCATATGGTAGGCATCGCGGAGATTCTCCTCGAGCTCCTTGAGTGTACGACCCTGGGTCATGATCTCCGGATGCTCCTTGAGCTTGCCGAGCCAGAACGTCTCGCCCTTCCAATAAACCATTGTCATCTTGCTCATGTTATCCTCCAATCATTCATATAGGCAATTCGTTATTCCAGCCGACCACAAAAATCCTACCAAACCGCCGGGATCGGGTCAACAGAAAGCACTGAATTCGGGGGACACCATACCTATTTCGCCCTGCGTGTCTCAACAGCCCATCCTCGGTTTTGGGCGCGGCGATCAGGTGAACGACCCTTTGTCCCCCCTTGCCTACGCTTGTTGAAGAAAAAAGAAGGATGGGATACGCTGGCTTGAGCTTCCCGGCGATGACGAGAGGAGGACGAGCCATGACGAGAACCCTCATCCCTAGGCTGGTGCTGGTGATCGCAATGGCGGCCTGGACCCCGCCGGCCCGGGCCGCCTCGGGCGAACCCGGCCATGGGATCGCGTGGGTGCGGAGCCATGACTTCCAGATCATGGGGCTCAACGGTGTGGATCCGGGCCACGTCACCCTCGACGTTCCGACGTACGTGGGGGCCGGCTTGAACACGCTGCTGGGCTGGGAGCAGCCGGCGACGCAGGCATGTATCGCCGGCCCGGCCGGTTTGCCCTGGCACGCGCACATCCGGCCCGCGGACCAGGGGCCGGACGCATGGTTCCGGGGGACGGTGAACGCCACCGCCGCATGCGGGAGCGGGGCCGGATGGATGCTCCATGACGAGCCGAGCCGGCTCCAGATGGATGGGATCGGGCAGTCGGCCGCCTGGGTGCAGACGAGCTACCCGAGCATGCTGACTTACAGCAACGCCTTTCCCAACATTGCGAGCCCGACTCAACTGTGGGGCGACGGCTCGAACCCGGGCTACACATGGGAGCAGTATCTGGATGACTTCGTCGCCATCATCCACCCCGATGTGCTGATGTACGACTTCTATCCCTTCGCAGAGGATGGGAGCACGCGGAGTGAGTACTACTACAACCTGATGACGGTCCGGACGAAGGCCCGGGCCGGCAATCTGCCTTACTGGGCGTTCCTTCAGTCGTGGGAGAACGATGCGCACCGTACGCCGAGCGAATCGGATCTGCGCATGAACGTCTTCACGCACCTGGCCGCCGGCTATACGGGCCTGGCTTACTTCACGTACGAGCACTTCCAGGACGGAGGGTTGCTCGACGCCGGCGGGGTTCCCACGGAGCTGTACCACCATGCCGCCGACGTCAATGCGGAGGTTCGGAACCTGGGGCCTGCACTGCGTATGCTGACCAACAACGATGTCCGCTACGTGCCCGGGAAATCGTTCGGTGGGGCGGTCACCAACCCCACGCCCGGCGGATTGAACGACTGGTCGGCCTGTGCGGGCGGCGATCCGTACATCACGAACGTGGATGTGGACCACTCGACTTCTGGCACCTACGGCCTCAGCAAGAACGGCCTGATCGGGCTGTTCGAAGACGATTCGGGCCGGCGCTACCTCCTGCTGGTCAACGTCAACCACGGCCCCGGTCTCACGGCCGCTGCCGGGAGCCTTCCGTTCATCGTGGATTTCGACGGCCGTGTTGATGAGCTGATCGAGATCGACCGGGAGACCGGGCTCGAGCGCACGGTGGCGCTGAGCGACCACCGCTTGAGCGTCACGCTGCCGGGCGGTAGCGGCGGCCTGTATCGATACGGAGAAGGGGGAAGCTGCCAGGCGCCGTTTCTCGGGACGCCCACCGCTCTGCCGGGCACGATCGAGGCCGAGCAATACGATCTCGGCGGCCAGGACGTGGCTTACAGCGACGCCGACCCCGGAAACAACGGGGGCCAGTACCGCAGCGATGATGTGGACATCGAGTGCGCTTTGGACCTGGGCGGCGGCTACAACGTCGGCTGGACCCATTCCGGTGAATGGCTCGAGTACACGGTCGACGTCGCCGGTTCCGGGACGTACCGGATCGACGTGCGCGTGGCCTCGGGCGAAGGGGGCGGCACATTCCGCATTCTGATGGACGGTGTGGATGTGACCGGTGCGCAGAGCTTCAGCGATACGGGCGGCTCCCAGAGCTGGATCACCCGGACGGTGTCGCCGGAGGTGTTCCTGGATTCCGGCCGGCAGGTCCTGCGCCTCTCGATCGAGCAGTCCGGTTGGACCCTCAACTGGATCGAGCTTATGAAGGTCGGTGGAGGAGGCTGCTCGATTCCCCTCCGGGTTCGCCCACCCTCACGGCCGGGGCAGCGGGCCTCGACGGCTCCGCGCGCGGCACGGGTCACGTGCACGCCGATGGATGGGGCCCTCTACCTGATTTCCGTGGCCGTGCTGGTGCTTGCGCTGGGGATGCGCAAGCGGGGTCACAGAGTCTCGTCGATGTATCCGAAGTAGCGTCCCTTCCGACAAGGCATCCGGTCGACCCTACATCGACTTGTTGCCGAACCGGTATGGGCGCGATTCATCGAGCCCTTTCTCGATGCATAGGAAATTATAAGATCGACAATTGAGCGCATTGAGGATGTTGCGAGCGACAGCAATCCCCCGGGCTCAACATGCCAGGGTGCTCAGTGGATTGCTTCGTCCCTTCGGTCCTCGCAACGACCCTCAATTAGGTCCGCATCGAAGATGCAGTTTTGTTCTTTAGGCTTTACGTACCGCCTCTGCCCCGGCTTCCTCCTGGTGAAACCATCGTCGATCTAGACCACTCCCCTCTCACCTTTGACGACATCCCGACCATCGAGTACGTCGATTGAAACACTCCGGAACGGACCTGCCTGCACGTTGCGCGCATGATAAAAATTTCTGATATACAACACTGCTTGGCGAACGGTTCATAGCTGGTCCATGTTGCGGGGCGTGGACCGCCACTTTGCGATTGGATAATAAGGTTTACAGTAGTCAGTTTATGTGGTACTAAATATCCACCATGAGAACCGGATCAGAGACACGAGCGATAGCCATTTTTGAACAGCATGGTGGGATCCTGCACACCCGCCAGGCCATGGACCTGGGCATCCACCCGCGAACACTGTATCGGCTGCGGGATACGGGAGAGCTTGTCCGGGTGAGCCGAGGTGTCTATCGGCTCGCTTCTCTTCCGCGAATTGGAAATCCGGACCTCGTTACGGTAGCAACGCGAATCCCGAAGGCTGTCGTCTGCCTGGTTTCCGCTCTTGCATATCATGACATAACCTCCGAGATCCCTCACGAGGTGCATATTGCTCTCCCCCGCGGGACGAAAACCCCCAGGATCGGCTATCCGCCAATCCGCACCTACCGATTTTCGGGACCGGCGCTCACTGAAGGCGTTGAGGAAGTTGAAATCGATGGTGTTCCGGTGAAGGTATACGAACCTGCGAAGACTGTCGTGGACGCTTTTCGCTTCCGCAACAAGCTCGGCCTCGACATAGCCGTCGAGGCGCTGCAGCTTTGCATCAAACACAAGGGAGCGAGGCCCGCTGACATCCTTCACTATGCTCGGCTCTGCCGGCTTGAGCGCGTTATGCAGCCCTACCTGGAGGCACTCCAGTGAAAAAACGCAAGGTGACCAACGTTGCCGCGTCGGTTCACGACAGGTTGCTCGCCCGCGCAAGAGCCGAGGAGAAGCCATTTCACGAGTTGCTTCAGTACTATGCAATCGAACGATTCCTGTTCCGCCTCTCCCGATCGAAGTATGCGGACCGATTCGTGCTCAAAGGGGCCTTGATGCACCAACTCTGGGGTGGGTCGCTCTCTCGTTCGACGCGCGATATCGATCTCATGGGCCGGAGTTCCTCGAGTGTTGACCAGGCGGTAGACATCTTCCGCGACTGCCTCGCCGTGAAAGTGGATGACGACGGGCTCCGATTCGAAGCTGAGTCCATCCGAGGCGAAGAGATTCGTATCGACGCCGACTACCACGGTGTACGGATAACCCTTCGGGCCTACCTCGAAAACGCTGAGATCCGACTCCAGGTGGATGTTGGATTTGGCGACGTGATTACTCCTGGTGCCCAGAAATTCTCTTACCCGTCCTTACTCGGGCTCGAAGAACCCAGGCTACTCGGGTACACGCCAGAGACCACGGTCGCAGAGAAGTTGCAGGCGATGGTGGTACTCGACATGGCGAACAGTCGCATGAAGGACTTCTATGATCTTTGGCTTCTCGCGACCGGCCGCGAGTTCACTGGGGCAGTGCTTACCGAGGCGATCCGTTCAACCTTCTCGCGGCGCAGAACCGCTTTACCGGAGGCCATCCCAATCGCGTTGACTCCAGCTTTTTCAGAGGCACCTGACAAGCAGGCGCAATGGCACGCCTACTTGCGCAAAGTACGCATAATTGGTGAGCAGCTGTCTCTTCGCCGGACGGCGGACATCATCGTGTCGTTCGTTATGCCGGTGGTCGAATCCGCCAGGCGGGGACTCTCTTTCAAGCGACGATGGCGACCTGGCGGGCCTTGGAGCGACGCCGAGTGATCGCTCCAGTGGAAGCATGAAGAACACCGAAGAGGCCGAAGTGACCGGGATTGTCTTTCACCCCAACCTTCATATGGCCTGGACATGGACAGCGTTCAGAGCGTTATCCCCTCGGACAAGGAGACGATGTGTGGATGAGAGAGCGAGAGGGAGAACTATGAAACAGATCTGCGGCCCCTGTAGCCCCATTACGGTATTTCGTGCGATGAGCAGGCTGGCGGCGGTTGCGGCGGCGGCATGCCTGCTCGCCGGCTGTGCGTCGGGCGGCGACAGGGGGACCCGCGAGCCTGTCGAGGGGGAGCCGGCCTACGAGGTCGCCCAGCAGTGCGTCTCCATCCGGCACGCGTCGGGCGCCTTCCTCGCCACCGGCGAGGGCGGACAATACCGGCTCGCCGAGGTCCCCGAGGCCGACGCCGATCGCTTCTTCCTGAAGCCCTCCGAGCTCGGGCGCTTTCTCCTCTACGATCAGGACCGGGGCTACCTGAGCTCCGACGCATCCGGCCTCGTCCGCCGGCCTTGCGCCGGGGCCTCCGCCGTGTGGGGAATCCTGCACCTCGAGGATGGGGGCCAAAGCTCGAGCAAGGGCTCGAGCAAGGACTCAAGCTCGACGGACGATGTCACCCTGGTCACGGCAGCCGGCGACCTCCGCCTCGGCGGCCGTGAGGAGGACCTCTTCCTCGGGGAGCGGACCGAACCGATCTCCCGTGAAGAGGACGCCTTCGACCTGGTCGAGCGATCGGCCGAGGACTGCGCCGAGTTTCCCGAGGCGGCCCTCGACGCCGTGGTCTCGCCGGCCTTTCACGAGCCCCTGGACCCGACCGGGCCGGTGCTCGGGTTCGCCGACATGCACACCCACCTCAACTTCGCCAAGGCCCTGGGCGGCGTCGCCCTGGCGGGGCGCACCTTCCACCCCTTCGGGATCGAGCACGCCCTCGGCGACTGCTCGCCGATCCACGGCCCGGAGGGCGTCCTGGACTTCCTGGGGGGGATGGGGAGCAGTGGACCCCACGACACCACCGGCTACCCGGACTTCACCGACTGGCCGAAGCGCGACACCTTCTCCCACATGCAGGCCTACTACCGCTGGATCGAGCGGGCCTACCTGAGCGGGCTCCGGATCGTCGTGATCCTCGCCACGGGCAACCCGACCCTGTGCCAGGCCCTCGGGCTCATGCGGCCAATGCTGAGCGAGGGGGACTGCACACCGGCGAGCACGGTGGAGCTTCAGACGCTGTACATATACGACGTCCAGGACTACGTGGACGCCCAGGAAGGGGGACCCGGTGAGGGCTGGTTCCGGGTGGTCACATCTCCCGCAGAGGCCCGGGAGGTGATCGCCGGGAACAAGCTGGCCGTGGTGCTGGGCGTCGAGTACGGCACCCTCTTCGACTGCCGCGAGGGCCAGGCCAAGTGCACCCCGGACTACGTGGACGTCGAGCTCGAGGCGCTCCACGCCATGGGGGTCCGGGTGGTCTTCCCCATACACCGCTTCGACAACGCCTTCGGCGGGACGAGGCCCTCCGGCGGCGACCACGGCGCCTGGATGAACTTCGCCAGCAAGATGGTCACCGGCGAGATCGACCACGTGGCGGACCTCCTGAACCCGACGAAGATGCTTCTGCGGCCCTGCGCGGGCGGGCACTTCTACGAGATCGAGCAGTGCCCCGAGGGGGTGACCGGCTCCCGCTCCCTCCGGAGCATGTCGACCTTCCTCGATGAGACGTTCCCCCCGATCGGTCCGCCCCTCTCCGATCTGCTGGCCATCTTGCTCTTCGACAAGCTCGGGCCTTTTCCCGACTACGCCGGCTTCACCGGACCCGACTCCCACGCCTGCAACGTGCTCGGCCTCGAGCCGGTGGGGAGGTACCTCGTCCACGCCCTCATGGACCGGGGGATGATCATCGACCTCGACCACATGAGCTACTACATGATGACCGAGACCCTCGACATTCTCGAGGCGAGGGGGTACTCGGGGGTCGTGTCGAGCCACAGCTGGATCGAGAGCAGCGAGAGGATCCGCCGGCGCATCTTCGCCCTGGGCGGCATGATGAGCCCCTTCAACGGGCGTCCCTCGTCGATCGCCTCCCGCATCCTCGACTGGGCCGACGAGATGGCGGACTACCCCTTCCCGGTTGCGGTGGGGATCGGCACCGATGTGATGGGCGTCACCTCCCAGACCTCCGCCGACCCGGACGTGACCATCGACTACCCGTTCACATCCCACGACGGCCTGGTGAGCTTCCTCCCCCCGAAGACCGGAAACCGGTCCTTCGACTACGCCAACGGAGGCCTCGAGCACTACGGCCTGCTGCCGGAGTGGGTGGAAAACCTGAGACAGGTGGATGCGAAAAGAGGAGGTGACCCCGGGGGCGAGGCGATGGAGGTCTTCATGCGCTCCGCCGAGGCGTACCTCCAGATGTGGGAGCGGGCCGAGGCGGCGGCACACTGACGGTTCACCGAGGAATCCGGGATGTACGGGGCCCGTGAGGCCTCTAGATGTGGGTGGTCACGCTCATCCTCTTCTTCGTCGTCGTCGTGCTCAGCCCAGTCTACGGGGACAGAGCCAGGGTGAGCTTCCTGACGATCCTGCGCGACCGGCACCCGGACCTCGTAACGCCGGGTGGAGTTTACGTCCAGAGGTCGTCGTCGGCCAGCTGGTCGGCGAAGTGTTGGAATGGAAGGACATCGATGCCGTCCTTTGTCTGTAAAATCGGTCCGTGGGGGTAGACAATGATTCGACGGCGCAGCCCCTTGAGCTCGGCTACGGCACGCAGGCCCTTGCACCAGGCGTCCGTAAAGGTGTTCCCGGATTTTGCCTCGACCGCGATCCGGTCCGTCCCTCGAAGGAGCAGGAAATCGACTTCCGTCGTGGTCCGACCCGACGGGGCCCAGTAACGGATGTCGTCGCAGAGGCCGCGGTAGTCCTTGTATGCCCTGATCAGCTGCGCCACCATGCCTTCGAACAGGGCCCCCCTCTCCTCCGGTATTATACTGCCGGTCCCTCCCTTCATGACGCGCGCAATGCCGGAATCGCACCAGTACAATTTGGGCAGTTTTCGCTCCCGCACGCGGAGTTTGGCTTCGTATGCAGGGAGTCGGAAGCCGAGGAGTGTTTCTTCCAGAATGTCGAGGTATCCCGCTACCGTCGTCCTTGCCACTCCGGCTTCCCGGGCTATGTTGGTTACATTAATTGTCCGGCCGTGAAAAAGGGCCGCCACAGGCAGAAAGCGGGCGAAACCGGGCAAGTTACGCACCAGGGCCTCTGCCTGGATTTCCTCTTTCAGGTAGAGCTGAGCATAGGCCGCAAGGGTCTCTTCTTTTTCCGTTGAGTCCCAGACGATCGGCATGGACCCGTACCGAAGAGCCTCCTTCATATCGAACCGGGCGCCGAGCTCCTCGGGAACGAAGGGATGCATGGATCGGTGCAGTGCACGCCCTGCCAGCAGATTGACGCCGGCTCGCTTGAGTTTCCGGGCACTCGAGCCGCAAAGGACGAAACGCTGTCGCTTTTCTTCGATGAACCGATGCACCTCATTGAGCAGGGCGGGCAGCCTCTGGACTTCGTCGACGATCACCCACTTGTCAATGGGGACTGCACGCAGCTCGTCCTCGAAGAGGCCCGGGCTCGCCAGCAGCCGTTGGTACGTAGCCTCAGAGAGCAGGTCGATCACATGGGCGTCCGGATAAGTGGCCCGGAGCCAGGTGCTCTTGCCTGACCCGCGCGGGCCCAGCAGGAAGAAGCTCTGTTGCGGCGCTTTGAGTATTCTCGGCAGCATTGTTCGATTGTTAAGTCGTCATTTAGCGTCGAAATATGACTGCAACATATACAAAAAGTGCTATGGAGTCAAGCCCAGATCAGGCGCGATGAATCGCGCCCCACATTTTCCGATGTAATCCCTGTGATTCCGCGAATATGGTTAGGTCCAACCCCTAAGAGCTTTCTCGTGAGGACTCGTGGGCCCTGGCCCTCCCCCACTACGCGATGGTCAAGGGGATGTCACGAATCGGACGAGCTCCTCGTAGGGCTGGGCGCCGACCAGACGTCTTCCATCGAGGACGAAAGTGGGCACGGCCGTGATGGCGAGCTTCCGGGCCAGGGCCCAGTCCTCGTCCACGGCGTCACGGAACGTGCGATCCTCGATCACCTCGCTCGCCTCTTGCCCGGGCAGGCCGGCCGAGCCTGCCAGACTCAGCAGCACCTCCCTCGAAGCGAGGTTCTTTCCCTCCACGAAGTAGGCCTCGAAGGCGGCGAGGTGAAACGGCTCGCCCCTGCCCTGCTCCGCCGCCCAGAGCCCGAGCTCCTGGGCCAGCCGGGTGTTGTACGTCATACCCCAGGCCCCGAAGGGCAGGCCGAGGTCGGACGCGGTCTGCTGCAGGCGTTCGGCCCAGCTCTCGATCTCCCGGCTCGAGCAGTTGAAGAGCTTCGCCAGCGGGATGCCTTCCTCCGGGATCTCCGGGTGCAGGGGGAACGCACGCCAGCGGGTGGTCAGATCGAATTCGCCTTGAAGCTTCTCATTACTCCCGGTAATGAAGTAGCAGTAGGGTCAGATGTAGTCGGAGAAGATCTCCAGGCGACGTTCGGGTTCTGTCATATTCAACTCCTGTGCGGTCGGTTACGTCAGATGGTATTGTACCGCCCGGATCCGCCCGGCGTCGAGTGTACCCCCGGCATCCTTCCCTTCGATTGAATTCACGAGTGACACATTGTAGAATCCAAGGGATTCCGGACAAAGGGCTCGCGCAAAAATAATTTCACATTTTCGCAGTGCCATCTTCCGACCATCATCGTGATTCTCTTGGGCCGCTCCTCAATCGCGATCCCACGACGTAGTTCTGACTACGCCTTAGGGATCGCTCAATCGGTCGCGACCCAATCTGGCCGAAATCTGGGCGCCAATTCTGTGAAATTATTTTTTCGCGAACCCTAAGCCCGGCATCACGCTCCGCGAGACAGCCCCGACGGGGCGCCTTGCACACTACCGCTCCCCACAGGCAAGGAAAGATGAGCATGCACCGGAAATCCCCGAGTACGAAGCCCCTCCATTTCGTCGTCTTCATTGTCCTCATCGTCGCACAACTCGTCGGATGCCACGGCGGCGATTCCAAAAAGGACATACAGGAGGCCCCACTTCCCCTCGATGTGGAGCTCGGACCCGGAGAGGTGCGGGCCGGGATCGTCACCCGCACGGACGAGCTCATCGGCGGGCCTCGGGCCGAGGGCGAGATCGGCGACTACAAGATCTACAACTCCCGGGTGGAGTTCATCATTCGAAGCCCGATGAACCCCGCCGTGGGCTGGTCATGCAACGCCGGCAACCTCGTCGACGCGGACTGGGCCAGGTCGGCCAAGGTGTCGGGTCAAGACTGTCTATGGGAACACGCCCAGCTCGTAGGGGCGCTGCGGGGCTTCCTGGCCCGATCGATCGAGGTCGTGGATGCCGGCGGCCGATCCGAAGTCGCCGTGATCCGCGTGCACGGCAAGGACGGCGGCATCCAAAAGGTGGACGGTACGATACGCACCCGCAATTACAAACTCGACATTTCCGTGGACTACATCCTCGAGCCGGACGCGAATCAGCTTCTTATCCGCACCACCCTCGAAAACACGACCGACAGGGAGATGATGGTGATGGTGGGTGACCTGCCGAGCTGGCCCGACAAGATCGCCCCCTTCGCCCCCGGCGACGGTCTGGGCGGCGACGAAATCGATCCGCTGCGCACGGTCCCTTACTTCTCCGGGATCAACCGCATCGGCCTCGACGTCTCCTACGGCCTGGCGCCCGTTTCCGCTGCGTCCCGTTTCTGGGTCCCCTACAACGACGGCGAGATCTCGCCCTGCTTCACCGGTCCCATGAGCATGTCCCCCCGGGGCACGGCCTCCTACTCGCGCTACTTCATCATGGGCGACGGAGACACCGGGCTCATCGCCGAGACCGTCGCCGCGCTGCACGGCGACACACTGCTCGGCACCCTCTCCGGCCGGGTGGAGGGCCCGGAAACCTGCCAGCCCGCCGAGGTCGAGGTCCACGTGATGCACCCCTGCACGGAAAAGGGGGACGGGTACGCCGCGATCCTCATCCCCGACGAGGCCGGGAACTTCGATGTGGTCCTCCGGCCCGGAGAGTACGTGGTCGTCGCCAAGGCCAAGGACCACCCCGACTCAGCGCAGGCCCACGCCACCGTCGTGCTCGATGAAGCCACGGAAATGACGATCGCGGTTCCGCCCACCGGGGTTTTCTTCTACAAGGTCACCGAGGAGGGGAAAGGGCCGATCCCGTGCAAGATCGTCTTCCAGGAAGGATTCGACGCAGACCCCGACGCCCGGGAGGACCACCTCATCTGGTCGCACACAGGCATCGGCAGGGAAAACGTCCTGCCCGGGCGCTACACCGTGACCGCGGCCAGGGGCTACGAGTACGAGATCGAAACAAGAAACATGGAGATCCTCCCAGGGGAGGAGCACCTCTTCGAAGCCACCATCGCCCGCTCGGTCGACACCCAGGGCTTCATGGCCGGCGACTTCCACATCCACAGCGAGTACTCCTGGGACTCCCAGCTCTTGGCCGAGCTTCGCATTCGCTGTCTCCTAGCCGAGGGGATCGAGATCCCGGTCTTTACCGATCACGACAACTGCGCCGACTTCGCCCCCACGATCCGCGCGCTCGGCGTCGAGGACCTGATCCGCCCCGTCACCGGCGCCGAGATCAGCCCCGCCTTCGCCCACGTAAACGCGTGGCCCATGACGAGGCCCGCCGGAGACCGCCACTACTTCGGTGTCCCCATCGCCAAGCTCGATGACGAAGGCACGCTCATCCGAAAGAACGAGCTCCCCGAGTGTTGGACCGAGGCCCGGGAGCGCTACGGCGCTGAAGTGATCCAGGTCAACCACCCCAGGAGCGGATCGAACGGCTGGTTCAGCACCCTCGACTACGACCGGGAGGTGGGGGTGGAGAGCATGAGCGGGCGGCGCTGGTCCCCGGACTTCGACGCGCTCGAGGTCTTCAACGGCGGGACCTGGGACGAAGACTTCAGCGAGTCGCTCCCCGACTGGTACAGCCTCCTCAACCAGGGCCTCGCCTGCACGGTCACGGGAAACTCGGACAGCCACAGCGCCCGCGCCACCGTGGGCTACCCGAGAAACCTCTTCGCCATGCCCACCGACGATCCGGCCGAGGCGGACCCCAGGGACATGAACGCCTCGGTCCTCACCCACGCCAGCATGGTGAGCGGCGGGCCCTTCGTCTGCTTCGAGGCGAACGGCGCCGCCCCCATGGGCGCACTCATCACCGACACCGACGGAGAGGTGATCCTCCACGCCACGGTCCAGGCCCCCACCTGGATGGAGGTGGGCACCCTTGCGGTGATCGCCAACGGCGAGACGGTCGTCTCACTCCCGATCGAGGGCGAAGGGGTCGTGCGCTTCGACGAGGACATCTCGGTCTATCTTGAGCGTGATACCTGGTACGTGGTCCTGGTCGAGGACGAGGACCACGCTCTCGGCCCCGTGAACCCGGGAGAGCGGATCTTCGCGATCACGAACCCGATCTGGGTGGATGCGGACGGGAATGGGGTTTTCGATGCGCCGGGGGCAGGCTCGTCCGACCTCGCCGCGGAACTCGACCCTAACGTTGCATAAAATCGTAGGCGAAAACCGCTGACGCTCGCGCCAGAGCACGCCATCTGCGGCCGTGCTCGTCTCAGCCAGGTCCTCACGTACTGGAAAGTACGCTCCGGCCTGTCCGAGTCTGCGCGCGGCTACATCTGACGCGCTCTGACGCGTTTTCGCTCTACGTTTTATGCAACGTTAGGGTCAACCCTACCGAGATAGGAAAGCAATACACTCCACGACTTCGCGTTTCTTCCGGACGATGTCGACCAGGATTGCGCTGTCACATCCCTCGATGTCCTGTTTGTGCTCAAGGGCCTACTGGGCCTGTGGGAACCCGATTGCGGCGAGTCGGAGGATTACCTGGACATCACTCGCAACTTTTTTCGATTGCGGCTACGCCACACTAGGCTAACGTCTTATCTCTTGATATCCTATTGTCATGTGGACTACCAACTATCCGATCTTTTTTCGAACGGGCTGGTTCCTGGGGGTGTGGCTTTTTCTGGCAACCACCGGTCCGGCGGCCCTGTGTTACGCGGAAGCCATCACGGTGAGTCCCGGCAGCTCCATCCAGGCCGCCATCGATCTCAAGGCCCTCGACGAAGTCGATACCGGGACGCCTTGTTCGGGGAAATATGTCGTCCAAAGTCGTATTACGATACCTTGACGGGAAAGACAAAATATCCCTCCTGGAAGAGGTCCTGGATCTCTCCGGCTTCGAGGACGCCCTTGAAGCGGTGCGAACGTCCCTGGGGAAAGAGCGGGACGAATTCCATATCGCCATCAAGCCCAATGCCTCCATGTTTGTTCGACGCGACGATGACGGCGTGACGACCGATCCATTCCTCGTGCTCGCCCTGGTAGAGCGCCTCCATGAAAAAGGATATCCGAACATCAACGTCGTGGAGAGCTCGAACGCCTATGAACTGACATTCAGCCATCGCAATCCGATCACGGTGATGACGGCGATGGGCCTCAACGGCGGCGTCCATGCCTTTACGTCCGCGCGGCCGAAAACGATGGCCCACGTCGCGGCTTCCGACGGCCGCCTCCTGCCCTATCAGCTCGTTGATCTGGGGGCCGACACCACCGAAGTCCGGACGGATGAGATGCCTCATGGCCTATTGAAGCTGGGAACGGCATGGCTCAATGCCGACTTCCGCATCAGCATCGCCAAGTTCAAGACCCACATCTACGGTGGGTATTCTCTGTTGATAAAAAATACGTATGGCTGTCTTCCCGAGACCGACAAGATGCTGCACTACCATAAGAAGACCGGCTGCGCTCGGCCGGCCGTCGCACAGCTCCGGATCTGTCCGGTCCACTTCGGTATAATCGACGGCATTACGGCCTCGGACGGCTGGATCGGCGTCAAGTGGGACCGTGCCGTGCCGAGGCGGCCCGGCTTTATTCTCGCCGGCCGCAATATAGGGGAGACAGAGAGGGCGGCCTGTCGAATCATGGGGGTCAAGGTCGAAGGAAGTCTCATGACAAAGGCGGCCCTGGAGTTTCTTTCGGAAAAGGCGGACCTGGACGGCGAGATCCGCCCCTTGGAAAAATGGCGGAACGTTCCGAGGTTCATTTACTCGGGGTTCCCGGTCACTGAAAATTTCTACTACTTTTACAAATTCCAGCAGACTCTGACCGACGGCCTGGGATCCCCCCCGTTCCGCAGAAAGCCGGTGGGCCTGATCCTGACCTATCTGTTGGTATTACCCGCCCTGTTGTATGCCTTTCACAGAAGACACTGGATCTTGAGAAAGCTGGCCGATCTCAGGCTTCGCCGGAAGATCGGATCCGGTCCGAAAACCCCGCGACGGGTTCGCTCCGCCCTCGACCGCCTCGACCCACCCGAGCTCGAGGTCCTGCTGGAATGCCTGAAATCCGACTCGACCGAACCACCGAGGATATACGGACACAAGCTCTATTCACACGGAAAGTGGTACCTGCTCCCCGACTCGACATTTTCGAGGCTGGTCCGCATCCCGGAAATACTTGAAGCACTGAAAACAGATTCAGAACGGTCCGACTCTATTCATGAAGTCGAGGCGCGCCTGAGAGTCCTCGAAACAAGGCCCGCTCGAACTTACCGAGATAGGAAAGCGAGACACTCCACATGACGGGTTTGGGGAAACATGTCAAAGGGCTGCAGCCGGTCGATCTGGTATCCGCCTCGGATCAGTTCGACGAGGTCCCGCGCCAGGGACGCCGGATTGCAGCTGACGTAGATGATTTGTGCGACGGGAGATGAGGCCAGCAGCGTTCGCACCGATTTTGAAAGCCCCTTGCGAGGGGGATCCAGGAGCACCGTGCTGCGGCCATGGCTCGAATCGTGGATGATGCCCGGCAGGACATCATCCACGTCCCCTTCGATGAACTCTGCATTGTGTATGTGGTTTCGTGCTGCATTGGAAACAGCCGCCGCCACGGCTTGCGAATCCACATCAATGCCAAAGAGCTTATCCACGTGCCGGGCAAGTGAAAGGCCCAGAACACCTGTTCCACAGTATGCGTCGATGAGACGGTCACATTTTCCCAGTTCCTTTGAGACGGCTTTGATCATTTGCTCGGTTTGAGCCACATTGACTTGATGGAAAGCCGTCGGCTCTACCTGTAGATGAAGGGAGCCGAGGGTCGAAGTGATTGTCTCCGCCCCGTCGATGAGAACGGTCTCGCCGGAAAAGATCCTGTTTGTCTCCTCGGCATTGATGTTTACCAGCACGCCGGCCAGCCCGGGGATTTCTCGAAGCCAGGTTGCGGCCTGTTCCTCGAGCCCGGGAAGGTTCATCCGCTTTGCTATGAGAGTGAGTAAGAGGTCCCCTTCCGTTCCACTCCGGAGAGAAAAGCTGCGCAGAGAGCCGGTCTTTTTCGATTCATTGTAGATAGGCCACCTCCGGTCGATGATGGCCTGTTTGACCAGGGGGACGGCCTGGTTAATGGGGTCTTCCTGGAGCGGACAATTGTCGATGTCGATCGTCTTGTGGCTATGCCGCATGAACAGCCCGGCGATCACCCGGGGATGAGAGAACTGCAATTGGAAAATCAGTTTGTTCCGATAGTGCAGGGATTTGGGAGAAGCAGCGATGGGGTCCACGCCGGATGGACTCATGGCTACCCCGGCCTTCTTCATTGTGCTGTTGACGAGATCCGCTTTCCATTCGAGCTGATACTTATAGTCCGCATGAGCAAGATCGCATCCCCCGCAGATATGTGCGTGATGACAAATCGGCGCAATCCGACGGTTCGAGGCGGAAACGACGGATTCAACAGTTGCCGCGGCCCGATGACCGCCCAGATGGGTGATCCGTGCACGGACCACTTCCCCGGGCAGAGTATTGGGAACGAGAACAGGGCGGTAGGGGTGGTGTATCACGCCTTGACCGCGTTCGTTGAGGTCGGCGATCGTGCCTTCGATGATTGCACCGATCTTGAGAGGAATTCCGGACAACGAGAACCTCCAGGGTATACAATCGGGAACCGTTTTCACCTAGAGGAATAATATCCCTGTGGACCAGTCTCTGTCCACCTTCACGAGTTGAGCAGGAAGCTCTTCAGTGTGTGGCCAAGTGCGGTTGAGTACAAGCGTGGTTTTGCCAAAAGGGCTATATTCTATATGATTGAAAAAGGGGACACATTAAAGCCTAGCCCGCGCTCTCCCTTGACAGGACCAGGTCGACGGCCGTCTTCACCGTCGGCGCCTTCTCTTGGTTCATCTCCCGGATGATTCGGATGGACTGCTCCCCGCCGATTTTCCCCAGGGCCCAGACCGCCGCCGCCCTCACGATTTCAGGGGCCTGTGCTTTGAAAAAGAGGGTTCTCTTTGACTTGACAACGATTGAAACACTCCGGAACGGACCTGCCTGAACGTTGCGCGCAAGCAGGTCGGTCGGGCAAGGAGCCGTCCCGGATCTGAAGGGACAGGTCCGTCCGGATTTCTTCAGATTCAAGATCATTCCCCTCACACGGGTTCCTTTTCTCCCTCCCCTGGCTATCGGTCACTTTCGGATGATTTTCGGTCTTTTCTTGCTTGATTTTCTGCATTTTGGTATGTTGTCTTTATCTTGCCTAAAAAACAAATGTCCTATCTTTCCAGAATCACGCTACCTTCAAGAGGGCCGAGGAGGAGGTGAATCTCTTTTTCGGCGAGAAGGCCGAGGCCCTGGCCGAAGGCGAGAGGGTCGATATAAGAGGCTTTGGAAACTTCTCCATGCGAACCTACGACTCCTATACGGGTCGCAATCCCAACACCGACGAACGGCTGGAGGTGAAGGCGAAGCGCCTGCCGTTTTTTTAAGCGAGCCACTATCTCCTGGGTCGGCTCTATGGAGGAGTGGAAGCTCCGCCTCTGGTTCCTCATCCGACGTTGGGGTATACTCGCGAGATGATCCGGATCCATTGGGGCGACTGAGAAAGGAGCTTACCATGAACCGACGAACGTTCTTGAGACGGCTGGGGCTTGGGTCTGCGGCCGTGGTGCTCGGCGTGCCATCCTGCAACCGTGTGGAGCCGCCCGAGGAGGAGCCGGAGGCGCCTGCGAGGATCAAGACCAACATCGCCGACTTTCTGAAGGTCCCCAGGGGATCCCATGCCATCCCTGGCCCGTTCCCCGGACGGGTTGTCCAAGTGGAGGACCGGCGGTCCCTCCTGGACAACCGACCAGACGGCAAGGTCGTGGCCGCCATGGTGGAGAAGGGGATCACCACTCTCACCGGCAGGTCCTTGAGAGAGAGCTTCCCCCTCTTCTTCACCCGAGACGACGTGGTGGGAATCAAGGTCAACCCGACAGGTTCCCCGCTCATCAGCACCCGGCCGGAGGTGGTCGATGCCGTGGTGGGCTGGCTCGTCGACTGCGGCCTCCCGAAGGGGAACATCGTCATCTGGGACCGCTTCGCGGAGGATCTCTGGGAGGCTGGATTCACGGCGCACCGGTTCCCTGGGGTCCGGATCGAGACGCTCCAGATCACGGGGGAAGACGACAACCCCTGGCGGGACGGGGCGGGCAGGCACTTGAGCGCCGGCTGCTTCGATCTGGAGGTCTCATACTTCGCCCGCGGGGTGACTGGCCACGGCGTGCGCGGCTACAAGGACGACGAGGACTACCTCAATGAGCACGTCTTCAACGGCGAGCACTCCTATTTCGGGAAGCTGCTGACCCGGAATCTCACCAAGATTGTGAACATCCCAGTCTTCAAAAACATCGGTCAGGGGATCTCCATGGCGACGAAGAACCTTGGCTACGGGGCGATCTGCAACACCGGCCGGCTCCACGAACCCCTGTTCTTAAAAGTCTGCACTGAGGTCCTCGCCGCGCCCGTGGTCCGGGACAAGCTGGTCCTCAACATTACCGACGGGCTCCGCGGCCAGTACGACGGCGGACCGATGATGAACGAGGCCTTCGTCTACGACCACCATACCCTCTACTTCGCCACCGACCCCTTAGCCCTAGACCGGATCTGCCACGACCGGCTCATTGCCAAACGCCGGGAGATGGGGGTGACAGTGAACGCGCACCCCCGCTTCACCGATTACCTCCACTACGGAGAGCGGCTGGGCCTTGGCGTAGCCGATGTCGATCGAATCAAGGTCGTCGCGAGGCGATCGTGAAGAGACGGATCTCTCTCTCGATCCTCATCGTGATAGCCGGAGCCACGGCTGCGGCCGCCAGCGACCAGGGTCTTTCAGGGGGCTCGCGTCCAGCAGGGAACGAGCCACCCGGAAACCTCACGATTCCCGGGTGGTCCCGGTCCGGGCCCGAGAAGACCTACTCCCAGCGCGAGCTCTACGGCTACATCGACGGCGGGGCCGAGATCTTCCTGGAGCTCGGTTTCGAGACACTCCGCCTCCAGAGGTTCGAGAGCGAAGGGGACCGGTTCACGGTAGAGATCTACGCGATGACCGACCCGGCCGCCGCCCTCGGGGTTTACCTCTCCTATTGCGGTAGGGAGAACCGGAACCAGACCTTCGGCGAACGTCACACCGTGGGCCGCTACCAGCTCCTCTTCGTGAAGGGCTGCCACTACGTGAATGTCAAGAACGACGGCGGCCGGGAGGCCCGGGTGCCGGACTTGATTCGGTTCGGCGGTGCGATCGCCGCCGGAATGCCGCCGGGAGAATCGATCCCCGAACTGGAGATCCTGCCGACCGAGGGCCGCCTCGACGGCTCAGAGCGCCTTATCAGGGGCCCTTTCGGCCTCCAGTCGATCTTCACCCTGGGTGAAGGGGACGTGCTCCGCCTCCGAGGAGCCGTGACCGCCCTCTCGGCACAGTACACGCTCCCGGGGGGAGGTTCGTATACACGGATCCGTGCTCCCTTTCCGACGAAGGCCGCCGCCCAAGAGACGTTCCGCCATCTCACATCCCACCTCGATCCCTACCTGGAAGTTCTGAGCCGGGACCGGCGCCGCGTGGTTTTCAAGGACCACAACGGCCGGTTCGGTGAGATCCTCCTCGACGCCCCGCGCATCGACCTCCGTCTCCACCTCAACGCTGCGCCTTAGAACCAAGATCGGCAAGAAATTATTTCATGACTTCCGCCCTCATCAAGGACGCCCTCGTGGAGATTGAGGGGAAGAAGGCCACATACTTGCAAGCCTCTTCCATATCAAAAACCGTATTCCGGCAATCGAGAATACGCCGATATCGGATCTGCTCAGAAAGATGCGGCTGTCGTGCAGAATTACACTATAGAAGATGTGCGGAATTTTAACCTAGAAGAATTGGAAGAAGCATTTATCGCAGAGGAACTCATCGAGGAGTGACAGGAATAAATGAAAATCATATATCAAGCTCTGGCACGTAGCGAGAACTACGCTGTCTCTCATCAGTACGAGACTGTTTTCCTTGACCGTCCCTGTGGCCCCAAGGTGACCATCGGAGATTTCTACGGCGATCCCGAAGCTGCCATCATCGACTTCCAAGAGAAGTGGGTGATTATTGTCGGTTGCGGCATTATTCTCTATTGGCTTCGGGAGCCTTTCACACCATATGAATACAATAGGGTAACCGATCAATGGTGGGAGTCACACAGAGAGCCTCCTGATGTATGGTGGATCGAGTCGGTCTACCAAGTCTCGGAAAGCATTGTCCGCTTTGTGGTCGATCCGTATTCCGCTATCGCGGGCGTCTACGACTTGGACGTTGAATCCCTGTCAATTACCAGGATCATCCCAGAGGAAGGCGGCAGCGATGTCTGACGCCGACCGAGAGGAACGCAAGAAGGAATTCTACCGCCGCATCGAGCGCGTGGCCGACGTGGTCCGAGTCGAACTGGCTGGGGTAGCCGAGGATGCGACCCTTCCCAAACCAGAGGCCGTGAAAGCTGTTCGCCGGCGACTCCACACCATCGCTACCGCGATCAACAAATATCTGGTGTGGTTGCTCAAACGGCTGGCCCGGATAATCCCCAATGAGAAGGCCCTTGATAACCTTATGTTCTTGGGCCTTTCCTACAATGAGATATCCCTTTTCAATGAGCCAGAGCAGAGAGAGACGGGAGATGGCCGGGAGAATGTGCGGGTTCTCATAACAGACAAGGAACGGTATTCTTTTATCGATACTGATCGGATCAAGGCGATCGAGAGCCTCGATCTCGATTCCTTACGTATCGTCTCCTACACTACGCCGGTCGATCCCGGCCCGTGGCGATGGAGCCGCACGGGCTCGGATGGCTGGAACACAGTCGATTTTGACGATGACAGCTGGGAGGTGCTGACTCCCGGGTGCAATTACCCCCTGTCGACCGCGGATTATGTGAAGAAGACCTTTCCCGACCTCTCCCTTTATGCGCGAGGGGCCTTCTTTTTTTAAGGATGAATAGGTCTCGCCTCCCTCTGCCATGCGTTTTTCGCACTACGGCTACAAACGTCTGGAAACGGACTCAACCCTACCGAGATAGGAAAGCAAGACACTCCACGTGACGGGTTTGGGGAAACATGTCGAAGGGCTGCAGCCGGTCGAGCTTGTATCCGCCCCTGATCAGCTCGACGAGGTCCCGTGCCTGGGATCCTGGATTGCAGCTGACGTAGATGATCTGTGTGACGGGAGATGAGGCCAGCAGCTTTCGCACCGATTTTGAAAGCCCCTTGCGAGGGGGATCCAGGAGCACCGTGCTGCGGCCATGGCTCGAATCGTGGAGGATACCCGGCAGGACATCATCCACGTCCCCTTCGATGAACTGTGCATTGTGTATGTGGTTTCGTGCTGCATTGGAAACCGCCGCCGCCACGGCTTGCGAATCCACATCAATGCAAAAGAGCTTTTCCACGTGCCGGGCAAGTGAAAGGCCCAGAACACCTGTCCCACAGTATGCGTCGATGAGACAGTCGCTTTTGCCCAGTTCCTTTGAGACGGCTTTTATCATTTGCTCGGTTTGAGCCACATTGACTTGATAGAAAGCTGTCGGCCCTACCTGAAGATGAAGGGAGCCAAGGGTCGACGTGATTGTCTTCACCCCGTCGATGAGGATTGTCTCGCTGGAAAAGATCCTGTTTGTGTCCTCGGCATTGATGTTTACCAGCACGCCGGCCAGCCCGGGGATTTCTCGAAGCCAGGTTGCGGCCTGTTCCTCGAGCCCGGGAAGGTTCATCCGCTTTGCTATGAGAGTGAGTAAGAGGTCCCCTTCCGTTCCACTCCGGAGAGAAAAGCTGCGCAGAGAGCCGGTCTTTTTCGATTCATTGTAGATAGGCCACCTCCGGTCGATGATGGCCTGTTTGACCAGGGGGACGGCCTGGTTAATGGGGTCTTCCTGGAGCGGACAATTGTCGATGTCGATCGTCTTGTGGCTATGCCGCATGAACAGCCCGGCGATCACCCGGGGATGAGAGAACTGCAATTGGAAAATCAGTTTGTTCCGATAGTGCAGGGATTTGGGAGAAGCAGCGATGGAGTCCACGCCGGATGGACTCACGGCGACCCCGGCCTTCTTCATGGCGCTGTTGACGAGATCCGCCTTCCATTCCAGCTGATACTTGTAGTCCGCATGAGCAAGATCGCACCCCCCGCAGATATGTGCGTGATGACATATCGGCGCAATCCGACGGTTCGAGGCGGAAACGACCGATTCAACCGCTGCTACAGCCCGGTGACCGCCCAGATGGGTGATCCGTGCACGAACCACTTCACCGGGCAGAGTATTGGGAACGAGAACAGGGCGGAAGGGGTGGTCTATCACGCCTTGACCGCGTTCGTTGAGGTCGGCGATCGTGCCTTCGATGATTGCACCGATCTTGAGAGGAATTCCGGACAACGAGAACCTCCAGGGTATACAATCGGGAACCGTTTTCACCTAGAGGAATAATATCCCTGTGGATCAGTCTCTGTCCACCTTCACGGGTTGAGCAGGTAGGTTTTCATGACCGGCATGTGCTGCATCCCGCCGACGTGAGAATCACTGTAACGTATGGGTGGCGGTAGAGGGGCGGGGTAAACCCAACTGTCGAATACAAATCCTTCCGAGAAACTGTAGGGGGCCATTTCGAGTGGAATATGGCACTCATCCAGGAGTGCATTCGGCATGATCCAATCATAGGGCTTGTTACGCGGTGCATTTGTATTCGGGTTGCCGGCCTGGTCCACAGGCATGTGGTCATCAACATCAAGAAATGTTCGAAAGGTGTCCATGGCGGCTTCGTTGGTACTATGAACATTCAAATCGCCGCCCACGACTATATAATGGTTCGGGTCGAACTGATTCTCGACATAATCTCGGATGGCAAGGGCCTGAGCATTCCGTATTCCGGCGCTGCTGTCATTGCTCTTTAAATGGACGCTCACCACCTGGAGGTCGATATTCCCGGGGATATCGATAACCGCCCACGCAAAGTCGCGGTTTGTAACTTCATGGTCCGTCCACTGCCCTGAAGAAGAGATGGGATACCTGCTGATGATTCCGTTTGGAATAGTTTCTCCGCCCGGTTCAATGTAGTAACTGTATGTCGACCCGAAAGCTTCACCCACGAGATCGTCGAGGCTTCCGGCTCTATAGTTGAACTCTTGGATGATCACGATGTCGATGTCGGTTAGTTGAGACAGCCCCTGAAAAATCCTTATGCCGGGTGCCTCATAAGCAGAATAGTCCCCACTGGTGATATTCGCGGACATGATGGTGATCTCCGGAGTGCCGCAAGCTACAGTTGAAATCGTCAGGAGCGATCCGAAGATGACGAAGAGGACGACTTTATGGATGCTTTTCATTTTCTCCTCCCATTTTCGATAATGGTTTGGGAATAAAAACAAATAATTATATCAAATAGGAGTAGAAAAAGCAAGAAAAAAAGGGGGGAACCAGCTTCTACGGAGAGTTCCTGTGCGAAAAAAATTACGTTTTGTTCGTACATGCATAGGAAATTATAAGATCGATAATTTAGCACCTTGAGGATGTTGCGAGGGGCGGAGCCCCGAAGTCAGCTATAGTAAAGTA
>CAZFWM010000085.1:0-17415 GCA_964522545.1 uncultured Thermodesulfobacteriota bacterium
TCTCGTAGTGTAATTCAACTCAGCTTTTGAGACATAAATTCAGAAACGGGGGGAACCCTTTACGTTCCTCGTTTCTAATAGGGTGTAAGAGGGAGGGGTGAAACCTCATCGATCAGCAGAGAAAGGGGTCTACCATGATTGCCATGCACTTGTCGGATTCAAGGAGTATCCGGGCTGTTCCGCTGTTTACCATACCTGCTTCGAAGCAGGGTCCGGCCAGGCCGCCCGGTCAAGAACCGAGGCGACACTTTCACCGCCCGCCTGCGCCGCCGCCCCCGACGGGCATCTGGATGGACGCGGACATCGTCGAGTGGCTGGTGCTGTCCGACCGTCAGGTCGTCGCGATTCAGGAGCTCGATCAGACTTTTCACGAGGATGACTACAGGATCGAGAGGACGTTGGATAAGCTGCACGCGAGATTGGAGTGCGAGCTCAAGGCAAACCCGGTCGACCGGCAGAGGATGGAGGCCCTGGCCTGCCGGGTCGCGGAGCTCCAGACCAAGAGATTCGACCTCAATGTCCGCACGCGCATACGGCTCAACGACACCCTCAGCGTGGCTCAGCTCCGGGGATTGCATACGCTGATGAACCAGAGACCATGAAGAGGGCGTCGCCGATCATGAGGGAAAAAGAGAAAGGAGAAGAAAATGAAAATTGGATTATCCAGTATCGCAGCTATCGCAGCGGCAGTGGCCGCGATCTTCCTGACCATGGGATGTCAGTACATGCTGGTCGACACCGGGCAGGAGGCCTGTTACGACAATTCCGGGGAGATCGCCTGCCCCGGGCCCGGTGAGGCCTTCTACGGCCAGGACGCCCTGTACGCAGGCGGTCAGCCGGCCTATCGAGACAACGGCGACGGCACCGTGACCGACCTCAACACGGGTCTCATGTGGCAGCAGGACCCGGGCGACAAGATGACCTACGATCAGGCCGTGGCGGGAGCGGATTCCTTCAGCCTGGCCGGCTATGACGACTGGCGGCTGCCCACGATCAAAGAGCTCTATTCGTTGATCCTCTTCAGTGGCGGGGACCCGAGCTCGTACCCATGGTCCGATCCGTCCGGCCTGACCCCCTTCATCGATGCGGATACCTTTGCCTTTGAATACGGAGATACAAGCGCGGGTGAGCGTCTGATCGATTCGCAGTGGGCCACCGACAATGTCTATAACGATACCGTCATGGGTGGCGACGAGTGCTTCTTCGGGGTCAACTTCGCGGACGGCCGCATCAAGTGTTACCCGACCAATCCGTTCAAGGGCTATTTTGTAATCTACGTTCGGGGATCCTCCGTCTATGGCGTGAACGACTACAACGACAACGGCGACGGCACGGTCACCGATCAGGCCACCAGCCTGATGTGGCAGCAGGGCGACAGCGGCTCTGGGATGATCTGGGAAGACGGACTCGATTATTGCGAGGACCTGACCCTGGCCGGACAGAGCGACTGGCGCCTGCCCAACGCCAAAGAGCTGCAGAGCATCGTAGATTACTCCCGCTCGCCCGGAACAACGAGCTCGGCCGCCATCGACCCGGTCTTCGGCGTCACCCCCATCCAGAACGAGGCGGGCCAGACCGATTATCCCTGTTACTGGACCGGCACGACCCACGCGGACTGGCGAGGTGGGGGCGCAGGAGCGGCGTACGTCGCATTCGGCCGGGCCATGGGATTCTTTATGGGCCAGTGGCGGGATGTCCACGGAGCCGGGGCTCAGCGGAGCGATCCCAAGTTCGGGGACCCCGATGACTATCCCTACGGCCACGGCCCCCAAGGCGACGCGATCCGTATTTACAACTTCGCGCGCTGTGTTCGCGGGCCCCTCTCTATACAGTAATGTATTGTTTTCAAGGTAGGGGTTTGATTCATCAAACCCTGGGCGTGGGCGCGATGAATCGCGCCCCTACCCGCCGACCGCTACCTTCAGGGTCAGGGTCACGGCTAAACCGGCGGGCTCCACGTTCCGTGCGGCCACCGTACCCTGGCAGGCTTGAACGCAGGTCTTGACGATGGCGAGCCCCAGGCCGACGCCGCCGGTCTCGCGGCCCCGCGACTCGTCGGGCCGGTAGAAAGGTTCGAACAAATGGTCCAGGATCTCCTCCGGCACCCCCGGGCCCGAGTCCCGCACCTCGAGGGTGACCTCTTCTCCCTCCGGCCTCGCCGTGATCGTGATCGGTCCTGCGTCGCCCGCGTAGCGAACCGCGTTCCGGAGCAGGTTGGAGACCGCCCGGGTGAGGAGCTCCGGATCGCCGACGACCTCGGTCCGCTCGTCGATCTCCATCCGGACCTCCTCGCGCGCAGAGCACTCCCGGTCCTTCGCCTGCCGGACGACCGGGGCGAGCGATACATTCTGGAGGGCCACCCTCGACGGATGGGCGTCGGCCCGAGAAAACGAAAGCAGCTCATTGACCAGGTCCGACATGTGACTCACGTCCTCCATCACGTCCCGGACCCGGTCCCGGTCGCTCTCGGCGCCCCTCTGTTCGAGGATTCCGAGCCCGACCTGGATACGGGCGACTGGCGAGGCCAGCTCGTGGGCCACGTCGCCGAGGAACCGCTTCTGCCCCTGCACGAGGCTCCCGAGGCGGGCCGCCATTTCGTTGATGGAGGCGCCGAGCCTGCCGATCTCATCGGTGCGCTTCTCGTTGAGCCTCACGTCGAACCGGCCGCGGGCGATCTCCTGCGCGGCCTCGGTCACCCGGGAGATGGGCCGGGTGATGTTCCGTACCATGGGCACCCACAGAATCACCGAGAGAAACACCACCACCGCCAGCACGATCAACCAAGGCATAGGGTCCAGGAACAGCCCGCTCCCCTTGATCGAATCGGACACGGCCATGAGCGTTGCCGGCATGGGGGCCTTGTCCTGGGCGACGAAGATCGGGATACGGACGCCGATCCAGTAGCGCGTCGGGTCTGTCGTTCGAACCGTGAATGTGGTCCGAGTGGGCGGTGGAGCGTGAGGCGCCGGGCGGGGTGTCCGGCTTCTTTCGGTTATCTTCTCTATCACCTTGGGTGGGATGGGGACGTCCTTGCCGGCCAGCCGGTGCCCGTCGTTGGAGCAGAGCACGAAATCCATCTGGTAGGCATCCGAGTATCGGGTGAGGATGACGTTCCACTCCCCCCGGAAGGCCCCTCTCAGCTCATGGGAGATCAGTTCCCCCACGGCCGCGATGCGGTTGCCCGATTTCCCCAGGAGGGGAGACTGGGGGCCGAGTCGAAACTGGAGATTGAAGAAGCCATACAGAATGCCGCCGAGGACGACCAGGCTCAGGAAGAACCAGAACAGGATCCGGGTGAACAACGTGGTACGCATGATCCAAGCCTACTCAAAGAAATAGGAAAAAGCAAACGATCGACCATCTTTACAATACCTTTACAAATCAGTGCCGCCGGGAAACAATTTCTTTACATTGAATGAGTTATATTATAGTTAGGGCTGTGAGCATACGGGGCCCGGCATGCCGCCGGGCACTCTCCGGGAAGGATCAAAACAATGCACGAAAACCTTGCCCTCAGCGAGAACGGCTTCCTCTTCGACACACGGACCGGAAACACCTACAGCCTGAACCGAACGGGAACGTTCCTGCTCCGGCGCCTCATCGACGGGACCGCCAGGGACGAACTCGAAGCGTGCCTGATCGATCGGTTCGATGTGGAACGGGAAACGGCATCGCATGACGTGGAGCAGTTTCTGTTTCTCCTGAGGGACCTCAGGATCATCGGACAAAATCATCGAGATCGAGGAGCGAGCCCATGAGGCCCTTGACGATTGCGGTAACAGGACTCAACGCGACAGACAACCCGGGGCCCGGCGTTCCGGTCATCCGGGCCATTCGCCACCAGGCGCGAAGGAGCTGCCACATCATCGGCCTCTCCTACGACCCCCTCGACCCCGGCAACTACATGTCCGACGTGGCCGACCGGGTCTACCTGATGCCGTACCCGTCACAGGGGACCCGGGAGCTGCTCGACAGGATCTCCTACATCCACGAGGGCCACCCCATCGATGTCCTGATCCCCACGCTCGACTCGGAGCTGCCGGCCTATCTCAAGATCCTCGACAGGCTAGAGGAGATGGGCATACGAACATTCCTCCCCGGCGAGGAGCAGCTGGCCGTGCGCTCCAAGTCCCAATTCAACGAGCTGAAGACGGACCCGGGCATCAACGTCCCGAAGAGCCTCGCTATCCACGACGAAGGCGCCATTGGAAAACTGGACGACGAGTTCGCGTTTCCGGTAATGGTCAAAGGGCAATTCTACGACGCCTCCGTCGCGTACAGCCCGATGGAGGTGGAACGGCACTTTCAGCGCATCCGGGCCAAGTGGGGAGCGCCTGTGATCATACAGGAATTCATCGCCGGCGAGGAGTACGACGTGGCCGCGGTGGGGGACGGCGAGGGCCTCCTGGTCGGCGCGATTCCCATGCGCAAGATGCAGATCACGGACAAGGGAAAGGCCTGGGGCGGCATCACGATCCGGGACCCGCGGCTGAGCGACTTCGTGGCCGACGCGGTGAGGAAGCTGAAGTGGCGCGGGCCCTGTGAGCTGGAGGTCATGAAGGCCAAGGACGACGGCGAGCTCTACCTGCTCGAGATCAACCCGCGCTTTCCGGCCTGGATTTACCTGGCTGTCGGCGCCGACCGGAACCTCCCTTGGGCCACGGTAAGGCTGGCCCTGGGTGAGCGCGTGGAGCCGATGGACCCGCCCGAGCCGGGCGTCATGTTCCTGAGACACTCCTACGACCAGATCTGTACGCTCGATGACTATGAGTCCATCACGACCCGGGGCGAAATCCACAGGAGCCCCGGACGGGAGAACGAGGATGAGCAAGCTCCCTTACGAAAAGCCGAACATCATCCGGCACACGGTCGGCCTGGCCAACAAGTTCGGGCGGACCAGTAACAGGCAGTCTCTCTCACGGATCGACGATCTCCCCGTGGCCGAGCTAACCGGCCGATACGGCACGCCTCTGTTCGTCTTCTCCGAACACCGGATCCGCCACAGATTCAGGGAGGCCAAAAGGGCCTTCACGACCCGATACCCCAAGGTCCAGTTCGCCTGGTCCTACAAGACGAACTACCTGGACGCCGTATGCCGGATCTACCACCAGGAGGGAGCCTGGGCCGAGGTCGTCTCCGACATGGAGTACGACATGGCCCGGCGCATCGGCGTGCCCGGCGACCGGATCCTCTTCAACGGCCCCTGCAAGCCGGACGCGGCCCTGGGCAGGGCCTTCGAAGAAGGGGCCCGGGTGCACATCGACCACTACGACGAGCTCTACCGGGCCGAGCAGATCGCCGCGGAGGCGGGACGCACCGTGCCCGTGGCAATCCGCGTCAACATGGATGCCGGCATCTACCCACGGTGGGACCGGTTCGGGTTCAACTTCGACAGCGGCGAGGCCGTGGACGCGGCCCGGAGGATTCACGCGGGGGGGCACCTCCGCCTGACCGGCCTGCACTGCCACATCGGGACCTTCATCCTCGACCCGGGCGCATACCGCCGGGCCGCGACCAAGCTGGCGGCCCTGGCAAAGCAGATCATGCGGGAGACCGGAGAGAAGATCGACTACCTGGATCTCGGGGGCGGATTCGCCTCGCGAAGCACCCTTCACGAACAGTACGCCCCCGGCGTGGACAGCTCCCCGCCCATCGACGACTACGCCGAGGCGATCGCGGGGGCCCTGCTTGCGGCGAATTTCCCGGCGGATGCGCTCCCGACGCTCATCCTCGAGCCGGGGCGGGCCCTGGTCGACGAGGCCGGGTTCATGGTGGCCCGCGTGGTCGGAAACAAGCGGCTCGCCGACGGGACACGCGCCATGGTGATCGACGCGGGCGTCAACATCCTGCTGACCTCCTTCTGGTACAGGCACGATGTCCTTCCGGTGATCGACCGCGGGGGCATGCTCGAGGAGACCGTGATATACGGCCCCCTGTGCATGAACATCGATGTGGTGAGGCCGTCTGCGCTCCTGCCCCCCATGGAGACCGGGGATGAGCTCGTCATACGCCCCGTGGGCGCCTACAACGTAACGCAATGGATGCAGTTCATCCAGCTGCGGCCTCCCATCGTCATGATCGGAGAAAAGGGCGAGATCGATCTCATCCGCGAAGCCGAGACCATCGACGACATCAAAGGCCCCGAGCGGATGCCGGAGCGGCTGGCGGGCCAAGACAATGACCGATCGTAGGGGCAGGACTTGCCCTGCCCGAGTGCGATGAATCGCGCACTTACGATTCCTCTCGTTCCCAGGCTCTGCCTGGGAACAAACCTATTGGAGGCTCCGCCTCCTCCTGGGGCTGTTACGCACTTGTACGCCGAAAGGGGCGGAGCCCCTGGAGAGTTCCGTTCCGAGGCAGAGCCTCGGAACGAGTAAAACCGGCAGAATTACGAGAGAGGAATGACGGGTCGAGATGATTATGAACACGACGATGGACAGGTCCGGAGCATCCGAGACACCCTCTCGACCTGGGCCGCCGCGTACTCGCAGATCTACTTCTCCAGGAACCTCCTCTCAGGGCTCCTGTTCTGCGCGGCCACCTTCGTCGATCCCTGGCACGGCGTCTCGGGGCTGCTCGGGGTCATCCTCGCAAACGGTACGGCCCGGCTCATCGGCCGGCCTGCAGCATCCATCGAGGAGGGATTCTATGGCTTCAACGGCCTGCTGACCGGGCTGGCCCTCGGCCTCTACTTCCGCCCATCCATCCAGTTCGCTCTGCTCCTTGTCCTGGCGGTCGGGTTGGCCGTGGTGCTGGCCGTTGTGCTGCGCAATCTCTCCGAGCGATACCTGGGGCTGCCCGTGCTCAGCCTCCCCTTCGTGCTCGCCACATGGATCGCCCTGCTCGCCACAAGGCGCTTCTCCACGGTCGAGTTCGCCCCCGATCTGCTCTCGCTGACTAATCTCGGTGAGGACCTTTTCCCTGATATCGTCGAGCTCTACCTCTGGTCCCTCGGCGCCACATTTTTTCAGTTCAGCATGCTCTCAGGGGGCCTGATCTTCGTCGGGCTGCTCTGGTTCTCCCGGTGGGCGGCCCTCCTCTCGATCATCGGGTTCGCGAGCGGGTACATGGTGTACACGACCCTCGGCGGCATTCCCTCGGACCTGCACGTCCAGTTCATCGGCTTCAACTTCATCCTCACGGCGATCACGGTCGGAGGCATATGGATCGTGCTCTCCCCTGCATCGATGGTCTATGCCGCAGCAGGCGCAGCGCTCAGCGCCATGCTCTCGGCCGGACTGCTTGCCCTCGCACAGCCCTACGGCATCCCCGTGCTGGCGATGCCTTTCATTGCCGCCACACAATTGATGTTCTTCGCGATCCTCATCCGGACCGACAGGGGAGCGCTCCGCCTGGTCCGGGTGGCCCCGAGTTCGCCCGAGTCGAACCTGAGCCGAACCCTCTACCAGGCCAGGCGTTATCCCGACCCCTCGGTCCCGGCCCTGTTCCTGCCCGTGACCGGCCCATGGCTGATCACGCAGGGACCCGGCGGCGAGGAGACCCACACCGGGCTTTGGGCCCACGCATGGGACTTCGAGGTCGAGGGGGAGGAGGGCCGCACGTTTCGGAACGCGGGGGCGAGCCTCGAAGACTATTACGCATACAATGCCCCGGTCTTCGCTCCCGGTGACGCCAGGGTGGTACGGATCGTCGACCATCTCGACGACAATCCCGTGGGCGAGGTCGACACGGCCAACAGCTGGGGAAACCTGATGATCCTCTGGCACTCGGACAGCGTCTTCTCGGCCCTGTGTCACCTGAAGAAGGGCTCGATTCAGGTGAAGGATGGGGAGATCGTGTCTACGGGTCAACTCGTCGGTCGAGTCGGCAACTCGGGCCGATCGCCCGTGCCGCACCTCCACTTCCAGCTGCAGTCTTCCGCCACCATTGGCGCCCCGACCCTGAGGGGAGAATTCCTTCACTATTTGACACAGGTGCGTGATGCGGTATGCTATGTCACTCACGGCTCGCCGGAACAGGATACGGTCGTAACGGCCATGACCGCCGAGGAGACGGTCCGGAGGGCCCTGACCCTAGCGCCCGGGCGGCGCTGGGCGTGGTCCATCGACCGGGAGGGCCTCCGCACCCGCGAGACCTGGAGAAGCGATATCGACGCCCTGGGCGCCAGGAGCCTCGTCGTCGACGGGAAGCGCAGAGACACGGCCAAGCTCTCCTTCTTCACGGACAGCCATTACACGACCATGCTTGACTACAGAGGCTCACCGAAACGACTGCTCGGCCTGATGTACCTCGGCCTGCCGAGGATCCCGTTCCTCGACGATGAAAGAATCGAGTGGAGCGACGACCTCACGCCGGAGGCGTTCCTGAACCCGGTCGCGAACTTGGCGCGCGAGGTCCTCCTCCCCTTTTTCGAGGCGGTCACGGTGCGGACTCGAAGCAGGCTCAGCCGCGTCGACGGGAGGGTGATCGTATCGACGGTACTGGAGGTCGACTCCACCCTCGGGGCGGCAACCTCTCTTCCCGGGCGGATCGAGATCGAGTTCGCCCCCGGTATCGGACCCGCGGCGATTCGGGCCTTTCGGGACGGGCGCCTCGTACTCACAGCGGAGCTGGAAAGATGAAGCGACTGACGGACACCCTACTCTTCATCGCGCTGGCGATCGCCCTCGCTGCCGGGATCGCCAATGGCTCTGACCCGGCACTTCGGGCCCGGATCGAGGCCCTTGACGAACAGATCGTTCTCGACCCGGCCAGGACCGACCTGCTTTACGAAAAATGCGATCTTCTCGAAAAAACCGGCGATTATGAGGAGGCGAGATCCGTTGCCGGGCTCATCCTGGAGCGGGAGGACACGTACGCGGCCCGCATCCGCCTCGGGTGGCTGAACCTGAAGTGCGGGGATCTTCCGGATGCCGAGAAGCATTACCGCGCGGCCTCGGAGCACTCCCCGGAGTCGGTGGAATCCTGGCTGGGGCTTCAGCTGGTGGGCATCGAACGAGAAGACTGGAGGGCGGCCTCGCGGGCGGGCCGCAGGGCCCTCGCCGCGGACCCGAACAGCTACTGGGCGATCAGCAGGCAGGCCTATGTCTCTTTCATGATGGAGGAGTACGCACGGGCGGAGACGCTCTATCGAAGGGGCCTGGAGATCCGGCCCGGCGAGCCCGAGATGCTCCTCGGGCTCGGCTTCACCCGCATCCACCGCGGCGCGGCCGAAGAGGGTCGCGAGCTCTGCCGGCGGGCCGGAGAAGGGCTTCCCCATGACCCGAGAATCGCCGATTGCCTCGATTTCGCGGACCGGTCGGAGGCGATGATCGTCGACGTCTCGGCCTCGGCCACGTACATGGACTACGATGACTCGGTGGATCTCTCCACCCTAAGGAGCGCCATGGTGACCGCGTCGGTTCACCGGCCCCGGGGCTTCGGGCTGTGGATCGGCACCGACTTCTCGGAGACGGTCATTCGCGGCCTGACCAACGACTTCTGGCAGGTCTCCGCTGTGGCAAAGGGTTTCTTTCTCGGGGACCGGTGGTTCGTCGGGGCCGGCGGCGGGTGGGTCGCCAGCAACGACGACGTCATCGACGACACGGCCCTGGCCCTGCTCGAATCCGGATACGGCTGGAAGACCCTGGGATTTGAGGCCGGGGTCGCCCTGAGCGTTCACCAGGACTTCGAGGCGGTCCAGGTCGATGTGGCGGCCCGCTATTCCTTTGGCGACCGCCTCACTCTGCGGGCCGGGCCGGAGCTGATCGTGGTCGGGGCCTATGAACGCGAGGGGCCCGGCCCGGTCGAAATCGAGGTGGAGAGCCTCTGGTCCGTGCACATGGACATCGACTGGCGGATTACCGACTACCTGACCTTTTCCGGATCCGGCTATTACGGTCCCCGCCGATATGCCCTGGATCTAGACGGCCTCTCGGTCTGGACCAACAGCGATCTCTTCGTCGGGGCCTATGATATCGTGGCCTTTGTGGGCAGGCCGGATTGGCTTCAGCTGATCCTCGCGTTTCACCACAGGTTCGGCGAAGAACAGTATTACGTGGAGGACGACTTTTCCCTGCTGGGGGCGAGCGTGGGGCTGCGCAGGACCTTTTGACGCGGCAGAGAGCCTCCTATATGATTCTGGCTTGAACGTGGGCAGGGCATGCCCTGCTCTTGGGCGCGATGAATCGCGCCCCTACATTGACGCGCCATCGAAACTGTAGGGGTTTGATTCATCAAACCCAAATGATGTGCGCAGTTAGAAACGCATCAAAGTAAACGGAGCATGCAATGACAAGCAAGAGGAACGCCCTGCTCACCCTGCTGGGCTGTCTCGCCATCCTCGCATCGACGATCGCCTTTTCCGGCGACACCTCGGAACAGGCGGCCCTGCTCTTCGAATCCTCCTTTTCGCAGGAGTCCACGGGGAATCTCGATCGGGCGCTGAGCGAGGTTCTGAACGTGCTCAAATTGTATCCCGCCCACTACATCGCCAACTACCGGGCGGCCTGGCTCTATTACCTGAAAGGGATGTACGAGGAATCGATCGCCCACTACGAGAAGGCCGTGGCCCTCGCACCCGACGCGCTCGAGCCCCGTCTGGCCCTGATGCTCCCCCTGATGGCCGCCAACAAATGGGAGGCGGCCGAGGCCCTGGGAGCAGAGATCCTCGAGCAGGTGCCGAACAACTTCCTGGCGGGCAGCCGCCTCGCCTTTATTTACTACTCCCAGGGGAAGTACAAGAAGGCGGCCCGGATGTACGAGACCGTGTGGAAGAACTTTCCCAGCGAGATCGAGATGATCCTCGGCCTGGGCTGGACATACTTGAAACAAGGCAGGCAGGAGGAGGCCCGCTCTATGTTCGAGAAAGTGCTGGCCATTCGGCGCCACAACCTGAGCGCCCTCTCTGGCCTGGAACAGCTCTCTTTCGCTCCCTCCGGATGATCCTAATTCGATCCTAGAGCGGTAAAGCCGCCGGCGATCCGCTTTCGGCCTTCAGCGGCCCCCCCACAACAGCCCTATTTTACAAAAAGTTAACATTTCTCCACCTGTTTCACATGAAGCGTTTACACTCCCGGTGTCTAATTAGACAAAGCCGGGGGGATAAACAGCAATGAAAGGAGGTACCAAATGAAACGATGGATGAGTGTACTGATCTGTGCGGCGGTGCTGACACTTTTCGCGAGCGTCGCGGTGCCGCAGCCCATGGAAGAGTTCGGGCGGAGCGAACAGCCAAACCGACACCGCCCCCCCGGGGGGCCGCTCATGCGGGTGATCGACACCGACAAGGACGGCCAGCTCTCCGCGGCCGAGATCGGCAACGCCGTGGAGGCCTTGATGACTCTGGATGAAAACGGAGACGGTGTGCTCAGTCGCGAAGAGCTGCGCCCGAGGCACCCCGGCCGACCCGGGATGCCCGACGGGCAGAGGCCGGGTTACGGCGTCCCTGAGTTCTCCGAGGATTGAGGGACAGGCCTGCACTCTCATGCCGGGCACCCCGTCCGAGGCTCTGCCCATCGTCAAGAGAGCCCAGGCATTCAGGATGCCTGGGCTCTCTTTGCGGACTCGATTCTAGACAATCTGCAACTTCAGCCATCAATCGAAAAAAACGCCCCCGCAAGTCTCGTCAAAGTAATCGTCGCCGTACTTTATGGCCCGAGCGATTGAGCTTGTCCCTTTATAATACCAGACCCGCTCGCCCGCGTCCGTCACCTCCAGCAGGGTGGCTGAATCGGCCACGGTGATCAGCGTGTTCCCGTTGGGAAGGCGGTAGGCGCCGGACTGTCTCGGGGAGTAGAAGCTCCCGCCGCCGTGGTAGATCCAGATCGGTTCGGCCGGGCCGAAAGCGGCTCCGCTCACGATCGTGTAGTTGCCGCCGCCGTCGACGGGCGGAACGATCTCCTCGGCCGAGGAGTAGTTCCCGCCCGGGCGGCCGTCGCCGTTGTTGAAGTAGAGAATATTCCCTTCTCCGGGATAGCCTCTCGGGATCCAGTTCACGCCGTGAATGGCGTAGATCATCCGATCCGAAGCGCCCCCCCGGTCGTAGACCTGTGGATTTCCCCACCGGTAGAGGAAGTCGCCGCCCATGCCGCTCCTTCCGCCCGTGTGACCGGCCGCCTCCCCGGTGGTGGTGCTGTGGTCGATGACATAGAACTCGCTCGTGAAGCGCGATCCGAAGACGATCTGGTCGAGTTCCTCGTTGTAATCGATCGAGTTCACGTGGATCCAGTCGCCGCCTCCCTCGGGGCCGCCGCCGACGTTCCCGTAATTGATGTCCATCCGCTCCGGATGGTCCGCCACCACGCCGTAATTCGGCTTCGAGGGGTCCGCGTCCTGGATGAGGTGGTCCCAGAGGTGCCATTCCCAGGCCACCCTTCCCCCGGACGCACCGGAGGGCTCCACCTCGACGATCTCGGTGGGCCACATCTCTCCGCTGATCGACTGCCGACCCGCCGCGATCGCCTCGGTCCGCGTCTTGCGCTCCCAGGAGACGAGGAGGACGTTGCCGTTCGGCATCGGCTGGATGTCGTGGTGCTGCTGGTGGTTGGAGTTCGACCAGGTATAGTTCCACGTGACGGTCCCATCCCAGTCGATCTTCTGGATCCGCCCCCCGACGGCCGCGCCGCTCAGGGACGGATTCGAGACCTTGGACGGTCGGACCATCGTGCAGTCGGGCATCAGGTACGGCATGCTCGCCGGGGTTGCGCTGCAGCTCCACCAGTTCAAGGCGCTCTCGTCATTGCCGATCAAGGTGGCGGTGGTGTTCATCATCGGATCGATCAGCGTATATCCCTCGTACGGGCCGGAGCCGCAGCCGAAGTCCGCACCGTCGAAGAGGCCGTCGCAGTCGTTGTCCGCACCGTCCGAGCAGTTTCCGGCGTCCTCGTTTTCATGAACGCCCGGATTCACGCCGGGGTCGGAGTCGTCACAGTCGGCCTCCGGGTGGTCACAGGATGGGCTTGCCGGATCTCCGTACCCGTCGCTGTCGCTGTCCGTGCAGACAAACGTGCAGTCCTGGAAGTCGCAGTCCTGGTCGATCCCGTCGTCGCAGAGCCCCAGGCCGACCTCGTCGACGCCCGGATTGACGCCAGGGTCGGAGTCGTCACAATCGAGCCCCGAATGGGTACAGGAGACCGAAGCGGGATCGCCGTACCCGTCGCCGTCGAGGTCCACGCAGTCCTCCTGGGACCACAGTGCGGCCAGCATGGCCGCCAGGATCAGAAGCGCCTCCGAGAGGTCCGGCTCTTGCCCATCCCCCTCGAGCTCCTGTTCCGAGCCGTCGCCACCGCCGCTGCTGCATCCAATGATGGCAGGAGATGTAGTCAAGCTCAGCGATAAAAGTGTGACTAAAACAAAGCAACCCGTCCCCATGTTCTTCCAGCGCATGATTGAATTCATGAAGCACCTCCTTCGGAATGGCTTCGGGCGCATGCGATTACCGGCTCATCTAGTCACGGACACACCGAACGTAGTTGTAAATGCGGACCGCATCGCCCTGGGGACCGTGGCCGTAGGGGTAGTCATCGGGATTCCCGAACTTGGGGTCGCTCCGCTGGGCACCGGCCCCGTGCACGTCCCGCCACTGGCCCATGAAGAAGCCCATGGCCCGACCGAAGGCGACATAGGCCGCACTCCTGCCTCCTCCCTGCCAGTCCGCGTGGGTCGTGCCGGTCCAGTAACAGGGATAATCGGTCTGACCCGCTTCGTTCGTGATGGTCGTGACGTTCAAGATCGGGTCGATGGCGGCCGATCCGGTCGTTCCGGGCGAGCGGGAGTACTCCACGATGCTCTGCAGCTCCTTGGCGTCGGGCAGGCGCCAGTCGGTCTCGCCGGCCAGGGTCAGGTCCTCGCAATAATCGAGGGCGTCTTCCCAGATCATGCCCGAGCCGCTGTCGCCCTGCTGCCACACGAGGCCGGTGGCCTGATCGGTGACCGTACCGTCGCCGTTGTCGGCGAAGTTGTTCACTCCGTAGCTGGTGCCGCGGACGTAGATCGCGAAGTAGTCCATGAACGAGCCGGTGGGGTAACACTTGATGCGGCCGTCCGCGAAGTTGACCCCGAAGAAGCACTCGTCGCCGCCCATGACGGTGTCGTTATAGACGTTGCTGGTGACCCACTGGGAATCGATCAGGCGCTCGCCCGCGCTGGGATCCCCGAACTCGAAAGCGAAGGCACCATCATCCATGAAGGGCGTCAGACCGGACGGATCGGACCACGGGTAGGAGCTCGGGTCCCCGCCGCTGAAGAGGATCAATGAATAGAGCTCTTTGATGGTGGGCACCCGCCAGTCGTCATGGCTGGCCAGGCTGAAGGAATCTGCTCCCGCCACGGCCTGATAGTAGAACTTCTTGGAGCCCGGGTCCTGCTGCCACATGAGCCCCGTGTTGAGGTCCGTGACCGTGCCGTCGCCGTTGTCCTGATAGGCCGGCTGACTGCCGGCGTACTGGGCGTCCTGACCGTAAAAGGCGGCCCCCACGGAAGGGCAGGTGATCTCGCTGTAGCGGTTGTAGCAGGTCTCCTGGTCGGTATCCACCACGGTCGTGCACGGCGTCTCGAAAGTGGCATCCACGGTGTAGTCGGCCGGGAATCCGCTCGGGCAGTCCATATACCCGGCCAGCACGATGGTGATCCCGAGGTCGGCCACGTCAGCTGAGAGCGCCGCGGTGTCCCCCCAGCCGTAATCGGTCATCCCGGCCCCGTATTCGATCAGGAGGCCGAGTAGGGTGTCTCCCCCGGAGCCGGCAGCGACCTCGGCATCGAAGGTGCCGGTCCCGATGCAAATGAAGATCCAGAGATCGAAATCCCCCCAGAGCGCGCCTGCAAGTGTGCCGCCGCCGCTGTAGAGATCCCCCGGGTAGAGGATTTCGGGCCCGTAGGTACCGTCCGTCGGGCCGGCCCCCAGAGCGGTGCCGGTCGGTTCGACCGGGGAGAAAAGGACAAAGACGAACAGTAGAACCAAGCACTTTTTCATGGCGTCCTCCTAACGCGGCCGGGCTGCGGCCAAATAGCCCCCCCCTTCCCACCAATTTTCACGCGCAAAGCCGCAGAGCTCGCAAAGGATTGAATAAAATATCCCTCAGTCTCTGCGTCTCTGCGCCTCTGCGCGAGACAAAAAAACTCAGTCCAACTTTGCGACATTCAGCCAACATCTACGCAAGTCGCGCAGAGGTATGGATGAAATACGCTAACGCGACAAGGCCGCAAACAAATCCCCCTCATCCTGTGTTGACTATGGCATAATCCGAAGCCTGCACGCCCTCTGCCGTAAACAGGCCCGTGTAGACCCCGATCCACCCCAAGCTCGACAGGGGAAGCGATACCGAGAACGGCTCGGGCGGATCCGTGGTCTCCAGCGAAACCGTCCACAACGGTACGACCGAGACGGACGGGGTCACCAGGATCAGGTAGTTCGCCCACGTGGCGGGCTCGGGATTGCCCACGTCGAAGACCAGGTCTAGCGTCCCGGCATCGTAGGTGGCTTCCAGGTCGAGCTCGTAGGCCAGGCCCCAGGCGTACTCCCATATGATCTCGTCTTCCGTATTTACCTCCATGACCCTCCCGTTCATGAGGTCGCCCATCAGGGTGTTGCCGCTCTCCAGCCGGTCCGCGTCGTAGGGATAGGTTCGCCCGCTTCCCACGCTGTAGCTCCAGACGATCTGCCCTGCCGAAGTCACTTCGATTATGCGTTGGTTTCTGGAGTCTGTGATCAGGGTGTTGCCGTTGTCGAGCCGGTCCGCGTCCCGGGGCCAGTTGAGACCGCCCTCGTAGCTCCACGCGATCTCGCCGGTGGGAGTGATTTCGATGATGCGCCGGTTGTTGGAGTCGGCGATGATGGTGTTGCCGTCGGGCAGCCGATCGGCGTTGTGGGGGCCGTCCAGGTGAGTGTCGTCTGAGCCGAGGACGCCGGTCACCCCGAACTGCCAGACGATGTTCCCGTCCCGGTCGGTCTCGAAGGCCCTGTGGTTGTCCCGGTCCGTGATGAGGACGTGGTCGTCGTCGATGATGTTTGCGTCGTTGGGATAGTCGAGGTGCGAGCCGTCGCTGAATGTGATCTCGTCGGTGGTCCAGACGATGTTGAAGGACGAGTCCACCTCGATCACGCGGTCGTTGCCGGTATCGGAGATAATCATGTTGCCGTTGTCCTGGAGGTCGGCGTTGTGGGCGAACTGGAGCCCTTCGTCGTAGACCCAGAGGAACTCAGTGTCCGGGCCGATGCAGATGATCTTGGAGTAATCGCCCCCGCCCTCCATGCCGCCGTCGGTCACAAGTGTGGAGCCGTCCGCCAGGCGGTCCACATCCAGGGGCCGATGGAGGTCGTCGGCCGGGGCGCAGGCCATGGTTGCCAATCCAAGGGCGAAGAGGATCGCGGCTGCAAGTAACGTAAGTTCGAAACGTCTTTTCGTATTCATGAGAACCTCCTTAATCGAGATAGTCCATGCCGTACTTCTGGGCTCGGGCGATCTTGTTTCCGGTGGGTGCCGTATAGTCCCAGACGACTTCGCCGTCGTAGGTCACTTCGAACATATAGGACGTCGGATCGGTGGAGACGGATATGAGCGTATTCCCGTTGGGCAGCCGGAATGCGCCGGACTGGGACTGGGCATAGAAGCCGCCGCCGCCGTCATAGATCCATGTGGGCTCGTCCGGACCGAAGGCGGCCCCGCTCCCGATTGTATAATTCCCGTCCGGCTCGAGGGGTGGAACGACCTCCTCGGCCGAGGAATAGTTGCCTCCCGGGCGGCCGACTCCGTTGTTGTAGTAGATGATGTTTCCCTCTCCCGGACTGCCTGCCGGAATCCAGTTCACTCCGTGTATCACATAGATCTGCTGATCCGAAGAGCTCCCCCTGTCGTAGGCCCGCGGATTTCCCCACCGGTAGAGGAAATCACCCCCCTTGCCGCAGGCGCCGCCGGTGTGGCCGGCCGCCTCTTCGGTGGTTGTGCTGTGATCGATGATGTAAAACTCACTGTTCGTTCGCGAGCCGAAGACGATCTGATCCAGCTCCTCATTGTAATCGATGGAATTGACGTGATCCCAGTCTCCTCCGCCCGGCCCCCCTCCCACGCTCCCGAAGTTGATGTCCATCAACTCGGGATGATCGGCCACGACGCCGTAATTGGCCTTCGACGGGTCGGCATCCTGGATCAGGTGGTCCCACAGATGCCACTCCCAGACGATGTTGCCCCCGGTCGAACCCACCGGCTCCACCTCGACGATCTCAGTGGGCCACATCTCCCCGGAGATGCTCTGGCGGCCAGCCGCTACGGCTTCCGCGCGTGTCTTTCTATCCCAGGAGATGACGAGGACATTACCGTTCGACATGGGTTGGATATCGTGATGTTGCTGGTGATCCGTATCGGACCAGTTAAAATTCCAAAGAACGTTGCCGTCCCAGTCGATCTTCTGGATCCGGGGGGGGGGCCACCCCCCCCCCCCCCGAATCAGAATATACAAAAACAAACGCTCCAAAAAAAC
>CAZFWM010000085.1:17425-22667 GCA_964522545.1 uncultured Thermodesulfobacteriota bacterium
CGTTGCCGTCCCAGTCGATCTTCTGGATCCGGCCCCCGACCCCCCCGCCCGACATGGAAGGATTCGTAACCTTGGAGGGACGTACGATCGTGCCGTCCGTCATCAGATAGGGCATGCTCGCCGCGGTTCCGGTGCCCGGCCATGAATGCACCGAGCTGCCATTGGCATCGAGCAGGTTGGAGGTCGTGCTCTGCATGGAGCTGGACAGCACATACCCCTCGTACGGTCCTGTCGCAAGCGCATCGAAGGAGGCGTCCACAGTGTAGTCGGCCGGGAGGCCGCTCGGGCTGGCCATGTAGCCGGCCAGCGCGATATAGACGCCGAGGTCGGTCACGTCGGCCGAGAGTGCCGCAGTGGATCCATAGCCGAAATCGGCCATCCCGACCCCGTACTCGATCAGGAGGCCGAGCATCGTGTCACCCCCGGAGCCTGCCGCGACATCCACATCGAATGTCCCGGTCCCGATGCAGATGAAGATCCAGAGATCGAAATCCCCCCACAGCGTGCCGGCAAGCTCGCCGCCGCCGCTGTAAACATCCCCCGGAAAGAGGGCTTCGGGCCCGTAGGTTCCCGCCAGCGCGGCACCGGCCGCCCCGAACTGCAAGAAAAGGGTAAGGGTGAACAGTAGGATCAAGCGCTTTCTCATGACATCCTCCTCATGGTTAGGGGTTTCAGAGCGGATCCTCTATCCTGAGGGCAATGCTAACAGTGCATTGTTAAGGATTTATGTTTATGAGGGAGAGTTTTGTAAATGATATGTAAAGCTGAGCGTCTTTGCGTCCCTGCCGGCTCGTCGACGTTTCAATAGATCCTAACGCGGCCGAGCCGCAACCAAAAAGATGTGTGACATTCGCACCACATCTACGCGGCTTGCGTAGATGTTGCCGGATTGTCCGTTAGGGAAAATTATCACACAAAGACACAAAACCACGAAGAAAAAAAACTTTGTGATCTTTGCGGCTTTGTGTGAGAAAAAATAAATTGCAGCTCGGCCGCGTTAGGGTAGATAAAAGGGCTAATCTTTTCGCCTCTTGAGGGCGGTCTCGCCGCTCTTGACGAGGGCGGTCTTGAATGCGATCGGGCCTATGATCTGGTTGATCGTTATGGCCGCCACCGCTATGGTTGCAAAAGGAATCCCCCACTCCGGGTACCTGGCGGCAACGACCTGTACGAGTCCGAGAGAGACGCCCGCCTGGGTGATGAAACCCAGGCCGTAGAGGTTTCGAATGCGCTTCTCTTCCTTGGTAATAATGCTCGAAATCCGAGTACCCCCTGCGATCAGAGAGATCCTGACGATTACGAGCCCCAGCGCGATATGCCAGCTCGTCCAGAGGGCGTCCAGATCGAGGGATGCTCCGGTAATGGCGAAGAAAGTCACATAAACGGGAAGGGAGCTTCTGTCTAGAGCCTCGAGGAATCGCCCCCCCTCTTCAGAGAGATTCTGGATGACAAAGCCTGCGGCCATACAGATCAGCATCGGTTCGAGATGGAAGATGGTGCCGTAATGGAGCTCCAGGAACGAAGCCAGGCCATGGGAAAACTTCGTCACAAGGAACGCGAGCCCCACCAGGAAAATCACGAGATCGGCCTTGACCCGCCTGATGTAGAGCACGACCAGCCAGCCCAGTATGCCGCCCGCTCCGAAGGAGAGCAGGATCTCACCGATGAGTCCTATCGAAATAATGCTTCCCGCATCCCCACCGGCGGCGATGTCGAACCTGCCGTAAATCGACAGGATAATGCTGAACAGCACGATCACCACAACGTCCATGATCACGGTCACACCGAGCACGGTCTCGGAATATGTCCCCCTGGCCTTGCACTCCGAGATCACGGCGATCGTGGAGGAAGGGGATCGCGCAACGCACAGGACCCCGAAGGCGGCGGCGATCATGATGACCTTGCTCTGCTCCAGGCCCTGCATGAATGGTATGGCCCCGGAGGCGAGTATAAAGCTCCCACACACCCCGGTAAAGACGATCAACGTGATCCAAAAGACGAGGTTGAGTATGGATATCAACCGGTACCTGAGTGTAGCTATGCGCAGCTCCCCACCGGCGGCCAGCGCGATAAGAGTGAGCGCCACATCGTCTATGAACTTGAGCTCCCGGACGCCGCCGAAGCCGAGGTACCCGGTCGCGTAAGGGCCGAAGCAGAGACCCGCAGCAATATAGCCGGTGATCTTCGGGAGCCTCCACTGGGCGAAGATCTCCCCCACGAGGTAGGCACAGAGGAGCAGGAAGCCGAAGTTGAGGGCAATGCGCACCTCGCTCGAGGCGATCCCGTCGAAGGAAACGCGCACGAGCAGCTCGCGCAGCCCCACGAGTGCCACCAGGATCAGGATCCGCTTCATATCCCGGCCGAGCCTTTCACCTGGCTCCTTTCATCACACGGATCGATAGGTAGGGGCTTATGATCTCGTTTGCAATAACCGCAAAAAGGATCACGGACAGGGCAAGGTTCATGGAGGCCGTATCGACGAGCATCCAGAAATTGACGAGAATCGCGATCACCAGGCCCCCCTGAGATATGAGACCCAGCCCGATCGAGCCGGGCAGCGGCAGGGGGGTCCTCACGATCCTCGCAGCCCCAATCCCTCCAGCAAATTTTCCGACGCCTCTCGCCAGCACGTAGATCACCGCAAGAACAGCTCCTCCTGCGATCCCGGGCACCCAGAGCGCCCCGGCCACGATCAGCAGGATGATGTAGAAGGGCTTCTCAGCGGCGATCAGTAGCTTGATGAGCCTCTCCTTCTCCCCGACCGTGTTCCCGATGATCAGGCCGGAGATGAGGTTTGTCAGCAGGGGCGAGACGTGGAAGAAAAAGGCGAGCGCCCCGCTGACCGCCGCCGCACCGATCAGGATCAGCAGGGTCTCGTCGTGAGAGAGCCGGAAACGCAGCAGGGCGTTGAAGACGATCCCTGTGAAGAGACCGAGACAGAGGCAGATGGCGAGTCGGGTCCATGGCTCGAGGCCCACCCCGCCGGACCGGAGTCCTTCTGTAATGAAGCAGCACAGAATGCCGAATACGACCAGGCCGATGAGGTCGTCGAGGACCGAGGAGAACTGGAGAAACTCCCTCGTCATCTTGGCCCTCTCGGTCGCCTTCTTGGCCTCGGTCCCGATCATGGCGAGGCCGGAGAAGGCGGTACAAACGGCCGTCACTGAAAACATCATGATGACCGGCCACGACATTCCGCCGGTGAAGAGTGCCCCGGCGCGAGAGAGGCCGGTAAACAGGAAAAAAACAAGGGGGAAGACGAGGGTGCCCACCAACAGGGCCGAGGCGAGGTAGCTTCGCGGAAATCCCCGGAGGCGCCGCAGATCGAGTTGGCTCCCGATGAGCAGCCCGATCCAGCCCAGCCCGACAATCAGGAAGGGGCTGAGGAGCCTGATCGTGGATCTATCGAGAATTCCGAGGAAGGAATCCCCCATGAAGAGCCCGACGAGAATGAACTCTGTGCCGGTGAGAAATAGGTGCTGGGCTCCTATCGGAAGAGGGAGTCTGAGCCGGGTGAAGGACCGCCGATAGCCTGCCAGTGCGATCGCCAGGAGAAAGACGATTCCGAGAATCGCCTTCATCAGCCCGAATCGCCGGCCGGGCCGAGGTAGTCATCGATCCTCAGGGTGAATGCGACTCCCCGGTCTCCCCGGCCGATTCCACCGACCACTCTGTCTATGGTCTCCAGTGCCGTGTCCAGAATCTCCCGCTCTTTGATGACCGATAGGATGATCTTGTTGATCGGCTTGGTCCCCTGGATGAGAGAGCGGAATCCGGCAAAGATGGGGACCTCCTCGCTGAGGAAGTGGAGCATGCCCATGCCGTCGAGGATTGTGGCCCGGCCGATTCCCTTCTCTATGAACTCTTCGAGGAGCTCATCGAGAAACTTGTCCTCGTGCATGATGTAGACAAGCAGCCACATGGGTCGATCAACTCCTCCGTTTCTGTTCTTTGTCCCTGATGATCTCGAGGATCGCGTCAGGATCTTCGGTGCTGCAGATCTCTTGGATGAAGGTCCGGTCCCGCATGATCCTTCCAAGCACGGCCAGGGCCTTGAGAGATGTGCCCGGGTCCCCGGGATTCCCGAAAATGAGCACGATGAGCTGCACCGGAGCGCCGTCGATCGCATCGTAGGGGATCGGCCTTTCCAGCGTGACAAGAAAGGCCTTAAGCTCCTCCACCTCTTCGAGCAAGGAGTGGGGAATCCCGACGCCGTTGCCGATCCCGGTGCTCATGGTCTCCTCCCGCTCCCGCAGCTTCCTCTCGATCTCGTCCCTGGACGGCCCGATCCCGCAGCCGGCGGCAATCTCGGCGAGCTTTTCGAAGAGATCGCTTTTGTCTTTTACCTCCAGTCCGACGATAACCCTGTCGCGGTGGAGATGGTCGATAAAGCCCACTTTTTTCCCTCCCTTGGATCAGGACGATATCAGCGAATGATCTCTCACTGAATCCACTCTCTCTCACTTCACCCGCTCGATATACTTCCCTTCCGACGTGTCGACGCGGATCTTCTCACCCACCTTGACGAACTGAGGGACCTGAACCACGAGGCCGGTCTCCAGCGTCGCCGGCTTGGCCGAAGCCGAGGCGGTGGCTCCCTTGAGCTCAGGCGCGGTTTCGACGACCTCGAGCTCCACGGACTGGGGCAGATCTACGCCGATCGGCTGGTCCTGAAAAAACTCCACCTTTATCTGGATGTTGGGCAGAAGGTAGTTGATACTGTCGCCCAGCAGCTCGGTGTTGAGGTTGATCTGCTCGTAGGTCTCGCTGTTCATGAAGACGTACTCTTCTCCATCGGCGTACAAGAACTCCATTTGACGCTGTTCAAGGGTCGCTCGCTCTATTCGCTCGTCTGAGCGAAACCGGTAATCGAATCCGGTGCCGGTGGCAACCTCTCGGAGCTTTGCCTGAATCATGCCGTGCCCTTTGCCCGGCGTGACGTGTGTGACGCTGGCCACACGGCAGAGCTTTTCCTTGTGGATGATGTTCATACCAACGCGAAGCTGTGTTGCAATGATAATCATTCGATCTTCCCCCTGTTCGTGGAACATACGGAACTTATCGCCCTCCGGGCGGACTGCCCTGGGGTTTTCACCCCAGGCTACATGACCTGACCCCTTCGGGGTCAATTGGATTTTCTGAATTTAATTACTAAAAAAACGGTTTTTAAATTTTATTCGCCGACCGCCTGAATGTCAAGAAGAGCCTGCATCCATCCACACGCGAACATCCAGGTACTCGA
>CAZFWM010000086.1:0-22613 GCA_964522545.1 uncultured Thermodesulfobacteriota bacterium
GTTACCCGACAATTTTGTACGGCTACCTCCAGCCGGTACTGGCTTCACTCATCGTCAGGAACTTCCTCGGGGACGACGACCCATGTTTCGAGTACGTCCTCGGGGCCTTGGAGGAGAGCGAGCTAGTACCCAGCGTGCTAGACCAGCCGAGGTTCGCCCATGAGCACAAATCTCTCCTCCGGCGCTGTGGTCTCATTGATCCGGAAGACATCGCCTCCTACGTTTCCAGCAATGGCTATGCGGGACTGGCCAAGGCCCTCGGAATGCGTCCCGGGGAGGTGATCGAAACCGTACGGGCTTCAGGGCTCCGGGGCCTTGGGGGGGCAGGTTTCCCGACCGGACGCAAGTGGGCCCTCTGCCGGGAGGCCCACGGAGTGCCCAAGTACGTGGTGTGCAATGCCGACGAGGGGGATCCGGGCGCCTTCATGGACCGGGACCTCCTCGAAAGCGACCCCCACGCGGTGATCGAGGGTATGATCATCTGCGGCCATGCCATCGGATCCTCCCGGGGGACAATCTATATCCGGAACGAGTACCCCCTGGCTGTCCGGATGCTCCGAACCGCCATCGGGCAGGCCGAACAATGGGGCCTTCTCGGAGAGAGGATCTTCGGCAGCGACCATACGTTCCACATCGATGTAACGGAAGGGGCCGGGGCCTTCGTCTGTGGAGAGTCGAGTGCGTTGATGTACTCGATCGAGGGCAGGAGAGGGATGCCTCGCGTACGACCGCCCCATTCCATCTCCCATGGGCTATGGGGCAAACCAACGGTTCTCAACAATGTGAAGACCTTCGCCAATGTCCCGATCATCATCGACGAGGGACCGGAGCGGTTCAGGAGCGTGGGAACGAAATCGAGCAAAGGGACCGCCGTCTTTGCCTTGGCCGGCAAGGTGTTGAACACGGGGCTGGTCGAAGTGCCTATGGGGACAACACTGAGGAAGGTCATATTCGACATCGGTGGAGGAGTACCTGACAGAAAGCGTTTCAAAGCGGTCCAGATCGGTGGGCCCTCCGGCGGATGCATCCCGGCTTCTCTCCTCGATACCCCTGTGGATTTCGACGCTCTGAATCAGGCGGGTGCGATGATGGGCTCCGGAGGGATGGTCATCCTGGACGAGTACAACTGCATGGTGGAGACGGCCAGGTATTTCCTCGAGTTCACCGAGAAGGAATCTTGCGGCAAGTGCACATTCTGCCGGATCGGCACCAGGCACATGCTCGACCTCCTCGAAGAATTCGTTTGCGGCCGCGGGAGTATCGAGGATCTCGATCTGCTCGAGGAGCTGGCCCTGGAGATCAAGGACGGCTCCCTGTGCAGCCTGGGCAAGACGGCTCCGAACCCGATCTTGACCACCCTCCGGTACTTCCGGGACGAGTACGAGGCCCACATTCTTGAGGGAAGATGTCCGGCTCTTGTCTGTCTTGACCTTATTGCATTTTACATCGTCCCGGGTCGCTGCATGCTTTCGTGTGATGCCTGCGTGGGCTCGTGTCCTGTGGATGCGATCTACACGGGACCGAAACGCTACAAGGTCGTTGACCAGGAGAAGTGCATCAAGTGCGGGTCCTGCCAAGATGCGTGTCCGCCCGAGTATGATGCGGTGATCAAGGTATCTCCGCCGAGCCTGGTCCCGCCGCAAGAGGAGTGAGGACCTTTTTGGACAAAATCAAACTCACAATCGACGGAACGGAGATCGAAGCCGAGAAGGGCGAGCGTCTTCTCTGGGTCGCCCTCAGGAACGGCTTCTACATCCCCAACCTCTGCGCGGTCGAGGGGATCGAGCCCCCTTTCGGAGCCTGCAGGCTCTGCTTCGTCGAGATCGAAGGTAGGGGGATGCCTGTGACGAGCTGTACAGTCGAGGTGGAAGAAGGGATGATCGTACGAACTCGATCGGATGCCGTGGATCGACTCGTACGGAGTGCCTTCGAGCTCATCCTGTCCGATCATGATCTGGACTGCAGAAACTGCATCAAGAACGGGTCCTGCGAGCTACAGCAGATAGCCAAAGCCAGAAAACTTCCCCTGAAACCAAAAAGGCTGAAATTACTCGATCGCAGGCGGCCCATCGACTCGAGCCATCCCTGCATCATCATCGATCCCAACCGCTGCGTGCTGTGCGGTCGATGTGTGCACGTCTGCAGCCATGTCGACGACGGTATAGGCTTCGATTTCGCTTTCAGGGGGATGAGGACCGTGATCACCATATACGGAAGAGCGTCGGCCGACTTTTCTGACTGCAGGCGACGTCTGCGCTGCGTCGAGGCCTGTCCGGTAGGGGCCCTGATTATGAGAATGGGAGGACTGTACGATGAAGATGACCGATATCATGAGCATGGAAGAGTGGATTGAGTTTGAAGAGGCGTTTGCCGAAAAGTCCAGCTTGACCCCTGCAGTTTACGATGCAAATGGAGCCCTTATTACGGATTCTGCGCTCTGGTGCAATACGCTCTGTCAGTCCATAAAGAAAAACCCAGCGGCCCGAGAGCAGATCTGTTCCCTGGCTCATCAAAATATGGCAATGATGGCCAAAAACATTCGAAAGCCGGTGGTGGAGGAGTGCGATGTCGGAATGGTAAAGATCGTAATACCGGTTTTTGTTGACGATGAGTTCGTAGGTGCAGTAGGAGGTTGCGGAAGACTATTGCCGGACAGCGAGATCGATGAGTCATTAATCGCGATGGTATCCGGATTGGATGAAAAAGATGTATCGATCATGGCAAAAGAGGTGACCGGCATTTCTGATAAGGAGGCCGAAGATCTTGCCGAATATTTGAAAAACCGTATTGAAGACATTTTAAAAGAAATAAGAAGCAAATAGGCCTTGGTCATCCATAAAACCACAAGGATAAGCAAGATGAAGAAGCCGGGGATTACACATCCGCAAAGAGTAGCAAGGATGCGACCAACTGCTAAGCCCAAGTAGCATTAACGCCATCTCGTTGTATCTATTCATCAGAAATCCTTTTTTAGACTCCCTTGTTATTATACTGAAATCACAGGCACAATCAGGTTCAAGTCGCTCGTTGCCGCACTTTGGCACGGTAAATGCTGATAATGCGTCTTGAAGAAGGAGCATTATAGCTTCAGGGCCGTCCTCGATGAGTTCGGATGGCGCCTGGGACCAATGACCTTTCATGTGATGACTAATTACGGAATGATGACGTTCGAGGGAAAGGAGGACGTTGAGATGCCAGGAAATAATGGAACCGGGCCCATAAGGCAGGGGATGGGGAAAATAAGAGGACAGGGTGGCGGAGGAGCAGGGAGCGGACCAGGAGGAGGCGGCGGGACAGGAAGAGGGGGAGGCCGGGGCGGCGGTGGAAGTGGCCGCGGCCGCAAGGGAGGTTTCGGCCAGGGCACCGGCGGGACCTGTGTATGCCCGAGCTGCGGCGCCACGGTTCCGCACCGACAAGGGACGCCCTGCTTTCAGGAAGTGTGCCCACAGTGCGGCACCTCAATGACGAGGCAACAATGAAGATAGCGATCACATCGACAGGAAAAGACCTTGACGCCCTTGTCGATCCCAGGTTCGGCAGGGCCGGGCACTTCATTCTTTTCGATACTCGGGACCGCTCTTTCTCTGTTCTGGAAAATGAACAGAACCTCAACGCTCCCCAGGGGGCCGGGATCCAGGCCGGCCGGACCATCGTGGAGAGCGGGGCCGAGGTCCTTATCACAGGCAACTGCGGACCCAAGGCATTCGATGTCCTCTCCTCGGCGGGGATCAGGGTCTTTATTGGTGTCGACGGCACTGTGAGGGAGGCCTTGGAGGCCTTCAAAAACGGCTCCCTCGAGGAGGCCGGCGAGGCCAATGTAGAGGGCCACTGGGTATAATCCCGCCACCGGTGGTCTCTGATTGGAAAAGTCGACTGAGCACCCCCCCCGATCTGGCATGATATTTGCTGCCCTTTGTGCTGTTTCCAGGTCGTAGGGATCGATAAACAGCAGAGAGATATCTGGAGCTCAGGAGTGAATGACCCGATGAACGAACAGGAAATTGCATCGATCATTTTCAACAGCATTTGCGAAGGTGTTTTCACAGTTGATCACGAATGCCGCATAACTTCTTTCAACAAAGCCGCAGAGAAGATGTCGGGCTTCAAACGCGAAGAGGCGGTAGGTCAATATTGCTTTGACATTTTTCGCTCGGATATCTGCCAGACCCGCTGCGCTCTGCGGAACACGCTGGCCAACGGCAAGTCGATTCACGACATGCGCGTGACGATCATCACCCGGGAGGGGCGCAAGGTTCCCATCAGCGTCAGCACCACGATCCTGCGGGACCACGGCAACAATCGCATCGGGGCCGTGGAATTCTTCCGCGACCTTTCCGAGATCGAGAACCTGCGGACCCAGCTCGACGATGCAAAGCAGGTCGGCAAGCTCGTGAGCTGCAACATGCAGATGCAGAAGATATTCTCGATGCTCCCCCAGATCGCGGAATCGGAATGCAGCGTACTGGTTCAGGGGCCCAGCGGATCCGGTAAGGAGCTGATTGCCGAGGCCATCCACAATTTCAGCCCGCGCAGGAATAACCGGTACATTCGGATCAACTGCGCGGCCCTGCCCGAAAACCTGCTCGAATCTGAATTGTTCGGCTATTCCAAGGGTGCCTTTACGGACGCCAAGCGCGACAAGCCCGGCCTTTTCATGCTGGCTCAGGGGGGGACGCTTCTCTTGGACGAAATCGGTGAGATGCCGGTTCCGCTTCAATCCAAGCTGCTCAGAGTACTCAACAACGGAGAGTTCCAGCCCCTCGGCTCGACCCGCACCCTTCGGACGGATGCGAGGATCCTGTCGACTACAAACCGCAACCTGGAAAAGGAAATCCGGCACAAGCGTTTTCGGGAGGACCTCTACTACCGGATCAATGTCATCAACCTACACATCCCGCCGCTGAGTGACAGGATCGAGGACCTGCCCGTTCTGATCGACTATTTCATCGGGCGGCTGAGAGACAAAAGGCTCAAAGATATTCAGGGTGTGTCGGACGACGTACTGCAGCTCTTGCGACAGTACGATTTTCCCGGAAACATACGGGAATTGGAAAACGCAATCGAACATGCCTTCGTCCTGTCGAGCGGCGACATGATTCATGTCGAGGACCTGCCCGAACGCATTCAGACTGCCTCGAACAACAATGGTCATCGCCTGCCCGCAAACAGCGAAAAAGCGGTAATTCTGGAAGCGCTCGAACGACATGACTGGAACAAGACGCATGCGGCCCGCGAATTGGGGATGGACCGCTCGACCCTCTGGAGAAAGACGAAGAAATACAACATCAAGGGCGATGGCTAAGTCGTCTTTAGTATTCTCTCGAGCACGTACCGGGAGTGGACAGCACTGATGGGGTTGTTGGCCAGAAGCTTGTCCTTCACGAACAGGGTCGTAACAGGCGCCAGGCTCATCTGGGAGAAAACAATGTCGCAGCCCATGCAAAGGCCTGCGGCGATGTTGAGATCGGTTCCCGCATCGTTCAGAATCCTCGCCATTGCATAGGGATTGCACTTCAGGCCGGGGAAATCTTCAGGCGTCTCGGCCGGATCACCGGCCCCGCTGATTCGGCAACAGACCGGCACGAGGCGCACAAAGCGTCGCAGTACCTTTGCAACCGTATCGGCCTCGGAGAACAGGTCGGTACAGAACGCCAATCCTATGCTCTCGTATTCCATCTCCACAGAGAAATAGACCAGCTCCGCGATTCTGCATAAAATCCTCTCGGGCTCGGCGGATATATCCGCGGCGGCATCGGTCATACGCCTGAAAACCGTCCCCGATTGCGCCGTTGTTATTCTTCCATCCTGATGTCGGCACGATGCCCCATTCTGGCAGTCCTTTTCCGCGCACGAAAGACAGTCGACCCGTATCTCCTTTTCTTCTTTTCGCGTATCCTCTTCTCTTACCTGGGCGTCCGGATGGTAGCTTATCCCGCACCCGGGACGAAGCTGTCCCCTGGCCAGATACTCCAGGATCTGTTCTGCTTCTCCGGCCACATTGTGAATCACCTCGATCCCTTTGTTCTCCAGCTCTGAACGCAATTCACGGGCAATGCCGCCGCAGGCCAGGACCGTCACATTGGCGTCTTCGAGGAGCTTGATTCTTTCGTCTTCGGTCATGGTCCCGGTCTCAAGGGCCTCGACGAAGACGATTCCCCCCTTGATGAGCCGGGCGACCAGCATGCGATCGCTATAAAGGAATGTCGGAGCGACTCTCGATCCGAAAACAGGAACAGCGACTTTCATTTCATTGAACCCCTGTTTTCCTGTTCGCAAAAACAGTGCCGCCTGGCCGGGCCGGTGAAAATATCTCTAAACAATGGAAAACCCGACATCCCGGGTATTGCAAAAAACGTTGCGCACAACGCAACGCATCATTCTATTGCAACACTTTTTGCTACATTTATTCTATCAAGGCTCGAGCTCTCCCGTTTGTTTATGGGCACAACAGTCCTTTTTCCGTTTCAGAATCAACTGTTTTCCTTACGGCTGCTATCACCCGTTTTCGTTTTGGCACGCGAGTTGCGAGTGTTCTCGAAATGCAATAGTTGAAATACGACCGCAACCCAAGGAGTAGAAATGGAAGCAGCAGCGGAAATAGGTGTAAACAAGAAAGTAGACAACAAGGTCGCTCCGAAAGAACGGTACTTGTACAGGATAGAGAACGCCATGTTTCCCAACAGGGTGGAGAAGTGCCTCCAGGCCTTCGAGGCGATTCTGCGGCATACGAATTATAAGGCCCTGCTGGATCTGTATTCGGACAGCCACATAAAGTGCGGCTTTTGCGCGGCCACCTGCCCGGTTTACCAGGTCTCACAAGATCCAAAGGACATACCATGCTACCGCACGAATCTCCTTCTTAAAATATACAAGAGATACTTCACAATAAGCGGCAAGATAAAAGGATTTATACTCGACAACGGGCAGCTGCATGATTCCGACATCGATGAGATGATCAACCTTTTTTATCGCTGTAATGCCTGCAGGCGATGTACGCTGGAATGCCCCATAGGGATAGACCATGCGCTGATCACGCATCTGGGACGCTACATACTGAGTGAAACACGTCTGCCGCCAAAGGCACTTCAGGTTTCCGCCCGTGAGCAGCTGGAGGGGAAAACAGGAAACACCTCCGCCATACCTTTCGCAGCGCTTAAGAACAATCTTGAATTCCTCACAGAAGAGATAGAAGAAGAAAAGGGAATCACCATCGACTTTCCAATAGACAAGGAGGGAATGGAATACGTCTTCTTCGCTCCGGTGAGCGACTACATGATGGAAGCGGAAACGATCATGGGCAACGCCCTCGTTCTGCACGCCATGGGAGAAGGGGAGAACTGGACCATCGGATCGAAGAACTACGACTGCATCAATTACGGACTGTTCTACAACGACTGGATACTCGAAAGAAACATCAAGCGACTTGTGGGAGAGACTAAGCGATTAAATGGAAACACCATATTGATCGGGGAGTGCGGCCACGCGTCGAGGAGTGCAAAGCAATTCACCCCGGTCTTCGGAGGCCCGGACACACCGCCGGTCGTGAACTGTGTGGAGCTGGCGTATCGCAAATTCAAGGAGGGAAAGCTGCGGCTGGAACCCAATAGCATAAAAGAGCGCATGACATATCACGATCCGTGCAATATCGCTCGGTCCGGCTGGATCGTCGATCAGCCTCGAGAGATGATAATGGAGATCGCGGAGGATTTCGTGGAAATGAGCCCTAGAGGAAAAGAGAACTATTGCTGCGGAGGAGGCGGGGGTACGGTGTCCATCGCCGAGATGCACGACTTCAGAATGGAAATCATGGCCAAGACAAAAGCAGAACAATTAAAGGCGACAGGGGCGGACATAGTCGTGGCCCCCTGCGCAAACTGCAAAAAGCAGCTGCGCGAGGTGATCGACCACTATGATCTGCCAATGGAAGTGAAAGGAATTCACGAACTGCTTTACCAGACTGTCCGCCTTTAGGACATGAGCAATCTTCGCGGCGATCGACTCAATTGGGAGGAGGCTGGGGGAGCTGACAACTGAAGGCTGACAGCTGATAGCTTGCGGCTTTGCCGCAATAGGAGGTTTCATGGAAGAGCTGCTGAAATTCGCGAAAGGCCCACTGTTCGTCGTCACATTCACATTCATGGTGCTGGCCCTTTTTCGCCAGATCGTGATGCACGCGACCCAGATCAGGGAATCCATCAAGAGACTCTCAACCAGAGAAGTGGATGTCAGGACGAACATCATGGGGATAATTGACTGGCTGATTCCGGTGAGGCACATCTACCGCAACCGTCCTCTGATCAGCATCGTATCCTTCATTCTTCACGTTTGCCTTCTGATCGTTCCGATCTTCCTGATTGACCACATTGCGCTGTGGTACGGGGGGCTGGGAATCCGATGGCCGGGCCTGACCCCGCTCATTGCGGATGCCATGACTCTGGTGGCCATTGCTGCGGTTACGACTCTGCTTGCCTACCGCATTCTGGGTCGCGGTGCGCGCATACTGAGCTCCTTCATGGACTACTTCCTCCTGCTGTTGCTGTCCATTCCTTTCGTGACAGGCTTCATGGCTTGCCACCCTGCGGTAAATCCGCTCTCTTACAAAGCCATGATGCTGATACACATCCTGAGCGCCGAGATGATCTTCGTGCTGATTCCTCTTACGAAACTTGCCCACAGCGTGCTCTTTCCATTCGACCGATTCTCCTCGGACGTGTTCTGGAAAATGCCGGTCGGCGCCGGAGAAAAAATTGCGAACGAGCTGTACGGCGAGGAAGCTTGTGTATGAGGGAGAGCTGGTAGTTACCATTAAAATGCAGAACGGAGCAACAAAGTGAAAACAATATCTTTACTGGCGATAATCCTGATTTCGCTGTCGGCAGGTGTTATCTATGCAAATGCCCAAAAAGAGAGAGGCCCGCTTCCATCTGCGGTAGTCTCCCCGATGTGCGCGGACAAATCGTGCGCGGAATTCTCGATCAACGGAAACAGCAATCTCGACGCGGTTGTTTTCAATCACGACGAACACGCGGAAATGCTCGATGATGAAGAGTCCTGCCGCCAGTGCCACCACCTGAGCCTGCCGGGGGATGAAAGATCGGCCTGTTTCCCGTGCCACGCGGACATGCGCCGGAAGACCCCGATCTTCGACCATGATCGCCACGCAATGCAGCTTGGAGACAAGTGGTCGTGCCGGGAGTGCCATGAAAGCGGGCGGGCAAAGAACCTCGAAAGCTCTAAGAATTGCCACGAGTGCCACAGCAAGGACATGGGGATGAAGGCACCGGAGAGAGGACGGTTCGACTTCCTGGCGAGGTCCTACAAGGAGGCCATGCACGGCCTCTGTGTCGAATGCCACAGGGAGATGGATGAGGATATGGCCGGGTGCAAGTACTGCCACACAACAAGGAAATCAATAAAACCATAAAAAGGGGTGATTGCGATGACGACTCCAAAGATGGAAAAAATCGGCATGGTGGCTCACTATTCAAAGCAGGGAGACTGGACCTTCGAGACGGCGATCAAGCTGGCCCGGGCCGGGAATGCGAACCTGAACATCTTTCACTTTCTCGAGTCGCCCTATGAAGTTCCTCTCGATACGGTTCCATCATCGCCTCCCGAATGCTCGATTGATGCGAAAGCGCTCGTCGACATGGACCGCAAGCTCAGGGAGTATTATGATGAGCGCCTGGGGGATTTCGTGGACGTGGGCTTCCGGGTCTGCGAGAACGGGCGACACAACCTGGAGCTCCGGCGCTGCCTCAAGCGAAAGGAGTACCAGCTGCTGATCGTTCCGTATCTAGACTACGGCGTTACCTTCGGCAATATGCCGATCGAGGAGTTCGCCTATCGGTTCAATGCGCCGCTGCTGCTCGTCGGCCCCGAGCACCCGGACCAGTATCTACTGAACTTGCCAGGCAGCGTCCTGGACAGGTCGGTCGACTTCATGCTGGGCGATTGGATACCCGTGCACAAGCCGTCGGAGTTTCAGAATTTGCCCGTTATTTAGCCCGGATTATTTCTGACGTTCCTAGGACAGCAATTCCGCTATCTTGTCCAGGAATTCCTTCTCTTCTATGGGCTTCGAAAAGAAGGCCTCGGGCGGGGGGATCTGCTTGCGTGTGCTGAGGAACTGCTTGAAGGGATCCGGGTCTCCGCCTATGCCGGTAACGGCCGTGACGATCACAACCGGAATGGAGCTCAGCTCCGGGACGTCCTTCAGGTTCCGGTAGAAACGCACCCCCGACTCTTCCGGCATGGTGATGTCGAGGCAGATGAGGTCGGGCTTGTCGGCCTTCACCTTCTCCATGGCCTCTTTGCCGTTCATCGCGGCTGCGGTGTCATATCCGTTATCTTGAAGCAGCGTCTCCAGGTAGGTCACGACGTGGGCTTCATCCTCCACGATCAAAACCTTTTTCTTTTCAGCTGTCTCGGTCATGGCTTATACCTCCTTATTTCAGGTGGCTCTTGATTATCGCCCTTGGGCGGATTTTTGCTCTCTTCCTTCACTTTGTCGTTCCCGCGGAAGCGGGAACCCATAGTTGAGCTCACTATCTGGATCCCCGCTTTCGCGGGGATGACGTTTCAACCCTTGTCCTTCCCCTTCAGTATCTTGAGGGCCTCTTTCAGCGCATCCTGGCTGGCGCCTTGCATGCTCTGGGCCAGTTGATCTTTGAGGCCGATCTTGTCCGCCGTCTCCTCGCTCTCCTCGATGCCCAGGGTCCGCTGAATGGCCCGAACGTAGGCAAGAGGATTCACCGGTTTTTCCAGGTAGATGCCGGGCCCGGACATGATCCGGTTGTCCAGGAGGTCCTCCAGGTCCTCTTTGCCCAGGTCGTCCTTTGCGTGGGCGGTCACGATGAGCACCGGAATGCGGGAGAGCTCTTTGTCCTTGTTCAGCTCGTAGAGCAGCTTGTGGCCGGACTTCCTCGGCATGATCAGGTCCAGCGAGATGAAATCGGGCTTCGTCTTCTTGATGATCTCCAGCGCCTCCTCGCCGTCGCCGGCGACGACCACCTTGAAGCCGGCGTCCTCCAGCACCATCCTGAGATACTCCCTGATATTGGGTTCGTCATCGACAACGAGAATGGTCTTGTCCTCGGCCCGTTCCATGCTAGATCCTCCTCGCCTTGCCCGGCTCGCTCATGGTTTACTTTCTTTATCGCCGCCCGGCTGGGGAAGCCGGTCTCTGGGAAACTCGAGGCGGAATACGGCCCCCTCTCCTTTGGTCGACTCGAAGGAAACCTTGCCTCCGTGCTCCTGCACGATCTTTCTTGTGGTCAACAGCCCCAGCCCGGTGCCCTTGTCCGAGCCCTTCGTGCTGAAGAAGTTAGTAAATACATTCTTCTTTATCTCGTAGTCAATGCCGGTCCCGTCATCGGCGACCTCGAAGACGAGCACACCGTCCCGGTCGCGCGTCGAAAGAGTCGCGTGGCGCCCGGGTTTGTCGCTTATCTGGCAGGCGTCCAGGGCGTTGGAGACCAGGTTGGATAGGCATTCCTGGATTCCTTCTTCGTCCATGAGCGCATAGGGAATGCCCGGCTGAAGGTCTGCCCGCAGCTCGATGCCCGCCAGCTTTGCCTTGCGCTGAAACCGGTCTATAACCTTTTTGGCGATGCGGTTGGGGGCCACAAGGTGAACCTGGGGGGTTCTCCCCCTGGCGAATTCAAGAAATCCCTTTACGTAGGTGGCTATCCTGTTTATGTCCTCTTCCAGCATGTGCCATCCCCGAACCACTCTCTCGCCGTCCCCTTTCTGCATGCCGGACTGGACCATGTACATTCCGCCCTGGAGCCCCATCAAGACGTTTTTGATGCCGTGAGCCAGGCCCGCCACGGTCTGTCCCACCGCGGCCAGCCGCTCGGCCTCCAGCTTCTCCTTTTCCAGCACCTTGGTCTCGGTGATGTCCGTAGACATCTCGATGATGTAGCGAATCGTCCCGTCAGGGCGAACCAGCGGAACCATCTGGACGAGGTAGTCGATCTCTCTGCCGTCGTGAACGACTCCCTTCTCTTCCCTGACCCTGACCTTGCCGTCGCCGAAGGTCTTGACCGCCGCACAGCGTTTACATGGCTCGGTACCATCCTTGTACACTTCGTAGCATAGACGGTTGTTCCACTCCCCGTAGTTCTTCGAGAACGTGGGATTCGCATCGACGATATTGAACTGGTTGTCGATGACACAGATACTCATAGGCACCTGGTCCCACAATTCCGTCCGGACCCAGTGCTCGATGTCCTGTAGGCTCATGGTTTTGCCTTGACCACATAGGGCGCCATCTGACGGAGCTGCGAGCCGTCGACGTCGCGGTGGCAGTTGAGGCAGCCGGCGAAAGCAGCCCCGTATTTTTGCGCATCCTCTTTGACCTTCTGCTCGTGGCACTTGACGCACAGGCCGTGCATGGCATCCATGTAGCCCGCCGCGAGCCCCGTCATCCCGGCTTCGGGCAGCTTGATCCTGGATCCCTCCGTCACCATCTCCTTGTGGCAGTCGAGACAGGGGACCGCGGTCTGTCGGCTCTTGACCTGCTCAGAATCTTTGTGACAGCGGACGCAACCCTCGTTCCCCTTGAGCTTGGTAATGTGGGATGAGTGGCTGAAAATGTCGGTCTCCACATACATATCGCGGTGGCACTGATAGCATTTGGAATTCTTCTGGAACGGCAGGTTCTGGTGGTGGCAGACCTTGCAGGAGTCCTCGCCTCCAAGCGTGGCTTTGTGCCAGTCGTGGAGGAACTGAACGAGCCGTCCGTCCCGGTTGCCGTCGATCAGCATCATGGGAACACGCTTGGCCTCGGACGGCACGGCATCGCCGGACCGAACCATGGCGATGTCGTGGCCGGGCGCACCGACACGGGTTCGCATCAGGCCGTCGACCGTGAGCGGATCCTGGACCGGAGTCAAGTAGGGCCGTGCCCCGAAGAGGGTGCCCTCCGGGAGAAAGGCCATGGCCACGACAATGCCGAGAATCAGGACGAGGGAGTAGCGCCTTGGCGCGGAAAGGGCGTCGGGCGAAAAGTTCCACATGCTGCCCGCCTCGTAGGCCCGCTGCTTCCGGGCACCGGCGCCGGGCGCCTCTTCCTCGTGCTCCTCCGGATAGACCTTGAGGTGCTCGACGAAGAATAAGAAGACCAGCATCGCGCCGGCCACGATGCCGACGCTCACCGCCACTTCGGTCCATGTCGGGAAGTAGGACATGCCATCGGGACGCTGGAAGGCAACGATACAGGTGTCGAAGCGATAGCCGATCATGCCGAGGACCGTCATCACGGCGGCGGTGCCCACTCCTCTGACACTGGCCCGCACTTGTGGAATCGCAAGTAACGTGGCCGGGATGAGGGCACTCACAAGGATCTCGAAGAGGAAGAGCATCGACTGGGGAGATCCGTCGAAGGCCGTGCCCAAGACGCCGCGCACCGCGAGATCGATCAATCGAATGCCGGCGTAGAGGAAGAGGACGATGGACGCCGCCTTTCCAAGGCCGGAGAGCAGGTCCATCCGGATCTTGTGGCCGAAGAACCATGCGGAGAAGAGCGATTCCAGCGTCACCATCATGAGCCCGAGCCCGACGGCCGAGATCAGAAAAAGGATCCAGATGATCGGGCTGTACCAGAGGGGATGCAGCCGGTAGGGCGTAATGAGGAAGAGTGAGCCCAGGGAGGACTGGTGCAGGGTGGAGAGCACGATGCCCGTGATCACCAGCGGAATGGTGACCTTCTTCAGGATCTTGTAGATCGTCTGGAAAAGCGGCCGGTCGAACAAGGGGTGCTCCAGGACCACGGGACTGAATTCCAGGCCCAGCACCGTGAGGTAGAGCATGACGCACATGGCCACTTCGAAGAGCACCGAGTGGTGCTGGGGGTAGACGATCGGGTGCCATATGTTCCACGGCAGCCCGAGGTCATACATCAGGCCCGTGGCTACGGCTGCATAGCCGAGGAAGGCCGTGAGGACCGCGGGCCGGACGAACGACCGGTACCGCTCGAGGCCGAAGATGTAGACCGTGCCCGCCAGGACGAATCCCCCGGCCGCCAGGGCCACACCCGCCATCACGTCGAAGGCGATCCAGAAGCCCCAGGGAGCGGCATCCGAGAGGCCGGTGGTGGCGCCCAGGCCGCGTAAGAAACGTGCCAATGTCACTGTGACCAACACGCCGGCGATCGCCCACAGAATGGTCTTGACAGTGCTCTGTCGCGTGGTCATGTCTTCTCCTCTCCGTCTTTATCGGGTTGATCCATTGCTTGTTGTTCTTCCGGAGTCGGGGCATCGGCTTCGACGGGAGCCGAGGTCTGCGCGGATTCCGCCACGGCCACCTTGGCCCGCCGGTCCGTGATCCACCAGACGGCCCCCATCAGGCCTCCCACGCCGAGGACCATCCAGGGAACCTTGGACAGGGCGGCCCAGGTGAGATCCGGGAGCGTTGTCTCCTCGAGGTTCGGCTTGCAGGCCAGGAACCCTAGGTCCATGTCCGAGATGTAGAGCACCGACGTTCCGCCCACCTCGGTCTCGCCGAAGACTTTGTTCATGTATTTGCCCGGCTTTGCCTGGATGCGCCGGTGGGCCTCTCCGAGCAGCTCATCGCGTGCGCCGAAGAGGGTGGCCTTTTCCGGACAGGCCTCCACGCATGCCGTGGTCTTGCCTTGCTTCACGCGCTCGAAGCACATGGTGCATTTGCGCACATAGGGGACCGGCTTCTCCCAGTCGTAGCGTGGAATGGCATAGGGGCAGGCCATCATACAGTAGCGGCACCCCATACACCTGTCGCCGTCGTACACGACCGGCCCTTCGGCAGTTTTGGTCATGGCGCCTACGATGCATGCGGACACACAGGCCGGATCCAGGCAGTGACGGCACTGCTTGCGCACGAAGCGATTTCCCTGCCTGCGCACTAGGGTGGTGTAGCGCGTGGAGGAGAGGTCGTCGATCCTGATCTTCCAGCGGCGGGGAACATCCTTTCCCAGCTTGTACTCCTTCCTGCAGGCCTCGACGCACTTCTCGCAACCTATGCAGAGGGTGGTATCGGTCAGTATGCCTTTTGGGGCGATCATATCGGCTCCTCCTCCTTTCGCAGAGTCGCAGCGACCTTGCTGCCGCTGTCGACCGACCAGTGCCAGCCGACTTCAGAGACGAGCTGAACGCTCGGAAGCAGTGCCATGTGACTCAGTTTGGTGATGGGGATGAGCACGAAAATGAGGTTGGCACTCATGATGTGAATAAAGAGCATGGCCTCGAAAGAGAAGGGGTTGACCGACGGGTGCATCGCCAGGAAGCCGGTGACAAAGGGCACGGCGATGACCAGCGGAATGACGTAGTCCTGGAACCGCGAAAGGGCCCGGGTGGCGCCGGCCGCGGCCCGCTGAACGACCAGGGCCACCGCCGTAACGACCGCGATGATGGTCAGCACGTCGGCCGCACCGTTGGGTATCGCCGGCCAGGAGATCCCAAGACCCCGCGCCCACAGGGCGATGTGCCCCGCCAGAAAGATCGGCACGATCAGGATGGCCGCGTGAAACAGCACCGACGTCAGGCTGAAGACTAGGCGGTCCTTTATCATATCGATGGGGAACGCCCATTTCAGGGTCGCGGAGAACAGCTGGGAGTAGGGAAGGGTCTTGTCCCCGGCCTGGCGCATGACCCGTACAATCTCCCAGCAGGTCAGGCCCAGATGGCGAATCAGGCCCAGCACCATAAATATAAAAGCGAAAATGAAACAGGGGCCTCTGGCCCACGCCAATAGTTCGTCCATCTCTCCTCCTAGTGCGGCAAAGCCGCAAGCTGTCAGCTATCAGCCGTCAGCTATCAGCTCCACCCCCCTTTTCTAAAGGGACTTCTGAAAAGATCTACGTCTCGGCTGTCTCAGCGATTTTGCCTTGCTCTTTCGCTGAGGGATCCTCTTCGTTCTTGGACTATTCGTCCGATTTCTCTTCAACCCCGAAATCGATGACCCTCAACAAGAGATCGTGGATTCCGATGACCTCTACATCGTCCAGGCCGTTGTCCTCTATGACCTCTTTGAGCTGCTTCTTGCAGTTGGCGCAGGGGGCGGCCACGTACTTGGCCCCGGTGGCCCGGATCTGGTCGGCCTTGCGCTTGCCCATCTGCTTGGTCCGGAAGTCGCGGATCTCGTCGATGGATACAGTCCCGCCGCCGCCGCCGCAACAGTAGTTTCGAGACCGGTTGGGGGTCATCTCCACAAAATCTTCGCAGATTGTCTTGAGGATCTCCCGGGGCTCCTCGGTTATCCGTCCGGTGCGGGCGATGTTGCAGGGATCGTGATAGGTGATCTTTTCTTTGATCTTTTCGTTCTTCAAAGGGATCTTCCCTGCCATCAACTGATCGTGGGCGTACTTCAGGCAGTGCACCACTTCCGGCGCCTCTGCGCCGCAGAAGTTCTTCGCCAGCCAGGCGCTGCGCGTGGCGTGCCCGCATTCGCCGACCAGGATCTTGCTGCCCTTCACGCGCTGCACCTCGGCGACCAGATTTTTCACGATCCGCTCCATCATCCGGTCACTGTAAAAGAGGCCGTAGTTGATCCCGTCGAAATTGCCGGTCCCGATGGTCCAGGATCCTCCGGTCACGTGCATGACCGCGGCGTTGCCCATCAGTGTGTCGGCTTCCAGCATGTAGTCGGAGACGGCCGGGAAGAAGACGAACTCCGAGCCCTCCACGTCCATTGGGAATTTCACGAAATCGACGTTGTAGATGTCCTCGAATTCCTCCTCGAGGAACTCACAGGAATCCTTCAGCGCGGGCACGGGTATGGCCGATGTGTTGCCCACCCCTTCCAGCTGTTCGCGTACGGCCGCGATCAGCGCCTTGGGAATCACATCGATCTCGGCCAGCAGCCAACGCGCCAGGTGGGTCACCAGGCCGTGATCCACGCCCATGGGGCAGGGTTGCCTGCACCGCCGGCAGGCCGTGCACCGGTAGTATTCCTCGGCCATCTGATCGAGATACTCGTCGGTCAGGGTGAAGCCCCCGAAGAGCCGGGCCTTCATCATTCCCGACCTGGTGAAGTACCGGCGGTATACCTTGAGCAGAAACTCGGACCGGTGACAGGGGATGTCCCGGTCCTCTCCGGTCGTCTCGTAGAGCTGGCAGCTTGCAGCACAGAGGCTGCACTTCGTGCCCAGCCGGGCGTAAAGATCGAGAGCTACACCGTAGCTGGAGTGCTCCAGGACCGCGGCGAAGGCCTCGAGAAATTTCTTGGGCCGCTCGGTTACCTGAAGAGTCTTTTCCTCGATGTGATAGGCATATTTATCTCTGGTCGATGTCATGGATGGATTCTCTCCTCTTTGTCCACCGATCCGTCATTCCCGCGAAAGCGGGAATCCACAATTGAGTTCATTTTCTGGGTTCCCGCTCCCCGCTTTCGCGGGGACATGTTTCGACGGGAACGACGGGTCGGTGGGAATTCCTTTCGCTTGCGGCACGGCCGCGTTAGATAACCATTCATTTTTTTTTGCCGCGTTGCGTCCGGCCGCGGCCCTTCGCCGACGGGCAGGGTCCCATGCCGGCAAAGGCTTTGCCTTTCAGATAGGTGGCCAGGACATCCTCTGTTTCCCCGATGAGGCCCCAGATCACCCCGACATTTCTCAGCCGGAACTCTTTCTGGAACTCCGGGTTCATGCCGCCGCTCAGGACCATGTCGATTCCATGCTTTGCAAAGCGCTCGGCGATCTGCGCCGGGCTTTCGATGTCCATGGTCAGCACCTCCCGGTCTAGCTCCTTCCCGGCCCGGATCTCGACGACGAGAAACTCCCGGCTGTAGCTGAATCGAGGGGAGATCCTGTTCCCATAGAGCGGCATGGCCACCTTCATTCACGAATCCCTGTCCGGCCCGAGTTGTTTATGTTTAATATATTTGGAGCCTATTATTGCATTGTCGCAACAGCAGACCGCAACAACGCAACAGCAGGAATGATGCCACGCGTCAAAAATCATCTTAACTTATTGATTTTATTGACAGTTACTACAAGGAGGGGATTTTACGGGATGCTGATTAATGTTTCATGTTTGCGACATAGCCTAGCGTTTATCCTTTTATTTACTGATCAATCCCGCAATGTTGCTTATTTGCAACGGTTGTCCATTTGCAACATCAGCGCGTTTTAATGCCGTATTTCTTGATCTTTCTCCACAGGGTCGACCGGTGCATTCCGAGCTCCCGGGCCGTCCGGTCGCGATCCCACGCGCACCGCTCCAGCGCGTCGTGAATCATTTCTTTTTCAAGATCCGACAGGTTATGGGGCCTGGCAGAGGACCTGTGAACCCGGCTCTCTCCCGAGGAGTGGAGGTTCTCCGGAAGGTGGCTCGTCTTGATCTCAGGCCCCTTGCAGAGTATGAAGGCATGCTCGAAAGCATTCTCGAGCTCCCGGACATTCCCGGGATAATCGTATGCCAGGAGCCGTTTCATCGCCCTTTTTGAAACCGTCCGGATCGGCTTGCCGCTCCGCTCTTTGAACTTTTTCAAGAAATGGTCGGCGAGCAGGGGAACGTCTTCCTTCCTTTCCCGGAGAGGGGGAATCTCGAGCTTCATCACGTTCAGCCGGTAGAAGAGGTCCTCCCTGAACTCTCCCTTTGCGACCAGAGAGGCGAGATCCCGGTGTGTGGCGGCCAGGATCCTCACATCGGCCCTCTCCATGCGGGTGCCGCCCAGAGGCTCATACTCCTTTTTCTCCAGCACCCTGAGAAGCTTCACCTGGGTCCCCTTGCTCAGGTCCCCGATCTCGTCGAGAAAGAGGGTGCCCTTATCGGCCAGCTTGAAACGGCCGGGCTTATCTTGCTTTGCATCGGTAAAAGCCCCCTTCTTGTACCCGAAGAGCTCCGACTCGAGCAGGGTCTCGGGAAGGGCGCTGCAGTTCACGGCAATAAAGGGTCCTTTCTTCCGCGGGCTTGTATTGTGGATGGCCTTTGCGAAGAGCTCCTTGCCTGTGCCGCTCTCACCCTGAATGAGCACGGTGGCATCGCTCTCGGCCACGTCGGGCAGGATGTCCATCAACTTGGCAATGACCTTGCTCTTACTCACGATGTCCTGAAACGTGTAGCGCCTGGAGATCTCTTTCCGGAGCTGGTAAATGAGAGAGAGATCGCGAAAGGTCTCGACCCCGCCGATGACATTGCCCTTGGCGTCCTTCAGAATCGAGGTGCTGATGCTGATGGGGATCTCCTGGTTCTGCCGGTTGAGGATGTTCACCTCCATGTTCACAATGCTCTCGGAGGTCCTCGTCGTATGCTTGAGGGCGCAGAATTCGAGGCAGACATTGGCCTTGAAAATGTCGTAGCAGAACTGGCCCATCACCTCCCTCTTGGAGTATCCGGTGATCTGTTCCGCGGCCTTGTTGAAAGAGGTAATCCTCCCTTCGTGGTCTATGGTAAAAACCCCGTCCGCGATGCTGTCGAGGATCAGATCCGTGACCGAGCCGTCTCCTTCCTTATGTTTTTTTGTTTCTTTCATCTCGAATCCGGATCGACATGGATGATGATTTGAATGAGATCCTCGAGCTCTCCTTTGAGACGGGACTCGACCTCCTTGGCGATGCTGTGTCCTTCGTCGACCGTTATCGTACCGCTGACCAAGATATGGGCTTCCATCTGGTACAGTCCGCCCGAGGTGCGGACCTTCAGGTCATGGAGGTCCATGACTCCCTCTACACTATGGGCGCATTCCTTGATCCTGTCCAGGACTTCCTGTCTGGGTGCCGTGTCGGTCAGCTCTCTCATAGAGCCCCACAGGATTTCCAGGCCCACCTTGATTATGAATAAGGAGACTACCAGAGTCGCATAGGCGTCGAGGATGTGCCAGTCCGGGTTGATCTTGGCCCCCCCGACGCCGACCAGGACGGCCACGGAAGAGAGGGCGTCGGACCGTTGATGCCACGCGTTGGCCATGACCACAGGGCTCTTTATACGCCGGGCCACGTGCACCGTGTAACGAAACAGACCTTCCTTTATCACAATGGACAAGGCCGCCGCTGCCAGGGCGAGCCAGGTGGGGTGGTATTCGGTGTGATTGTAGATGTTGCCGGCAGCTTCCATTCCGAGGAAAACAGCAACACCCACCAGCGACATGCCGACGCCGGCGGAGGCCAACGTCTCGAACCGGGCGTGGCCGAAGGGGTGTTTCTGGTCAGCGTCCTTGCGCCCGGCCTCCAGGCCGAAGAGGGCGACGAAATCGGTAAAAAAATCGGAGATCGAGTGAACCGCGTCGGCAATGAGGGCCTGGCTGTGGCCGAAAATGCCGCCCATGAACTTGAATGCTATCAACAGAACGTTGACCAGCATCCCGATCAGGATGACCCGGCGGCCGGCCCTTATATCGTTTCGCTTCGAGTCAGGCATGGGCGGGCCCTATTGTTCCTTTACCTCGACGACCTTGAAGGGCCGGGCCATTCTCCCGTCCCGCAGCCGGACCGGCTCTTCGATTTCCCGACGGATCTCATCTATCCCGATGACGGAAGGATCGTATTCGATCTGGGCCGAATGTTTCTGGACGAATGTAGTGAGCGAAAGCAATCCCGGAGTTTCACCGATCTTTCGCACGAAGAAGTTCGCCGTCCCGCGACAGTGCAACCCCTGTACAACCATCTCCACTTTTCTGCTCTCCGAACCCGAGTCCGTGTCCGAAAATGTGTGGCTCAGGGTCGGAAGCTCCCAGTTCTGCGAAATGAAGATGGTCGAAAGAAAGAGGACCCCGATCAAGGGGGAGAAGAAGCCCAGCGGGACCTTCATCAGTTTTTCCCTCCGACACGCAGAGAAAGCGCCCCCGGAACGTCGCACGACCGCACACAATCCAGACAGTTGCTGCACTCGGCGCCGGATATAGCCGTGCCCTCGCTGACCTGTATTCCCCACTTGCAGACCTGATCGCACGCACTGCACGCCACGCACTGTGCAGCGTCGCGACGGATCTTGACGAAACCCAGGCGGCCGAGAGGGGCCAGAACCGCGGCCATGGGGCAGAGGAAGCGACAAAAGGACAGAGGAACGAGCACGCCGCCGACCAGGACCAGGAGCAAGATCCAGACGCCGAACGTCCCTATGCCGTGCCCCTTTCCGGCCGTGAACAACACGTAATAGGGATCGAAATCGCGAAACACAAGCTCCATATGTTTTACGGTCAGAGCAACGATCAATACAAGCAACGGGTATTTCAACCATACGAGCGCTTTATCGACAGATCTTGGAAGACGCCATGAGCGCACGATCCACATGCGGCCAAGGGCTCCAGTCCATTCCAGAATGGTCCCGAGCGGGCAGATGTGGCTGCAGAAGGCCCTCTTGAACAGCAGGGTAACCAGGACGACGCCGAGCAGGACGGAGATGTTGATGGTGGAGAGGCTGCACAGGGTGCCCTGCTGACGGAGCCACGGGATCAGGGTCTCGATTCCGCCGAAGGGGCAGTATTTCTCAATGGTCGCTCCCCGAACGCCGCGCAGGACCTGGAAGGAAACCCATAAAGTAAGTGCGAGAAAAACAATCTGGGTGAGGGTGCGCCCGTGCTTTGTCCTCTCCCAGAAGGAACGCTTTCGATCCTGGGGATCAATACTGTTCATCATGAATACTCCGGACCGGTGAAGTACCGACCTCTGAACCAGAGGGCCACGTTCACGAGACCGATGAGCGCCGGCACCTCGACCAGGGGCCCGATGACCGCGGCGAAGGCGGCGCCGTGGTGAATGCCGAAGGTGGCGACCGCCACGGCGATGGCCAGCTCGAAGTTGTTCGAGGCCGCGGTGAAGGAGAGCGTGGTCGACTGGGCATAGTCGGCGCCGACCTTTTTGCTCAGGAAGAAGGAGACCAGAAACATGACCACAAAGTAAATCAAAAGCGGCACGGCTATCTTGACCACGTCCAGCGGAAGTTCGACGATGGTCTCTCCTTTGAGCGAGAACATCACGACGATGGTAAAGAGTAGAGCGATCAGAGTGATGGGGCTGATCTTCGGGATGAATTTTGTGTGATACCAATCCTTGCCTTTGCGTGCGATGAGCGAAAACCTGGTGATGATCCCTGCTATGAACGGGATGCCCAGGTAGATGAACACGCTCTTTGCGATCTCACCGATCGTAATGCGGACCGCCACACCCTCGAGCCCGAACCAGGTCGGCACGACCGTGATGAAGACATAGGCATACACAGAATAGAAGAGGACCTGGAAGATCGAGTTGAAGGCGACCAGGCCGGCGCAGTACTCATTGTCACCGTGGGCGAGCTCATTCCAGACGATGACCATGGCGATGCAGCGGGCCAGCCCGATCATGATGAGCCCCACCATGTACTCGGGATTATGCCTTAGAAAAAGGACGGCCAGGACGAACATCAGAACAGGACCGATGATCCAGTTCTGGACGAGCGAGAGACCCAGTACCCTGCCGTTTCGAAAAACTCGCCCCATCTCCTCGTAGCGTACCTTTGCCAGGGGGGGGTACATCATCAGGATGAGCCCGACGGCGATGGGGATCGACGTCGTCCCGATACTGAAGCTGTTCAGCACCGGCACGATGTCCGGGACGAGATATCCGCCCAAGACCCCAACGGCCATGGACAGAAAGATCCACAGAGTTAGTACTACAGCGACATTTCAGCTATAGACTTTTAGAATGACCTCATGTATCA
>CAZFWM010000087.1:0-21868 GCA_964522545.1 uncultured Thermodesulfobacteriota bacterium
TGGCAATGCTTTTGGAGGTGCCTTTTATATGATTATCAGAGCCTGGGAACGAGGGTAATGGTTCTAACCGCAGCAGGCAGTTCCCGCCTTCTCCTTCACTCCGAGCTTCCTGAGAAAACTCATCATGGGACACCACTTGGTGAAGGCGGACTGAAAGAGGTTCAGCCCCACGAAGGCGGTGAAGAGGAGCCAGTACTCGCTGTGGATCACGGAGAGGAGCAGAGAGAGAAGCACGAAAAATCCGGCGATGAGCCGCAGAAAATCATCCACGTACATTTTTTCCTCCTGATGCGGCCTGGCCGCAACCGAAAAAATGTATAAGCAAAGGAGAAAGGGGAAAAGTGGAAAATTGAAGATTTCTCCCTGCGGTCGAAATGACATATCCGACTTTTTGAAAAACCATCACAGTGGACATCATTTACCATTCAATCCTATTCCCTTTACCTGGTTTCCTTTATCCCTTTGCTTACACTTCAGGAACGTTTGATCACTTAAAAGCTGTAGCGCACCCGCGCATACACATTGGAATTGTCCTCGAACTGGCCGAAGAAGGTGTGGTCCTCCTCGCCCACGAACAGATTGGCCCCGGCCGAGAGGCTCACGTTGTCGGTCCACTTGTAGTGGACGACCGGGCGTATGTAGGCATCGTTGTCGCTCGGCGAATAGTAGGCAAAGACCGACATCCTGAGGTTCTGCATGAGGAGCAGCTTTGTGAGGCTCAGGGTGATGACATGGCGGTCCTCATCCCGGGCGAAGCGGCTGTCCGGGAGCCCCTGCAGATAGCGGTCGTGGTCGGTCATCCACTCGATGTAGTACTGGAGCCCCAGGGTGAATTCGGAAGCGACCTCCACGGTGTAGCCCGCAAGGCCGCGGACCTGGCCGTTCTCGATCATCGGGTCGTCGCCGTTGCGGTCGTCCAGGGAGTCGTACCACGCGGCCTCGACGTTCCCGATGCCGCCGAGGAACGTACCCCGCAGGCTCAGTCCCCAGGCGGCGAGCTCCGGGAACCACGCCTGCCCAGTGGAAGGGGTGAACCCGAGGGGCTGGTGATAGTAGCCCTTGTACCCGTACAGGGCGAGTTCCAGGCCGCGGATGTTCCGGCTCACCCGGACCGACCACTCCGAGTTCTGGAAGCTCCTGCCCGGCTTGTTCGCGTCGGCGCCCACGTCGGTGGGGCCTCCCGTCAGGGGGCTGAAAAAGGTGATTCGCTCTCCGTCGATGTACCGATCCGGCTCGAAGATGGGGGTCCAGACGATGTCCAGGTCGAATGCCCCGGGGAAGAGGCTCAGCTTCGCCGCCGTGCTCGGGGCCTTGAGGTAGGAGTCCTCGCGGCCCGTGAAAAAGGAGACCCAGTCCTTGGGGAAGAGGTCGTTGAGGAAAAGATAGTCGCCCGTACCCCATGTCAGGACCTGGCGGCCCGCCTTGATCTCCACCCAGTCCGCCGGCAGCAGGAAGACAAAGGCCTCGCGCACATCGAGATCGGCCTCCTCGGTCACTCCGTCATAGAAGAAGTCGCTCTTGAAGTTCAGCTCGGCCAGGTCCGAGTAGTGGCCGATCTCGAGCTGCACCCGGGCCTCGCCCAGCAGGAAGTCGTCCTCCTTCAGGTCGTTCCCGACCACTCTGGAGCCCACGGCGAGCTCCGCGAAACCGTGGAAGGGGAGCTCCACGGCGCCGGCGTGGACGGCAATGGGGCCACTGCCGAGCATTATACAAAAAGCCGCTGCCCTCCATAGTACCTTTTGTGCCATACTATCTCCTGATCATATTTTCCAAATAGAGTGTTATAAGAAAGCGAAGCTTTCTTAATCAGTCATTCTATAGGAAATCCTGATGAGTTTTGAATGGTGTGGATTGGTGGATTTCCTATAGAATGACTACTTCAGCCACTTCCGGGGCGGCCTCTTGAGGTACCGCTCCGTGAAGATGTCGTCGGTGAGGCCTATGTCGTACTTGACGCTGGAGAACTCGGACAGGGTGCTCCCCCCTTTAATGACGTCGGTCACCTTGGAGCGGGTCACGGTCGGGTGCCCCTGGATCTCTTCGACGTGGAGCGCCTCCACGGTCCGGTAATGCTTGCCGTCTTTATCGTAGTACTCGGCCTTTACCGGGAGCATGTTGGCCCGGTCGATCCAGACCATGTAGTAGGAGAACTTCGCGGAGTCCGCCTCTTTCGGGCTGTTCCGAACCACGTAGTACTTCTCCTCCGTTCGCTCCAGGACGTGGCTGTCCTCGTCGAGCCCCCGGCCGGACACGTCCTCGTAGAGGAAGTGGGAGCCCACGAAGCTGGTGCGCTTGTCGCTCGCGGCCACCCGCCGGACCAGGTCGAGGCTCGGGAGGTAGAGCCACCGGTCGTCGTCCTTACCCACGTGCTTCCAGACCATGTAGCTCATCTTCCTCACGTCGGCCGGCCTGGAGAAGTAAGTGTAGAATTTCTGATCCGCTCCTTCCTCGACGTCCATGCGCAGGATGGTGAACTCCCGGATCTGCTCGCGGCCCTGGTCATCGGTGATGGTCATCTTCACCTTGGCGATCCCGTCGGCGCCCTGGTAATAGGCGGCGAGATTCGCTTTTTCGACGATCTCTTCGACGCCCGGCGTCTGTGCAACGGCCGGCCCGGCCGTGAGAGCGGCTGTCATCAGGAATGCAGTACCCATTGCTGCGGCAATCAATCTCAAAACCCTCATGATCACTCTACCTCCTCTTTCTTCGAAACCGGTCGCTTGAGAAAAAAGATTTACCACAGAGGACACAGAGGGCACAGAGAAAGGAAGAGCTTAATTTGGCAAGATTGTAAATAATATCTTTTCAAACTCTCTGTGACCTCTGTGTCCTCTGTGGTTGAAAAAGTTTTTTCCCTGGAATCAATCTTGTTCATCGTGCTCTGTTTCATCTGTCGAAGGAGCCTCCGCTTCACCGTCATTCTCTGCGGTCTTTTCCTCCGCGGCCTCCACTTCCTCCGTTTCCGCGGCCGGCTCTTCCTTGCACACCACGTCCCGGCAGGCGGCCCGGCGTGAGAGGATGTTGCAGGTGAGGGCCGCGAGGACCACGAACAGGGCCGCCCCGAAGGTGACGATCTTCCAGGACGGCACGGCATAGTGGTGGATCGCCAGGGCCACGACCAGCGTAACCGCCACTGACACACCGGTGCAGACGTAGGGTTTGCAGAACCTCGGCTCGGCCTGCTCTCTGAAGAGCACCTTCTGGAGGCCGGTGATCATGGCCGGCAGGATGAAGAGGGTGCCGAGGCCGGAGATCACCATGATGGAGGCCAGGAAGATTCCCACCGTCCTGTACGGCACCAGGGGCGCGGCCAGGAGCGGCAGGAACCCGATGGCGATGACCAGGACGTTCCGGGAGATCGCCCGGGCCGGCTCCGCAAACATGTGGGCCGCCCCTTCGACCCAGCTCCCGGTCTCGGCCACGGTCTGCCGGGCCCTCTCGATGAAGTGGATCGCGAAGTCCACCGAGAGCCCGAGGGTGAGGGCCGAGAGCACGGCCACCGGCATGTCGTAGTCCTTGCCGATGATGCCGATCATCCCGTAGATTAGGGCGATGGTCACCGACAGCGGGATCATGGAGAGAAGGCCCCACAGGGGCGATCGGAACAGGAAGACCATCATGGCCAGGACGATCACGAAGGCGCCGAGGAGGGAGCTGAGCATGCCCGAGACCATCTTGTCCTGCCACACCACGTTGAGATAGGTGAGCCCGGCCCACTGGTGCACGAGGCCGGCCGGGGGCGGGTTGGCCTCGATGAAGCGTCCCATCGCCTCTTCGACGCGGACCATGTCCTGGTTGTCGCCGCTGGTGAGCTGGACCCAGATGGCGGCCCGCCGGTAGTCCGGGGTGACGAGGTGGAAGAGATCCTCCGGGTCGTGGCTGTTCTGGAACGAGATGAGCACCTGGCCCACGGCCGAGGCGGTCTTCGGAATCACATTGTATTTCTTGTCCCCCTCCATGAGCTCGTAGTGGACCTTCTTGACCACGTCGACGATGGAGTTCGACTTGCCCACGATCTCCGTGCGAAGGAGCTCGGCCTGCAGGGTTTCCACGTAGGCCAGGACCTCGGGGTTCTTGAAGGGCTGGGCCGCCACCTTCTCGTCGTCGAGAAAGTCCACCAGGGCGTACCAGTCGTCGGATGCAACTCCCTCGGCCACATCCGCTATCTCCTCGGCATGCGCAAGGGCCCGGTCCAGCAGGGCGGCCGGGTCGTGGCCCATGGCCTCGCCCTGTTTGTCGCGTGTCGTCTCTATGAATCGCGAGAGCTTCTGCACCGGTCCGGCCCCGAGCTCCTCTTCCTTACCGTATGTGCGAAGCCGCTCCAGCACCCCGGCGGCGGCCTTCTCCAGCCGCTGGGCCCCCCCCTTCTCCTCGAGCACCAGGTAAGCCTCGTAGGTCCCCCCGAAGTGGTCGTTCAGCACGCGGTCGGCCACCCGGATCGGGTGGTCCTCGTTGAACCACTTCACCGGGTTGTCGTTGATGTTGATGTGGGTGATCCCGTAGGCGGCCACCGCGATGAGGATCCCCGTGACCGTGAGTATGAGCTTCCAGCGCCGAACCGTGGCGGCGCCCACCCTATCGAGAACCCTCTCGAGCAGGCCCGCCCGCTTTCGCGGATCCGCGCCGGCGCCGAAGCGCTCGAGGGAGCGGTCGCTGATGAACATGGTGTAGGCCGGGATGAAGGTCATGGTGAGGAACCAGGCGGTCATGACGCCCACGGCCACGTAGGCGCCGAAGATCTGCACCGGCGGGATCGGCGTGAGCGCCAGGGAGGCGAAGCCGGCCGACGAGGTGAGCGAGGTATAAAGCATCGGCAGGAAGAGGTGGTCCATGACGGCGAGGATCGTCTTGCGGCGGTCCCGGGTTTGCTGGTAGCGGTCGGAGAACTCGCTGAGGATGTGGACCGAGTCGACCACGGCGATAGGCATGAGGAAGATGGGGATCATGGAGCTCATGATGTGCACGGTGAATCCCATGCCGATGAGCAGCCCCATGGTGAAGATGATGCTCACCATGGCTACGATCATAGGCGAAAAGATGATGCTCACCTTGCGGAAGAAGAGGAGCAGCAGGACGAAGACGATCAGGCCGGCCAGGGGCGCCGAGATCGCCATCTGCTTGAACATCTCCACGCCGAAGGTGTCCTCCGCCACGGGGAGCCCGGTGATGTGGTACTTCTCGTCCCCGGGGAGCCCCTCCACGAGCTCGAGGATCTCCCGGGAGACGCGGTAGCTGATGTCCTTGCTCTCGATCGGGACGTAGATGGCCAGGGCCTTGCCGTCCTCGGAGACCAGGGTGCCCGCGAGCAGCGGATTGTCCAGGGCCTCGTCCCGGATCTCGAGGGCCTCCTCGGCCGTTTCAGGCGGACGGGCCATGAGCCACTCGAACCGCACGGCGCCGAGGCCGGCCTGCTTGATGTTGTCCGTGGTGTTCGGGCTGATCAGGTCGTAGTCGATGACGCCCTCGATCCGCTTGATCTTCTCCGTCACCTCATAGATCCGGCCCAGCGTCTCGGGGGTGAACACCCCGCTCGGGTCCTCTTCGTCCACGATCCCCAGGACCACGAAGTCCTTGAGGGCGAAGTCCTTCTTCACGTCCCGGTGAAAGGCCCGCACGAACTCCTCCTCGGAGAGCATGTTCTCCGGGTCGGTGTCCACTTCGATCCGGACCATCTGGACGCCCACGACGACCGTGACGAGGAGCATGAGGATCGTGACGAGTTTCGGGTGGTCAACAGAAAAGGCAATCAGTTTTCGCATCGTTCGGGTCCTGCTTTACCAATAGGGCGGCCCATGGCCGCCGTTATGATTGCATCCGGTAAGGGTCGGCGGGCACGGCCCGCCCTATGTTACTGCTTTTTCGAGTGTTTCGCGTTTTTGATCAATGAAAAAAGGCCGGGCTTCTACACCCGAATCCTGTCGGTTGCTCGAGTGTATCGAGGCCCGGCCTGTACCAATCCGGTTCCTTTTAAAAATCAGTCACCCCCGTAATAGCAGTAGATGGGGTCCGTGAGCTCTGCGGTCCAGCCCGCCGACCAGCCGTACTCCCAGTATTCAGGATACAGGAAGTCGCCGCACATGGGGCATTCGAGCATAATATAAATTCCCTCGATGAGCTCGACCACATTGTCCTCGCCTATCACGGTGGCCGTGCCCTCCACGGATGTGGCGAACCAATAGTCGAACTGCTCCCGATCGTCCACGCCCATGAACCAGATGTCCCTGCCGTTCTCCTGGCCGGGTCCGACTTCGACGGTGTCCGTGAATATATCGGGCCAGACGAAGCGCCCGTAAAAACTCCCGGGTTGCGTCTGGTAAATCGTCAATGGGATATCGTCCCAGAACCCGGGGGTGCCGCTGAAATCCTCATAGTTGGTCTTATAGCAGGTGCCGAAGGTGTAGTCGTGATAGGGGGTGTCGGCGTCGCAGGGGTCGCCGATGCCGTCGGAGTCTTCATCCTGCTGGGCGGGATTGTAAATGTCGACACAGTTGTCGTCCTCGTCCCTGACCTCGTCCCAGTCCGAGTCGTTGCAGGTTATCTGGTAGCCGGTCAAGCCGAACAGGAACAGGATAGATGCTGCAATCATGGCAATGGTTTTCATTTTTCTCACGATGGTCCTCCTTTTTGGTTGTTGGTATTGCTTGTTACTAGATCCTCAGCGAACTGTTGACTGACCTCCTTTCCCGGTTGTCGTCTCGTAAAAAATTTTTTTTATGCGAGACCAAGTATTATACAATATCCGTCTTGTCGTTCAAGATTCTCTCCAGGCGCTCACGTTCCTGCGCCAGAAATCCCCGGGTGAGGATGCCGAGGAGCTGGTAGAAGGCGAGCCGGCTGCTTTTCGTGAGCCTTTCGCAGAAGAGATTCGCCCACTCCAAAAGGTGCCCTGTCAGAAAATCCGCCTGGGCCGCGCGGAGCCGGCGGGCCTCGCTCCGCAGGGCCTTATCCTCCGCCTCCTGCTCCATTGCGCAGAGAATGGCCAGGAACTCTAGCTCATTGATGATGTGGTCCGGCATGTCGCTGTTCGCCTCGGCCGGGGCGAGCTCGAATCGCTCATAGTAAGCGAGGGCCGTCTTGGCGGCCTCACCCGGCAGGCGGTTCTCCGAGTAAAAAGAGGCATGTGGCGGGGCCGCGACCCCGTCCGGGGAGTTCACGAAGAGCCGGACGTATTCATCCTGGAATGTCTCGAGGCTGAACCGGTAGGCCTCTCTCTCCAGGCGGTCAAGCGCTTCCGCCAGCCGCAGGTCGGGCTGGGCGCCGATGAAACATGCAGGGTGCTTTAATATGAGTCGGTCCAGCACACCCTGGACGGTCACCCATGAAGGAGCCCGGTAGAGAGAGGCGATCTGAGAGTAGATGCCTGCGCGCTCTTCCGGCCCGCGGCGGAAGGAGCGGTCTTCAGGGGCATCTGAGGAATTTCTTGCGACTCCGGCTGACTTTGACATGTTCGATCCGCTCCACACCCGGGCTAAACCGGCTCTTCTGCCTGAACGCCGGGATCCGCCTCTTCGAACTCTTCATACCCTGTAATCATCGCCTTCATCGTGGAAAAAACAGTATGGCCGGTAGTGGTGAGGTAGATGTGCATGATGAGAAAACTAAGAAAGAAAAAACCGCCGAGGGCATGGATCGCCCCAAGGAGCTTTAGTCCTCCAAGGGACGCCACGAAGCCCGGCCGGTATTCGGCGCTCCAGAGGATGAACCCTGTAACGATCTGGAGGGGAAGAAGTCCGTTGAGCAGTCCGAAGTAGGTGAGCTTCTGAAGGGGATTGAGCCTCTGCTCCTCACTCTTTTCGAATGGATGGGGCTCGCCCCGGAATAGTCCATAGAGATAATGGCGTGCCTGAAGGAAACTGCCCCGCATAAAGTCGACCGGCATAGGAATATACCGTCTGATCTTGACGGTGGACAGTTGATAGAAGAGACCGAGGAAGGCATTCGCAAGGAGGCAGAAGGCGATGAACAAATGCATGCGAACGGCATTGCCCATCTCTCCGAACAGGGGGAATTGTGCAGGGTATCGGATCTGGAATCCCGACAGCAGAAGCAAGATGATGCCGATGGCCTGGGACCAGTGCCAGATTCGCTCGGTCAATGTGTACAAATAGAGCCGCTTCATTGTTTTGCCTTTTTCCGATTTCTTCGCTTGCGCACCTGCGCGATCACCCCCCTCGCGCAGCCGTGTCCCAGAGACCCGGCAAACACGCCCAGCACGGAGAGCCAGCCCACGATCTCTATGAATCGGCGATGTCTGGCCCCAACGATATGGTAGAACCGGCCGAGCGGACCGCCCGGGTCAAAGTAGAATTTACCATCATCGACGTGAATATATTCCTCCGGATGCCGGGCCCACAGGCAATTCGAGACCATCTCCGCTTCGGCGACCTCGGTTTCGAAATCGAACACCTCGGCCCACTTGAGCAGTCGGCTTTCAGGCCCATGACATTCAGTGCACCGTCGGATCGCCTGCTCCTTTGAGACGATATTGTGATGGAGGCTGAAGGGTACGATCTCGAGCCTCAGCTCGACCTCCGGAACACCGGCCCTGGCCAGCATCTCCTCTGCTTTGGCCACCTTTTCCTTGTTGTCGAGGCGGAGCTCGTCGTGATCCAGCTTGCCGTTGTCGTCCATGTCGAGGAGGGAAAGAAGGGCCGGCTTATATTCGTATCTTCCCCTCTGGTTGCGATCCCAGAAAGCGTCGCGGATCTCTCTTTTGTATAGAGGCCGCTCCTTGTCAGGGCGGTACCAGTACAGAGAAGTGATAGGGTTGAAGGGAATGATGGATGGAAATTCTCCATCAGTGACCTTCGGCATATAGGCGGGCCGGAAGCCGGTCACCGGCTCGCTGAGGTCTTTGTAATGCTCGCCGATCTCTCCCACCCCCCGGGCGTGGGCATGCCCTCCTCCCTTGAGGGTGAGGTCGATCTGCTTGTAAGCCCAGTAGTGCTTCTCCGGGATGTGGCAGACCTCGCATCGAAGAGCCCGGTAGTGGACCTGGCGGAAGGGAAGCCAGTCATGAATCTCGTCGGCTTTGTGGCAATCGCTGCAGAGCCGCATGGTGTTCTTGAGGTGGCGGGCCACATTTTCGGGACAGGGGTCCCCTTTTGCGAAATTGTGGTCGGGCCGGTGCAGATAGCGCTGCAACTCATTCGACTGCGGGATGTATCGAAGGTGCTTCGCCTCGGTCTTGCGCTTCATTTTGGCCGGGTTGTTCGGCGAAAAGTGGCAGTCGATGCAGACGAGCTTTTTCGCGGCGTGGATGTCCCACGGGAAGTCCATCGCCTCTTTGCCGGCGAGGTTGACGTCCGAATCCTTGATTTTTCCCGGGTGGAAGATCCGGCCGAACTTCTTCGTGCCGCGCAGCAGGTCATTCGAGAAGAAGGGGTCGATGTGGTGTCGGTTCGGATCGTCTGTGGCAAAGCCGTGACATTGCCCGCAGTTCTTAATGGTCGGCTCGTCCAGCCCAAGGAGCTCCATCTTCACCGTACCGTCCTGGTTGAAGGCGTCCTCCCGGTAGACGAGCTCACCCCAGTCCGACTCCACGATCCCGGTCCCGAGCAGGGTGGCCGTGCCGGCCCAGGCGAACCATCCCTCCGTGAGCTGCTCGTCCCGGGCCGGGCGGTTGAACTGCTCGACATGGCAGAGGAAGCAATCCATCTCCACCACGCCGCTCTCCTTCCAATCCCAGCGGACGAGCTTGTTTTTGCCCGTGCTGTAATAATAGTAGTCCGGGTCCATGGGCGCGATCTCGTCATCCTCCACCTCGTCGTACTGCCTTCCCTGCCTATCGAACTCGGAAACCACCCCCCCGACGTGACACAAGCCGCAGCTCCGGACCCATTCCGGAGTCCCCAGGTCGAAGTCGGAGACGTCTGAGACACCGCTCGGGGGGACCTGACGGTTCGGCATGGAGCACCACTTGCCGTACATGCCGGGCGACAGGAAAAAGGGCGGGAAGCGGGTTTCCTCCTCTCCCTCCACCTCCCCAGCCTCCGGGATCACCGAACGAATTTCAAAGCGCCCCTGAGAGCCGTGGAAGTTCTTGCTGATAAAGTCATAATCGTGACATGGGCCGCATGAGGCGCGGGTGCTGATCGGCCTGCCGCTTTCCTGGACGAGCGTATCATTTGTATCGAGGAGCTTGATCGGCGGGTGCATCATTTTTTTCGGCTCGTCTGGTGATGGTGATGCCGGACCGGGCGCCTCCTTCCTCTCAGATGCACGGATTGTTTCGGACACGCTCAGAGCGAAACCGAGTACAAAAAGAAGGGTAAAAGAGATCCACCTATTCCTCGATTTGTCCAGTGGTCGTTGTATCATATCGCGGAACCTGCTCTACTTTTTTCGATTCTTTCTCCTGCAAATGCCGGGACGACCTCTACCCGCACGTCTCCGGCTGATCCGAGTCGGACGCATGATCGATGAGAAACCGCTGAATATCGATCAGATCCGCGGGGGTGAATAAATCGCTGATGTCCTTCTTCCTCTTGTGCTTGTTCTTCTCGAAGAATCTCTTCCACTGGGCCTGGGTGTAGGTGATGGGGGTGACCGTTTTATCCGCCAGCTCCGTTTTGTGGCACTCCTTGCATTTCGCCTTGAAGAGGTATTTCCCCTTTTTTGGATTCCCCTTCTCCTCGCTCGAGGCCGGCATGGAGAGGGCGAGGCTCACTATGATGAGGCCGGTGATGGCGAGAAGAAAGATCAAGCTTTTTCTGGTCTTCCCCAAAGACAATGCGACGATCCGATTCATTTTTTTCTCCTTTATCTCAATGAAAATTAGAGTGAATCCGCCGGCTGTGCCGGTGGATTCGCTATAATTTAAAACTTAAAGTCGAGCAGAAAGTAGGCCGCATGGATGTGCTCCGGTGTGGGGTAGAAATAGTTGCCATCCCCCTTCACGCGGGTCGGCTCACCCAGGTGCCATCCGCTCAGGCTGTACTTGTAGTCGTAGAACTGGTAGCCCACCCTGGCGAAGAAGTTCTTCATTATGTCCAGGATGTAATAGGCCTCGGCGACGTGTCCACGGGTGGAGATCTTGTTGTTTACGTCGTCCGAGGCCTGAGTGAAGCTGAACCAGTATTTCGACCCCCAGTTGTATTCGAGGCCGAGCTTGCCGCGCAGGGCCGGGATCGGTATCCGCGTGCCGGTGTACACGGAATAGCCTTTGTGGCTCTCGGAGGGGTCGCCGCCCGGGGCGCTCCCGAGCTGCTCGGCGTAGCGGGGGTCGTTGTTGCCGAGGGATCCGAACCCGTACTGTGAGACCTTGCCGTTCGGGTGAAACACGTTGCACCCCAGAGAGACGAACCAATCCACCCCGAAATTGTTGGCCTGGAGGACCATGCCGAACAGATCGATGTCGCCCAGGTTCTGCGTGGCCGTTACCCTCTGTGATGTGGAGCCCCAGGGGTCCGGGAAATTGACGGTGACCCCGCTCGGGATGTCGGTGAGGTCCATGCCCCGGAAATAGGCGAGGCTGAGCAGCGTCTTGTCCGCCAGAAAGGGGAGCTGGGTGTCGAAACAGCCCCCGGCCACGGTCATGTCCTTGAGGCCCTCCACGGAGACCCACCGGAACATCCCCATGTTGGCGGTCGACTTCTCCACGCGGCCGCCTCCGCCGAAGCCGGACTCGTACCCGAGGCCGTAGCACCCGCGGAGCGTGGTGGGCGGCATGGAGGGAAAGATCCTGTGGAACTTCAGACCCAGCATGATCCCGTCGATCTCGGCGTCGATGAGCTGGGCCGGCGGTGTGCCCTGGCGGACCCGGTTCTCCCGGAGCTCCCGGGGCGGGCCCTCGGAGGCTGCCTGGCGGCCCACGGTGAGCACGAGGGGCACCTTCTTCGGCTTCCACGTGGCGTAGGCCCTCTCGAGCTTGAGTGTCGTGTCGGAGGGCTGGCTCGAGGAGCTGAAGCTGTAGTAGACCGTGTTGGGGAAGCCGTTGAATATGGGGTCCACGATCCCGGAGCCGAAGTACCGCTTCACGCTCAGGCGGCCATGGAAGTGGACGGTCTCTGCAACCTCCGCTTTCATCTTGAGCCTCAGGCGCATCATCCAGGCCTGGTCGTTCGATATGGTGTGGGCCTGCCGCGGCTTGAGAGGGAGCCGGTCGTCGGCGAGAAAGCCGAGCACGTCCGCCAGGGTCTGGGCCGTCACTCCGGAGAAGAGGGGGCCGAAGGCCATCATGTCCACGAAGGTGGGGAAGTTGTTCTGATACGGGAACTCCCAATGCTCGTAAGCGTACTGAACCCGGAAGTCTCCGTAGAAGCTCAGCCGGTCCCAGGCGCTGATTTTTTCCTCCACCACGAGACGCTCATCGAGCTCATCCACCATATCCCAGAGTTCTTCTATCTCCTCTTTTAGCTCCTTGACCTTCTCCTCCGGGTCGTCGGCGGCGTGGGCCTTTCCGTCCAGGATGAAAAGGGTCTGGGGCAAAAATAGAATGGTGAGCAGTGCAAGGAGTGAGATGATTATGTTCGGAATGGCCCTTCGGTTCCTTTTTTGCTCCATCATTGTTCCTCCTCTTTAGCGTGAACTCGTTGATTCCGGAGAATGCGGATTGTCTGGGGAATGCGGGTTGCCCGCCCGCTCGATATTAAAATTTCACATTACCTACGCAAGGGGCGTGCCATTACGGGAGAAAGGAGCTCCAGTCGATGCGGGAGGTCTGCAACTTATTGGTATAATGGACTAAAACGAAGGAAAGGTGGATTGCTTTCCATTTGGTGCGCGGAAAGAAAAGGAGGCTTCGTTTGAAACGTTCAGTGAAACATCTGACGGGATAGAAGTCTGTAACGTTCTGTAATTAATTGCTTGTTGGTCGAGCGGTCTCTTTATAGGAGCGTTTCAGGGCGCATGTAACGCTGAAACGCTCCTGGAACTTACAATAAGCCCGGCCTCTAATTGCTCACAGGACTGTATCGACCCATGCAAGCTCAAAGGCCTGCTGGCCCCCCGCCGTGAACAGGCCGGTGTAAAATCCTATCATGCCCATGGCAGGGAAGGGGAAGCTTATCGGCAGATCCATGGGCGGGTCGATGGCCGGCAAAGGAACGGACCAGAGCGGGATGACCTGAACCGTCGGGGATATCAGGATCAGGTAGTTCGACCATGTGGCCGGCTCTGGTAAGCCCAGCGTAAATTGGAGATGTAAGGATCCGGCCGTGTAGGATGCGGCCAGGGAAAGTGTGAATGCCGCGGTGATGCAGTCCGGATCATCCCCATCATAGAGGCAGTCTCCGTCGTTGTCGAGAAGATCGTCGCATTCGTCGAGGCAGGCGCTGAGATCGGTGTCCTCTGTGGGAGGGGTCGAGCCGTGGCAGCCGATGCAGGACGTCCCCCCCCCGGCGCACTGGTGGTGGCGGGAGAGGCCGCGGTCCATGTGGCAGTTGTCACAGGTGGTCCTTTGCAGGGCCGGGCTGTACTGGTGGCAGTAGTTGCAGCTGCCCTGGATACAGGTCAGGGGCTCATGCATCTGGTGCCATGCCTGTCCATCCGGATGCCCTAGGTCGAGCTCATGGCAGCTTGAGCAGGAGCCGAAGCTCGAATAGGCCAGAGCCGAGCCCACAATGGATAAAACGAAGACAGGAGCAAGCAGAGCAGCGAACAATATTCCCGGTTTCATGATTCTCCTCCTTTTCATTGATAAGTTCACTCAAATTTGCGAAATATAGCATTGTAAATAGTAATTGAGTCCTTGGTCGACAGTCAACAGTGCAGAGCCATGTTGGGATTTACTCGACCCCTGCCTTTTCGATCTCCCTCAGGCGCCGCCAGAGGGTGGTGCGGCTGATCCCGAGCTCGCGGGCCGCTTGAGCTTTGTTCCCTTTGCATTGCCTGAGCGTATCCCGGATCTTTGCGGCATCATCCCGGCTGATCATGGAGGGAAAAGTCCTCTTCTCATCCCGGGGGGGGGATGCAAATGATTGGTATCGGATCGCACGGGGAAGTACGGAAGGATCTATTATCTCCGCCGTGGAGCAGACAAAGGCCCTCTCTACCGTATTCTCCAGCTCTCGGATATTGCCTGGCCAGTCATAATCGAGCATCAGTGAGAGCGCTTTGGGGGAGAAGATGAGATCATTGCTCTTTTTCGCAGGATATTTTTTTCTTACATTTTCCAGGAAGTGGTCGATGAGCTGGGGGATATCTTCCTTTCGTTTCCGCAGGGGAGGCAGGTGTATGGGGACCACGCACAATCGGTAGTACAGATCCTCCCGGAATCTGCCTTCTTTCACCTCCGCCTCGAGGTCCTTGTTGGTCGCCGCCAGGATGCGCACGTCGACCTTTTCGACCGTGGTTCCGCCGAGGGGCTCGAACTCGAGGTCCTGGACAACCCGCAGGAGCTTTGCCTGGAAAGCGGCCGAGGTGTCTCCGACCTCGTCAAGGAAGATCGTCCCCCCGTCGGCGAGCTTGAATTTGCCCGGCTTCCGGTGAGCGGCTCCGGTAAAGGCCCCCTTCTCGTACCCGAAGAGCTCGCTCTCCAGCAGAGGGTCCGGGAGGGCCGAGCAATTGATCTTGACGAGGGGTTTGGCCCTGCGCGGGCTGTGAAAGTGGAGGGCCCGGGCGACCAGCTCTTTCCCTGTGCCGCTTTCGCCCTGAATGAGCACATTCGTGTTGGTGTCGGAGATTCTCTCGATGAGGTCGAAGATCTCCTGCATTTTCGAGCCGGAGCCGATGATGTTGTCGAAGCTGTATCGGTCCGCCAGCTCCTTCTTCAAGCACTCCAGCTCGCGCAGGTCCTTCACGATGCCCATGAGACCGATGATGTCGGAGCTCTGGTCCTTCAGGGGGATCATGTTGAGAAGCACGGGGACGGCCTCCCCGGTTGCCGTGAGAATATGGGAGCGCAGATTTCGCGCCTCCAGGCCCTTCTCGATCCCACTCTGGAGCGGAAGAGCGATCTCTTTGCCCGGTTCGGGCGACTGAAGGATCTCCGTGTAGGGGCGGCCCAGCAGCTCGCTCTCGCTCCAGCCGGTCAGCTCCTCCAGTCTCTTGCTGAAGCTCCGCAACCGGCTGTCCCTGCCCAGGGTGAAGACCCCATCGGCAATGCTGTCGATCAGAGTTTGCACCTTCTCCTTCTCATTGGAATAGAGCTTGAGCAGCTCTGCCTGCTGGTTGATGATATCCCGGACCTGGCCCATTTCACGGAAATGCTCGATATACCCTATACAGTTTCCCTCCCGGTCCTGGATGCTCGTTGTGTGAATACAGCAGACGACCACATTGCCCTGGTGCGTAGAGACGTCCACATTGAAGCTCTCTCTGAAAAAGGGCCCCTTTGCGTGCCTGCACTGTCCGGAAAGTTCATGGCACATCTGGGTCTTGATGACGTCGAAGCAGTATTGCCCGACCGCCTCCTGCTCGGAGACCTGGAGGATCTCCCGGGCTTTGGAGTTGATCATCCGGACCTTGTTCCGGGCATCGATGATGACGATGCCGTCCTGGAGGAGGTCCAGAAGGGGTTTCGAACCCAGTTCATGCAGGAACGCCTCCAGGGAGTCGAGCTTGGTCGGCCATTCCACAGGCAGAGGAGAGGTCGTGCTATTCGTTCGAAAGGAGTCGTTCATTGTCTTTGAATCCGATAAAATCCATAGGGCGGGCCATGCCCGCCGATTATTGGGTAATGTAACAGTATCGGCGGCCACGGGCCGCCCTAAATAATCTGACGGAAAAAAGTATTAGCCACAGATTAACACAGACTAAACGCGGATATGAATGAGTCTTGATAGTTTCGTAAAAAGTCGGATTTGTCGGGAATGTCATTTCGACCGCAGGGAGAAATCTTATCTGTTCAGCCGGTTACAACGGAAAGATTTCTCGCTCCGCTCGAAATGACAGGTTGTTGAGACTTTTTACGAGAGCATTAGTCTTACTAATCAGTACAAAAGCCACCCGACATAGCCAATTTGCTTCTAGAGGCCGTCATTGCGAGGCACAAAGTGCCGAAGCAATCCGCTGGGCATCCTGGCCCCTTGGGCTAGGCGGATCGCTTCGTCGCCTACGGCTCCTCGCGATGACAGATAGATGGGCTATGTCGGGTATCTAATGAACTCTTTAGTAAATGAATTTTTTATGTTATATTTTCCGATCAATCCGCGTTTCATCCGCGTGAATCTGTGGCTAATAAATCGGGTGGGCATAAAGCCCGCCCCTATGCTCCCTTCAGCTCTCTATGCCCCTTCACGAGCATATCCACCACGGTCGGGTCGGCCAGGGTGGAGGTGTCCCCCAGCTCCTCGGCGCTCCCTTCCGCTATCTTTCGCAGGATCCGGCGCATGATCTTTCCGCTCCGGGTCTTGGGAAGGGCGTCGGCGAACTGAATTGCGTCCGGCTTGGCGATGGGGCCGATCTCGTCTCTCACGTGGTCGGAGAGCTCCTTTTTCAGCTTGTCATAGGTCTCGATCCCTTGGTTGAGCGTGACAAAGGCGTAGATACCCTGGCCCTTGATGTCGTGAGGGTACCCGACCACGGCCGCCTCGGCCACGTCCTTGTGGGAGACCAAGGCGCTCTCCACCTCGGCGGTCCCGATGCGGTGTCCCGAGACGTTGATCACATCGTCCACTCTCCCCATGAGCCAGTAGAAGCCTTCCTCGTCGACCCTGGCGCCGTCTCCAGAGAAGTAAGTGCCGGGGAACTTCTCGAAGTAGGTCGTGCGGAACCGGTCCGGGTCGCCGTAGACGCCGCGCATGATCCCCGGCCAGGGCCTGCGGATGACCAGGAACCCACCTTCGTTCGGCTCGCACCGGGAGCCGTCCTGCCGCACGATCTCGGCGTCCACCCCCGGGAACGGCATGGAGGCCGAACCCGGCTTGGTGGGGATGGCCCCGGGGAGCGGCGAGATGAGGACCCCGCCGGTCTCGGTCTGCCACCAGGTGTCGATCACTGGGCACCTCTCCTTGCCGATGACCGTGTAGTACCACATCCAGGCCTCGGGGTTTATCGGCTCGCCCACGGAGCCGAGGATCCGGAGGCTGCTCAGGTCGTGCTTCTCCGGCCACTCGCTTCCGTAGCGGGCGAGTGCGCGAATGACCGTCGGGGCGGTGTAGAACACATTCACCTTGTGCTTCTCGACGATCTCCCAGAACCGGTCCGGCTTCGGGTGTGTGGGGACCCCCTCGTACATGAGGGAGGTGAGCCCTGCCGCGAGCGGCCCGTAGGTGATGTAGCTGTGGCCCGTGATCCACCCGATGTCGGCGGTGCACCAGAAGGTGTCCTCGTCTCGGGCGTCGAAGATCCACTTGAGGGTCTGATAGACGTACAGCAGATACCCCCCGGTCGTGTGCATGACGCCCTTGGGCTTGCCCGTGCTCCCGCTCGTGTAGAGGATGAACAGAGTGTCTTCCGAGTCCATCGGCTCGGGCTCGCACTCGGCCGTGACATCCGGCGAGGCGAGCAGCTCATCCAGCCAGAAGTCGCGGCCCGGTTTCATTTCCACCGCGATATTGGCCCGGCGCACCACGATGACTTTCTCCACGCACGGGCAGTCCTCGAGCGCTTTGTCGGCGTTGTGCTTGAGGCCGATGATCTTTCCACCCCGAAGTCCACCGTCCGCAACGATGAGGAGGTTCGAGTCGGCGTCCTGAATTCTGTCGCAGAGCGACTCCGATGAGAATCCGCCGAAGACCACGCTGTGGATGGCGCCGATGCGCGCACAGGCGAGCATCGATATGACGAGCTCAGGGATCATCGGCAGATAGATGGTGACTCGGTCCCCCTTTTTGACCCCGTGTTTTTTCAGAATGTTGGCAAAGCGGCTCACCTCGAAGTGAAGCTGCTGAAAGCTGAATATCCGGGTCGTGTTATCCTCGCCCTCCCAGATAAGGGCGGCCTTGTTCTTGCGCCAGGTGGTGAGGTGGCGGTCGAGGCAGTTGTACGAGACGTTGAGCTTGCCGCCGTCGAACCAGCGCACATCGGCCTTTTCGAAGTCATAGGAGAGGACCGAGTCCCATTTCTTGAACCAGTCGAGCTGCTCTGCTTTCTCCGCCCAGAATCCCTCCATGTCCTCCATGGATTTCTTGTAAATCTCCTGGTACTCATCGAAGCTTTTGATATGTGCCGTCTTGCTCAGCCCTTCCGGGGGGTCGAACTTCCGGTGCTCCTCCATCATGGCCTCGATGACGCGTTCGGCCGGGGGCGCCGCTTCCGGAACCGTGACCGGGCCGTGCATGGGGAGCACATCGCCCGAGTACTGGTAGATCAGTCGGGCAGCCCGTCCGCCGGTCGTGTCGAGGATGGGGTGCAGCTCGAACTCGACCGCTCCGAGGAACCTGACAAGGAGCGCGGCAAGCTGGTCGGCGCTCTCGGCGTCGATGATATTGACGAACCCGCCCTTTTCTCCGACCGTGGAATATCGCGAGATCACCCGGATGCCCTCCGGCGGATTCTCAAAGATCTCGTTCTCGAGAGTGTGTACCTTCACCATCTCTTTCGGATCGAACCGTCCGAGAAGTGCAAATAGCATTTCGTTGTCTCCTTCTTAAATCCACCGTACAGGAAGACGTTATTTGTGTAGATGACTTCTCTTCTACAATGTATGTGCCAAAACACCCGGACTTAATCGGTTTTTTCGTAACCCTATGAAAATATAGACACTATATGGAAAGAACACAAGGGAAAACCGTATGCCGACTTGTCTCAATTGTCAATGCTTAATGATACATGTTTGAAGGGACAACTTCTTTTAAATGCGATAGTGAGACAAAAGCAAATAAGGAAAAGATAATTAAAATTACTATAATTGATCACTAATCAATTTGCGGGTCTTATTATGTGAAACCATCTCATTAAGGCCAAATGATACATTGTGACAGTTTATACAGAGGTCACTTATGAGACCAGGGAAGGGGCTTGACAATGGAAATGAAAATTGCTATAGTCTATTAAATCGATGGACATAATGACAAGGCAGTGGTGGACAGATTATGAGGCTTTCGACAAGAGCGCGATACGGCCTGAGGGCGATGCTCGAAATCGCCATGAGTAACGGTGAATCACCCGTGATGATGCGCTCCATATCCGAGAATCAGGGCATATCGCGCAAGTACCTTCACGCGATATTGACTACCCTGAAGTCGGCGGGCCTCGTTCGCAGCGTGCGGGGAGTGCGGGGAGGGTACACTTTGTCCAGGTCCCCTTCCCGGATACAAGTCAGCGAGGTGATCCGTGTGCTCGAAGGGTCCCTGTCGGTCGTGGACTGCGTGCAGGAGAATGGCCTCTGCGCGAGGTCCGAAACCTGCGTCACAAGAGATGTCTGGCTGGACGTGAACAGGGCGATAGAGGGGGTGCTTGGGAATCTCACTCTCGAGGATCTGGTTCAGCGTCAGAAGCGGAAAGAGGTTCGAGCGCCGATGTATATTATTTAAATGCGTGGGAAGTCTAAGATTTTCAGTCCAAAAGATTTAACGCAGAGACGCAAAGGCGCAGAGAAGGAAACTCATGGTGAATGACTTTTTTTTGTCATTTCGACCGCAGGGAGAAATCTTTCTGATGAACCATTATGAAAAGATAAGATTTCTCCCTGCGGTCGAAATGACAAGTGCAACTTTTAACGGAGAAAGACGAAGCAGGAGAAAGAAAACCATGGAAAAGATAGCAAAAGACATCACACAGCTAGTCGGAGGGACGCCGCTAGTCAGACTCGGCAGGATCGGGGAAGGCCTCGGGGCCGAGGTCATCGCCAAGCTAGAGTCATACAACCCGTGCTCGAGCGTGAAGGACCGCATCGGCCTGAGCATGATCGATGCGGCCGAGCGGGAAGGGGTCATCAAAGAGGATACGATCATCCTCGAGCCGACCAGCGGGAACACCGGGATCGCCCTGGCCTTCGTCTGTGCGGCAAGGGGCTACAAGCTGACATTGACCATGCCCGAGACCATGAGCCTGGAGAGGCGAAAGCTGCTCAAGATCTTCGGCGCCGAGCTCGTGCTCACGCCCGGCTCTGAGGGGATGCCGGGAGCGGTCCGGAAGGCCGAGGAGCTGGCCGCCTCGGACCCGAGGTACTTCATCCCGCAGCAGTTCAAGAATCCCTCGAACCCGGAGGTCCACCGGATGACCACCGCCCAGGAGATCTGGGACGACACCGAAGGCAAGGTCGACATCCTTGTAGCCGGGGTAGGCACCGGGGGCACGATCACCGGCGTGACAGAGGTCATCAAGGAGCGAAAGCCCTCATTCAAGGCGATCGCGGTCGAGCCCACCGGCTCACCGATTCTCTCCGGGGGCAAGCCCGGGCCCCACAAGATCCAGGGCATCGGGGCGGGATTCGTCCCGGACGTGCTTCGGATGGACATTGTGGACGAGGTCGTACAGGTTCAGCACGAGGATGCCGGCGCCATGGCCCGAAGACTTGCCCGCGAAGAGGGCATCCTCGTTGGCATCTCCTCGGGAGCCGCCCTTTGCGCGGCCGTGGAGGTGGCGAAACGGCCGGAGAGCCAGGGAAAAATGATCGTGGTCGTGCTGCCCGATACCGGGGAGAGGTATCTGAGCACATGGCTCTTCGAGGAGGATGAGTAAGATGAGTGATAATGTTCAGGCAGAGGCCGGTATCCAGCACGGCGATGATGAAGGGAGCTTACTCCAATCGGTTGTCGACGCGCTGTGCAAGACCGACAACGGGCTGGCCGGCCCGATGAGGCGGGACCAGCATGACCTGCCCCTCCCCTCCAGGGACGTGGTGGTCGACATGGTCGAGGCGCTCCGGTCGGTCCTCTTCCCCGGGTACTTCGGGTTCTCGGAGATGAACGCCGACAGCGTGAGCTTTCACGCCGGCTCCACCCTGGACCGGGTGCAGCACATCATGAAAGAGCAGGTCAAGCGGGGGCTCTGCTTCGTCTGCCACGAGCACGGCGATCAATGCACCCTCTGTGACAAACGGTCCCTTTCGATCACACGGAAGTTTCTCGCCAGGCTCCCGGAGGTCCAGCGGCTCCTCGCGACCGATATCCGGGCCGCTTACGAGGGCGATCCGGCCGCCTCGAGTCCGGACGAGGCCATCTTCTGCTATCCGGGGGCGCTGGCCATAACCAACTACCGGCTGGCCCACGAGCTCTACAAGCTGGAGGTGCCGCTCATCCCGAGGATGATCACCGAGCACGCCCACAGCAAGACAGGCATCGACATCCACCCCGGTGCCACCATCGGCGAGAGCTTCTTCATCGATCACGGGACCGGGGTGGTCATCGGCGAAACCTGCGTCATCGGGAATCGGGTGCGGATCTATCAAGGGGTGACCCTGGGCGCTAAGAGCTTTCCCCTGGACGAAGAGGGCAAGCCGATCAAGGGCATCGCGAGGCATCCGATCGTGGAGGACGACGCCATCATCTATTCCGGGGCCACAATCCTTGGGCGCGTCACTATCGGGAGCGGATCGGTCATCGGCGGCAATGTCTGGCTGGTGAACAGCGTTCCGCCTCACAGCCGCGTCACTCAGGCACTGGCCCGCAAGGAAGAATTCGAGAGCGGGGCCGGAATATGAGGGGAAAGAAAGGAGAATCGTCATGAACAGAATGAAAATAACAAGTCTGATCATTGCCATATGTTTCCTGACCGCCGGAGCGGCCCTGGCGGCCGAAGGAGCGAAGGGCTCGAAGGCACAGACGACCTGCCCGGTCATGGGCGGGAAGATCGACAAATCGCACTATGTGGACCACGAGGGCCAGCGCGTCTACTTCTGCTGCCCCCCCTGTAAGGACACCTTCCGGGCCGATCCGGCCAAGTACCTCAAGAAGCTTAAAGAGGAAGGGGTGGTCCTCGAGAAGGCTCCCTAAGGGGTAGAGGCGGGCTTTGGCTCGCTTGTGGATGCGAGAGGGGATGTAACTCGATTCAATAGGAAATCCAATTTATTCCGTTGAAGAGTTTTAACGCAGAGACGCAG
>CAZFWM010000088.1:0-21859 GCA_964522545.1 uncultured Thermodesulfobacteriota bacterium
CGCCATTTTTATATTTATTTCAACTCCTTAGAGTTTCTGGACAGGTACTAGGTAGTGGTCCTCCTGTTTTTGGTATACAAAGAAAATTTCGAATAGACTGAGATGCATCACCTTTTTCTTGTTGTCGTGCAGCCCGTTCCACGCTGTGGCCCGCTTCAAATCCAGCTCCTGCCCCTGGCCCGGCTCCAGCTGGCGCCAGTAATTGACCACCATAACCTTATCAAAGATCCGATTGGGATTTCTCATAGCGGTATTGGAATATTGAAGATATTTCTTGTGGACCCATCCGTGGAACCTGGTGATGTGTCTGTCGTCGTCGATGGAGACGAGCAGCAAGTAATCGCCGAGCCAGTCTCCGACGACGTAGTGTTTGAGCCATTGGCCCGTCACGGGGGCGCAATCTTTTCCGTAGGGCGCCTCGCAAAGCTCCACCTCGTCGTGAACGACCAGGATCTCCCAGTAATGGTCGCTGTCGGGAGCGTTCATGGGCACCGTCGGCTTCCCATTCGGAAACTCAAGCTCCGCGGCGCGCGCCGGCTGAGCGAGTATCACGACAAAGCACAAGGACAGAAGCGACAACCCCTTCATGGCACCCTCCTTTCATGTGGAAACGGCTGGAGGCTGACCCCTGCCCCCGGATTCCTAGCGGCTATGCCGCAGTAGGATTCACCCGAACCGGCAACCGAGCTTCCCGGCGACGGAGTCGAATCAATGGGCGGGTGTCAGCTCGGAGCCATCAAGGGCGGGATCGTGGACGATGCGATTGATCTCCTCGATCTCGCCCTCTTCCGTCATGCGAAAGACGATCCATTTATTCCCCTCTTGCCCGCGAGGTATATAAAATTGCTTGATGGCTGTATCCCTCCCGGCTACATACACATCGACCCTGGCTTCGCTTGATGAGAGTGCTCGGCAGTTCGCCTTGGTCTTGTTTGTGTTGTCGTAGACGGCGAAGGTGTAGGTGCAGTTCTTCCTGACAATGAGAATCGTGGTCGTCTCCGGGCCGTAGCTGTCATGGTCTAGTCGGTCGATGCCCGCGGAATCACTCTTGACCCTCCCGGAAAAAAGGTGCTCATCGCAGAACCACAGGTGGGAGTCCAGGTCCTTCGGTCTCTTTCCCCAGTTCAGCACGATACGATAGGACTCTGCGCCCGCAATGGGAATTCTTCTCATGGCGATCTCTTTCTGGAAGCAGGGACATGTGGCCTCAAGTGTGGCGTATCCAGGCTTTCTTGCAGAGACAGTAATGGTCTCACTTCGATCATCGTCATAAGTGAATGGGGAGGGATTGAACATGATGTATCCGTTCTCATCGGTCTGCCCTTGGTATTTCTCCTCCCCCTTCTCGAAGATCACCTTCGCTCCGTCGATAGGAGCTCCGGTTTGAGCATCGATGAATCGCACTTGGTAAAAGTCGTATGTCATGACCTGGTCGGGTACAAAGAGAAAGCAAAAGAGAAGAATGCCTGCTATCCCCCCAATCTTTTTGTGGAACATGGTTGCCCCCTTTCCTTTTTGGTCCTTCATCCTTGCCTATGGGAGATACTTCCTTTTAATCCATGCATACTTTGTGTTGCCGGCCAGTGTTTGTATAAAGTAAGGTTTGCTCCCGCGATTCACTATCCCCTTGAACACCCCGTCCTCGAACTGATAGGCCACCGCCTGCTCGCTGATGATGTCGGACAGGAGAGCCTTCTTCAGGCGCAGGCGTTTGTACAGTGCCTGTATCTCTTTACTGCTCAACCGCTCGAGTTCATCCAGGGGCATCCTGAATAACTCTTCGTTCACCGGGAGTCCCGTGTGGCGTTCGATGAGATCGGCGATAGTCCTTGACTCGCCTCCTAGAGGTACCGTATATCCACCCGTTTCGATTCGAACCGCTCGATACCAGTTTTTCCAGACGTTATCTCTCTCGAATCGCTTCACTATCCGGGAGATGAGGCCATATACGGAGAGGAAGGTATCATGGTCGACGAAAACATAGGTCTCGACGAGCTTGTCCATGTTCGCTACGTCTTTGATGACCGATTCATAGAATCTTCTCTCATCGTCCGATAGGATTTCGATGAACCTTTGGGTAAAATCCTCTTTGGAATAGATGCGATCGTTTGCCTTGCGACTCAATTTCTCGATCACGTCCTGGGCGACCAGCTCACGCTCGAGGGTTTCCAGGCAGCCCTCGTTCAGGCGATATCGATCCCTGCCCGGCGTGGTGTCGACGACGTACCCCTCGTCCAGGCTCTGGACCTGCTTTTTAACGAAGAGCTCCGGGGGAATGTTCGCATCCTTCATCAGCTCGTGGAAGAGGGCCGACAACCGCAGTTCGATCTGACGTTTTCCCAGTCGGAGGATATTTCCCTCCCCGATCGAGACGTTTCCACTGTGCGCTCCCGCGAAGAGACTCTGTAGAGTTCGGGCATCGTTGAAGGTCTCCTCGATGGCCTCGACGATTTGGGCGCTCATGACGTCCGAATTCGAGTCGGTGGCGATAACCCTTCCGGCACATGGGCTCCCCTCTTGCCAGGTCAGGAGTTCCACGGCATGCCGGGCCTCCTCGATGGCCCCGGTGCCCAGAAAATGGATGACCGGGAAGAAGGAGGTCCGGTGCCGCCTCAGCCTGTCGACCATGCTGTGGATGGTGGCACCATCTTTTTTATTGGGTGCGTCGGTGATCAGGAAGAGGGCGCTCAAGGTTCCCGGCCGTGGCTCGTTCAATTCTAGGCTCTTCTGAACCGCAAAGAAGCTCGCCTCGGGACCATCTCCGCCGCCTCCTTTCTCCGTCTCCCTCTCCAAGGCCTGCAGTAAATCCGTGGGGTCCTGCTTCAGCTCGATACGCCTGAAGAGGTAACTTCCCGGCTTCTCTCTGTCCTCATAATCCTTGAACATTAGCAGGCCGAAGCGCACCTTCAGCTCATGGTATTGAGCTTCGAGTATCCTAACCGCTTCCTCAATGGCTTTCTTTACTTGTATGAATTCCGGCCCCATGGATATTGTGGTGTCCAGCACGAAATGGAGGTCGATGTTCTTCACTTCTTCCTGAAGCCGGCGGAGCCTCGAGCGCCCCTCCTCGATAGACTCTCTCGATGCGAGCTGACCGGTGCTCGTGATCGTGTCGCCGATGAAGGCGATCTTGAAGACCCAGGTGTCGAGGTCCGGCGAGAGGAGCGTGGGCTCATCAAGGATGGGAAAGCGCGGCCAATCGAAGGGCAGCTCGGACATGACCTCCCGGGATTCTCGCATCAGGGGGGCTCCCCCCTCTGTCTCCCCGGGTCGTTTCCCCTCGAGATACCATGCTCGGGCGTCCTCCTTCGACCGGAAGATGAGGCCCAGGTTGTCGTCCGCCAGTCGGTTCGCGAAGTTGCTCTTGTTGAAGTACAGGGCCTGCCTTGTGTCCCAGATCAGGGCTCGATCCTCGGGGAGCCACCCGACGATGCACTGGTCGCCGGCCCCGAAGTCGCAGATGCACGGATCATAGCCGATGAGATAGTGTGTCTTCCCCTCCCTATCTTTTTGTTCCAGGAAGACGAAATAGATTTCGAAGAAGCTTAGATTTTGGGCTATATCCCTGCCGGCGTGAAGCCCGTTCCAGGCCTTGGCCTTTTCCAGGGGCTGTTCCTGTCCTTGTTCCAGCCGCCGCCAGTTCTTCACGGCGAAGACCTTTCGGAATACCCGGTTCGGATACCTCTTGGCGCAGTTTGTTGTCAGCAGGCTGTCTTTGTGGGCCCAGCCGTGGAACCGGGTGATGGTGAAGTTGTCGTCGAGGGAGATAAGCAGCATGTACTCGCCTACCTCGTCTCCGACAACGTAGTGCTTCAGCCATTGGCCCGTCACGGGGGCGCAATCTTCTCCGTCGGGCGACTCGCAGAGCTCCACCTCGTCGTGAACGACCAGGATCTCCCAGTAATGGTCACTGTCAGGCGCGTTCAGGGGCTCCGTCGGTTTCCCGTTCGGAAACTCCAGTCTCGAGGCACATGCTGTTTGACCGAGTATCAGGACAAAGCACAGGGACAGAAACGACAACCCTTTCATGGAGCCCTCCTTTTTCGGGTTGTGAACACTGGGGGAGGCTTTGCTGCGTTGCGGGAGGTTCTACTGCTTTGTAGCGTCCTGGCGATGTTGCGTCAAGAGTCCGACTTCTCCACCATTGTATAGAGCACCGGCAGGACGATGAGCGTCAGAACCAGGGAGGAGGCCAGCCCGCCCAGGACGACCGTTGCCAGGGGGCGCTGAATCTCGGCGCCGCTCCCCGTGGCGTAGATCATCGGCATCAGGCCGAGCAGGGTCGTCAGCGCCGTCATGAGGAGCGGCCGGAAGCGCAGGGCACACCCCTGCTGAACGGCCTCGATCGCGGTGAGGCCCTGTCGGCGGAGCTGGTTGAAGAAGGTCACCAGCACGGTGCCGTTCTCGACGGCCGTTCCGAAGAGCGCGATGAAGCCGACGGCGGCCGATACGCTGAGATTGATCCTCATCAGATAGATGGCCAGAATGCCGCCCACCAGCGCAAAGGGGAGGTTGGCCAGGACCAGCAGGGCGCTCCGGATCGAGCCGAAGGCCGAAAAGAGCATGAGGAAGATGAGCAGGATCGAGAGGGGCACCACGATACTCAGGCGCTGAATGGCTCGTTGTTGATTCTCGAACTGGCCGCCGTATTCGAGAAAATATCCGGGGGGCATGGTCTCGAGGACCGGCTGCAGTTTCTCCTGCACCTCCTCGACAAAGCTGCCCATATCCCGCCCGCGAATGTTGCACTCCACCACGACGCGCCGCATGCTTTTCTCCCGGCTGATCTGTGCGGGGGCCTCTACTTCGCGGATTTCGGCAAGCTGTCCGAGAGGAACCCGTCCCCCCTGAGGGGTCGGCACGAGGATGCGCTGCAGGGCGTCGATATCCCTGCGATACCGCTCCGGGAAGCGCACCACCGCGGCAAAGCGCATCTGGCCCTCGACGATCGTCGTGGCGATCTTGCCGCCCACGGCCGTCTCTATGATCTCATTCACATCGGCCTGGTTGATCTTGTGACGGGCAACGGCCCTCCTGTCCAGCCGAACTTCGATCTGGGCGAAGCCGGAGGTCTGCTCCACCTTCACATCCTCGGCTCCCCGGACTCCTTGCACAGTGCCCGATATCTTTTGAGCCTGTTCCCCGAGGACATCGAGGTCCGGCCCGAACACCTTCACGGCCAGGTCGCTCTTGATTCCCGAGATGAGCTCATTCACGCGCAGGGCAATGGGCTGCGAAAAAGAGAAGCGCAGGCCCGGGATTCGGCTCAGCTCCTCCTGCATGGCGGCCACGAGCTCCTGCTTCGAGCGGCCCGTGGTCCAGGCGCTCTTGGGATGGAGCATGATGAAGAAGTCGGTCTGTTCCGGTCCCATGGGATCCTCGGAGATCTCCGCCTGTCCCGTCTTTCCTACCACGGTCTCCACCTCCGGGAACCGGGCGAGAGACTTTTCGATGAATGTGGCGACCTCGACGGCCCCACCGAGGGAGGCCGAGGGGAGCCGGATCGCGTTGACGGCGATGGCCCCTTCGTCGAGCTGAGGGAGGAACTCCGTACCGAGACCGGGTACGAGGGCCATGACCGCGGCAAAAAGGCCCACGGCCGCCAGAATGGTGAGCCACCGTTTTTTGAGAGCGGCGGATAAGAGCCGGAGGTAGATCCTCTTGAGGAATGCCACGATCAAGTTGTCCCCCGCGTCTCGTCTTCCCCGCACGAACAGAGAGCAGAGCACCGGCACCACGGTAAATGCCACTAGGAGGGAGCCGAGCATGGCAAAGCAGATCGTGGTCGCCAGGGGCTTGAACATCTTGCCCTCCATCTGCTCGAGTGTGAACAGAGGGAGAAACACGATCACGATGATGAGAATCGCAAAGAGGATCGGCCTGGCTACCTCCCGCACGGCCCCGGCCGCGATGAGTCTCCGGGAGAGCCCGGACCCTGCTTTTTCCGAGAGATGCCGGGCGATGTTCTCCGATACGACGATGGAGGCGTCCACGATCATACCGATGGCGATGGCCAGGCCGCCCAGGCTCATCAAGTTGGCCGTGACGCCGCGCCAGTCCATGAAGATGAACGTGATGAGCGCCGTCAGCGGGAGCGAGAGGGCCACGATGAGGGAGGCGCGGAAATTGCCGAGCAGGAGAAAGAGAATCACGATGACGAAGACGCCGCCCTGGAGCAACGCGGAGGACACCGTCCGGATGCAGGACTGGATCAGGGAGGTCCGGTCGTAGAAGGGGGAGATCTCCACACCCTCCGGGAGGCTCTCCTGGATCCTGGGCATGGCCTTCTTCACCCGGTCCACGGCGATCTTGGAGTTGGCGTCCTTTAACATGATGATCATGCCGGCCACGGACTCCCCTTTGCCGTCCCGGGTGACGGCCCCCTGGCGCGTCTCATGGCCGAGGCGTATGTCGGCCACGTCCTTCAAATAGATGGGCGTGCCGTCTTCTGCCTCGAGAACGATGTCCTCCATGTCCGAGAGGGTCTGGATGAGTCCGACACTTCGCACGTAGGCCTGTTCCCACCCCTTGATGATGAAGTTCCCGCTGGCATTGGCGTTGTTGTTTTCCACGGCTTCGAGCACGTCACGAAGCGTGACGCCGTACTTGAGGAGCCGGTTGGGGTCGGCCAGGATGTGGTACTGCTTGACAAAACCTCCGAAGCTGTTCACCTCGGTAATCCCGGGGATGGGTCGGAGCTGCGGGGAGACGAGCCAGTCCTGAATGGTCCGGAGCTCCATGAGCGACTTCTCGTCGCTCTCGAGGGTGTATTGATAGATCTCGCCCAGCCCGGTGGTGATCGGCCCGAGCTCAGAGCTCACTCCTTCGGGGAGGTCGGCCCGGGCGCTCTCCAGGCGTTCGAAGACGAGCTGCCTTGCGAAATAGATGTCCACGTGGTCCTCGAATATGACGACCACCTGGGAGAGGGTCGATTTCGAGAGGGAGCGCACCTGCCGCACGTCGGGCAGCCCCTGCATGGCCAGCTCGATGGGGAACGTGATCTGCTGCTCCACGTCGACCGGCGCGAACCCCGGCGCATCGGTCAGGATCATGACCTGGACATTGGTCGCGTCCGGAAAGGCGTCGATGGGCAGGTGCCTCCACGCAAAGGCCCCGGCAACGATGAGGATGACCGTGGCGACGATGATCAGAAGCCGCTGGCCCAGTACGAAGTCGATCATTCTATCCAGCATCTGTGTCTCCGAATGTCACGTACTTATTGTGTAAGAAAAGGGAAAAGGGGAAAGTTGGAAAAAGGGAAAAGGAAAAATTGTTTAGAACGTCTATTACAATGATTTTGCAAAAAGTCGGAATGTCATTTCGACCGTAGGGAGAAATCTTAAATTGAAAAAAATCCCCTTTTCCCAATTCCCCATTTTTCCCTTGCTTACACATCTTTTCGGTTGCGGCCCGGCCGCGTTAGGATTCAATCCGCGCATCCCGCGCCCATCTTCCATCGCAGGACGTCGGACTTGAGGAGGAAGGCGCCGTCGGCGACGATCCTCTCGCCGGTTTCCAGCCCTTCCAGAATCTCCACCCTGTCGTGGAAATCCCGCCCCTTCTTCACGGGCCGTCGAACATAGAAATCATCCTTCAGGTTCTTGAAGACGAAATCGTGTCCTTCGTCGGACAGGAACGCGACTTTGGGAATCGACAGCACCTGCTCGGCTGATTTCACCAGGACCCGTACTTCGCAGAACATCCCCGGCCTCAGCAGGCGGTCGTCGTTGCGGACGGTGGCGCGCACCTTCACGGTTCGGGTCATCTCGTCCATGGTGGCGCCGATGTAATCTATCGCGCCGTTGAAGGCCCGGCCGGGAAAGGCGTGGACCAGGACTTCGACCGGGATCTCTCCCCTCTCCTTGTTTTCGATCAGCCGGGCCAGGTCCCGCTCATAGATATCGGCCCAGATCCACAGGGTGCCGAGGTCCGCCAGGAGCATGACCGGGCTGCCGGGCTCGACCTGTTCGCCCACTACGGCATGCTTCTCGATGATCATCCCGTCGAAGGGGGCCCGCATGGGCAACAGCCCGGACTCGGTATTCCCGGCGTCGTGCACTTCGGGCGCGATGTCCTCTTCCCTCAGACCCAGCACGAGAAGTTTCTGCTCCGCCGCCTTCAGCTCGGTCTGGTGCTGTTCATAGTCCATCTGGGCGTCGATCATGTCCCGCTCCGAGGCGATCTTCCGCTCGAAAAGGGACCGCTCCCGCTCGAAGTGCCTCCGGGAGAGCTCCTTCATGGACCGGCTCTTCTCGTATTCGCTCAGGGCCTGCCCCAGCTCCACGCTATCGATCTCGAAGAGGATGTTGCCTTTTTCGATGCGGGCTCCCATGTCCACATGGACAGAGCGAATGACGCCCGGGATCCGGGGGCTGATGTGGGCCGCGGCGTTCTCGTTCAGCTGCACTTCGCCCGTGACGTTCATGGCCGTGTCGATCATCCCCCTGGAAACCGCTACAGTCCTAAAAAGGCCGTCCCCCCTCGCTCCCTGGGAATCTTTCAGCAGGGACGCGTCGGCCTTCACCACGCCTACTTCATAGCGACATTCGGGGCACTGATACGCCTTCATGTCATGTTCGCAATTTGCCCTGAGGATCTCTTCCACCGACATGGAAAGGTCGGCGGATCCTTCCTCACCCCCATGGCCATGGTGCTCATGATGATCTTCATGCCCTTCATGCTCTTCGTGGTCACAAGGGTCCTCATGCTTCTGCACTTCGTACTCTCCATGTTCACAAGGCCCTTCGTGATGATGGCCCTCGGAGACGTGCCGCTCTGGGTGGCCCCCTTCTTCTTCTCCGGGCCGCAGCAGGCCGGTTGCCAATGCAACGCCCAATCCCAGGGCGATCAAAACGATAACGATCCTTTTCTTCATAACCGTAATCTCCTTATGCGGCAGAGCCGCAAGCTGTCAGCGATCAGCTGTCAGCCGTCAGCTCCACCACCCTTTACCCAAATGACGCCTCTCCGTGCTGTCACGGGAGCGGCTCTCCGATCAGCCGCTCTACGTCGGCTTTTGCCTGGTTGAGAGAGACCAGGGCCTCGACGTAATTTATCTGCGTTCCCGACAGGCTTTGCTGTGCACTCAACAGATCGAGATAGTCGAACTTGCCATGCTGATAGCCCTCGCGGATCGCTTCATAAACGGATTGGGCAGCAGGCAATACATCGCCCTCGAGGGTCCGGACTGTGTTCGACGCTGCCGTGAGTGACGCGAAGGCGTTCGCCAGGGCGATCGAAATTCGCATTTCGGCCGTTTTCTTCTCCCTCTCGGCCCTGGCAAGAAGCGCCCGCTCCTCCATGATGGCGCCCTGATTCCGGTCGAACAGAGGCAGCGGAAGTGAAAGGCCGGCGACGAATGTTTCAAAGTCTTCCTCTGTGAGCCAACGGTAGCCGGCCTCGACGGTCACATCGGGGATCGCACCGGCTTGCGCCAGCTCGAGTGCTGCACTCCGGCGGTCGATCTCCAGGTCCCAGCGGGCCAGGTCGGGATTCTGAGAGAGCCGATCCGTTAGAGAAGAAAATTGGGGAAGCTCCGGATCGATCTCCAAAACCCCCTGGGCCTCCATGAAGAGCGGCTCCGTGGCCCCCCAGGTCGATGCCAGTCGCATCCGTTCGGCCTCGAGGGCCTGTCGCGCGTGTTCCAGCTCGATTCCGGCGGAGGCGGCCGCCACGGTCGCCCGCATGGCCTCGACAGGCGAGGCGGCCCCTGCTCTGACCCTCTCCGAGACGGCCTTCGTCACTTCGCCGGCTACGGTCAAGGCCTCCTCCGTCAGCTCGACCCGGCGTTGTGCACCGAGGACGGCTGCGAAGTCACGGGTCACTTCCGTGAAGAGGTCGAGCCTTTTCGACTCATAGTCCCAGCCGGCAAGGTCGCGCTCGATCTCGGTAAGACGTGTCCGCTTGGCCCGCTTGCCGCCGAGTGGGATGAGCTGGCTGAGAACGACCGTATTCTCCGATTCCCTGAAGCCGGAGCGATCGCCCGAGAATTCTTCGATCTCGTAGCTGACCTCCGGGTTCGGCAGCAGGCCGGCCTGGAGGCGGCGTGCCTCGGCGGCCCGTACCTTCAGCGAGTACGTTCCAAGCTCCGGATTCCGCATCAACGCCAGGGCCATGGCATCATTCAGGGTCAGGAGCCCTTCAGGCTCATCGAAAAGGGACGAGTCAGGGATCGAAACGGGTTCGTCCGATGTCTCGGGAAGTTTGTGCGTGGCGTACTCGCGGCCCAGAGGCCTCGGCTCGGGCAGGCCCGCTCCCTCCCGGTAGGCCGTGCATCCCGCCAGCAAACCCAGGATCCCGGTCCATGCAATCATCTTGGCTAGATTCATCGAAGATGCTCCTGATGCGGCAAAGCCGCAAGCCGTCAGCTATCAGCCGTCAGCTATCAGCTCCACCCCTCTTGCCCAAATGGACTCTTAATGCAGCACAGCCGTGACAAAATCAGCCTGGAGGGACGGCTTCCACGCCGTCCGCGGTCCGGATGGAACCGGACCCTCCATTTTCTCGGCTGTCGACCAAAAAAGGCTTTTGGAGTCGAGGATCAGATGAGGAGAGCGGAGTTCAGGATGAAAAGGGAAGCGGAAGAGGCGGCTCCCGAAAGGTTGCCGACGTCACGAATGAAGGAAAGATGATAGGGGAAAATCGCTTTTGCGTCGATGGGGTGGGTGTGGGGCATACGGTGTACATTGGGGATTTTAAGGGAGATTCTGTCTTTGTTAAAATGAGAGGGGCGGACTTCGAAGCTGAAATGATGATGATGGTGCGGTCCTGTTTCGCCTTCGTGTTGACCCGCTTCGTCGTGCTCGACGGAGCAACAGAATACGTCGACGGCCAGAGTAATACCGCCGATCAACACAATGGCCGCCATCCCGACCGCCGTGAGATTGAGTGCCTTCATCCGAAGGCGAAGAGGAATATTCAGATTCATGATGACTCGGATCTATGAGTTCGTATTAAAATTATACAAGCATACAACGTATGCATGCAACCCCTGGGTTTAGCCCCGGATCTACTCGAACCGGTAATCGAGCTTCTCCGCGATGGAATTCAGCAGCTCCCTGTCGAAGTCGATCTCCAGGTCGCTCAATGCCTGCTCCCGGCTCATCAGCCCGTCCCGGATCATCTTGCTCATCTCCACGTGGTAGTGGGTGTAGCCGTAATGCTTCATCGAGTTGTACACGGAGATAAAGTTCAGGTAGCAGTTGGTGGTCCCTTTCGGGTAGCTGAGCTTGGGAACCTTCCAGTCCACCTCCCTCTTGATCGTGTCCACATACGTTTCCTGGTCGAAAGGGAGGAACCAGTGAGGGGAGAGGACCATGCACTTGTGTTTTTTCTTCGCCCTCTTCATGACCTCTTCCATGCTGATCGGGAAGTCTTTGTATTGAGGGTTGGTGTGTGCGTGTTTCTCTATGAATTCCCTCGTGGCCCTGGTCATGGAGGCGAACTCCGGGGCCGAGGCGTTGCACCCGCATTTCGTCATGACCGGCTGTCGCAGGGACTGGCCCTTGGTCCACCCGGCGATGATGATGGGAATGTCGAACCGGGCCGCCATTTCATAAGTGAGCTGCATGTACCAGATAGAGCAGGGGTGACACATGACGGCCTTGGATTCGACCTTGAGGAGCTTGGAAAAAATTTCTTTCATGGCGTTGGATTTGAAAAAGAGGAAGTCCACCTCGAGCTTTTCCACGGCCTTCCGCACATTCTCCATGGCGTCCTCGGTCTCGAAGCCGTGATCGAAGGTGAAGGCCAGGGGATTGAGCTTGTACCTCTTCTTCATATAGTAGAGGGCCGATGTGCTGTCCTTCCCTCCGCTGCACATGACCAGGCACTCGTACTCCTTCTTGCCTCTGTGTTTGTTCAGGATTTTGGTCAAATCGGTCTCGAGAGCGGAGCCCGGCTCACAGTCGCTCTTCGTCCTGTCGAATTCAACGCATATGTTGCACAGACCTTCTTCATTGAGCCACAGATCCGGCATGCTTTCGGGAAGGACGCACCTCTTGCATATTTTCCGCTCCGCAGGATCCATGGCCTTCATTCGCTCCTTATAACCAGCTTCCAATGATCATTCTGCTTCGTCGTGGAGAGGATTTCATGGCCCTCTTCCTCGATCTGAGGAGGAACATTCTCTATCGGCTCTCCGCAGTCGATAAGAATTTCCAGGATCGAGCCCGAATCCATCCCTTCGAGCTTCATGAGAGTCCGGGTCACAGTGTCCAGACACAGAATGCCCCTCAGATCTATTCTATCATCCGGCTCTACCATGAGAAAGGGATCAGCTTCCCAGGCTTTCCAGAATGATTCCGGCGGCCTTTTTTCCGGACAGGAGCATGGCGCCGAATGTGGGGCCCATGCGAGGCAGGCCGTAGGTGGTGGCCGCTGCCATGCCGGATACGATGAGTCCCGGATGGACCTCTCCGGTGTGCTCCACCACCAGGTCCTCGGACTGTTCGACCCACATGGCCCCGAACCCGGGGGTCTCGATGAGGCCCTGCTCCTGGAGCTTCATCACGGCGCACGCGTCGTGCCCGGTCGAGTCGAGGACGATGCGGGACTCGAGGGCGACCGGGTCCACGCAGGTGATCTCCCGCGGCAGGGCCCCCACGGGCGTCCAGTTCACAACGGCCCCGGCTACACGGCTCCCCTCGCGCAGCACGAGGTCCTCGAAGATCGTCATGTTGGCGAACTTCACCCCGGCGTCGCAGGCGGACGCGATGAGCTTCGAGCAGGCATGGGGGCCGTCGGCCACGAAGAGTCCTTCGCCGAACTCGGTGTACGGCACGCCGAGCTCGTCGAGGTCCTTCTCGGCCGGGTGGCGCACGGTCAGCTTGTTCATCAGGTAGCCGCCGATCCAGAATCCGCCGCCCAGGTAGTTGTTGCGCTCCACCACGAGCACCTTCTTGCCGCGGGCCGCGACCTCCCTGGCCGCCATCAGGCCACTCGGACCGCCGCCGATCACGAGGCAGTCGCTTTCGACGTACTCGCTGAACTGTTTCGCGAACTCGGACACGATCGCCCGGGTCACATCTTTTTCCCCCACGCTGGCAAAGATTTTTTCAGTCATCTTCTTCTCCTTTAAGGTTTATTTGCGGGCGGGGATAAATCCCGTCCGACTACGTTGTTACATGGTTTCCAACCGCAAGCATCAAGTCTCTTATTCTAGTTCCCAACGTACTTTGCGTACAGCCCCTTGGCAACGGCCTCGTCCGTGGTTCCCTTGACGATGACCCTCCCGTCCGGGAAGATCATCAGCTCCCATCCCTCGACCTCGAACTGAAGCAGCAGCCCGTTGTATGAGACGCTTCCAACGCGGCCGAGCGTTTCGCTTAGGCGGTCGAGAGAAAGGGCCGTGCTTCTGGCCGGCGTGATCTGGACCGCATTCCGCCCGCACAGGCTCGTGACCCACGAGGTCTCTTTGACGGTCAAATAGTCGAACCTGCCCAGCGCGCAAGTAGGACAGTCTTCAGCACGCTTCACGTCGACCCGCTGGAAAGAGCCGGCCCACACGTCCGCGTGAATCAGGCCGACGGCGGCCTCCCCGCTTCCTATAAGAAATTTGCATGCCTCTGTGGCCTGAATGGAGGCGATGACGGCCGGAGCCGTATTGAGCACGCCCAGGGTGTCGCAGGTGGGCAGGCTGCCGGGCGTCGGGGCATCGGGAAAGAGACACCTCAGGCATGGCCCCTTTCCGGGGATGATGTTCATGGACATGCCGGTCGTACCGATGACGCCGCCGTAGATCCACGGCTTTCCGCTCTTCACGCACGCGTCGTTGATGACATAGCGGGTCTCGAAGTTGTCGGTCCCGTCCAGGACCAGGGAGACGTCGGCCATGAGAGCCTCCATGTTCCTGGGGGTCACATCCGTGACGCGAGCGTCGATCTCGATCGACGAGTTGATCCTGCGTAGCTTCCGGGCGGCCGCCTCGGCCTTTGGGATGCCCGCGGCCACATCGTCCTCGTCGAAAAGTACCTGCCTGTGGAGGTTGACTAGCTCCGGTACGTCACGGTCGGCGATCCGGATCCGGCCCACGCCGGCCCGGGTCAGAATGTCGGCAAGGATGCTGCCCAGCGCCCCGCAGCCGACGATCAGGACCGAGCTCTCGAGAAGCCTGCGCTGTCCTTCCTCGCCGATCTCGGTGAGAAGGACCTGCCGGGAGTATCGATCATCGAGTTGACTCATGAGATCCCTTAACGCGGCCGAGCCGCAATCTATTTTTTTTCTCACACAAAGCCGCTAAGATCACAAAGTTTTTTTTCATTTCTTCGTGGCTTTGTGTCTTTGTGTGATAATTTTCCCTAACGAACAATCCGACAACATCTACGCAAGAAACGTAGATGTTGCGATGAAAGATTTTACATGGCCCGGTCGATCCAGCCGCCGCCGATCACGTGATCGCCGTCGTAGAAGACAGCGGCCTGCCCCGGTGTGACGGCCCTCTGGGGCTTGTCGAAGAGGACCCGGACTCTCGATGGCCCATCACCCGAGGTCTCTACCGCGGCCGGTACGGGGCGGTGGCGGTAGCGTATCTGGACGTCGCACTTCACGGGGCCCTGTGTTCCGTACCCGGCTAACCATCTCACATCCAGCGCATCGAAGCCATCCGCGAGGAGCTCGCTCTCGTCGCTGCCGACGACGACCTCGCCCCGCTCAGCGTCGATGGCCAGCACGTAGGCCCGGCGGCCGAGGGCCACGCCCAGGCCGCGGCGCTGCCCGATCGTAAAGGCGTGAACGCCCTGGTGGCCGCCGATGGCGTGCCCGTCCGTGTCCACGATGGCTCCCGGTCTGGCCGGCGCGCCGAATTTGCGCCGCAGGGACTCTGCAAAGCCGCTCTCTTCAACCAGGAAGCAGGCGTCCTGGCTCTCCGGCCTCTCCGCGTTCGGGAGCCCGAGCTCGCGAGCGAGATCCCGAACCTCCACCTTGGTCATCTCGCCCACCGGCATCACGGTCACGTCGATCTGTTCTTCCCTCAGGGAGAAGAGGAAGTAGGACTGATCCTTGTCGCGGTCGGCGCCTCGCAGAAGGAGGGCCTTGCCCTGTCCCTGGTCGCGGCGGACGCGTGCGTGGTGCCCCGTGGCGAGCCCTGTAGCTCCCAGCCGCCTTGCGTGATCGAAGAGCAGGCCGAACTTGATATGCTCGTTGCAGAGCACGCACGGGTTCGGGGTCCGGCCCCGGGCGTACTCACTCCACGCCGGCTCGAGGACCCGCTTCTCGAATTCGTCCCGGCAGTCGACCACGTAATGGGGGATCCCGATCCTGCCGGCCGCGGCCCGGGCCTGCTCGATGCCGTCGACGCCGCAGCACGCCCGCCAATCCTCGTCCCCCTCGCACGGCCAGAGTCGCAGGGTGACGCCGAAGGGGTCGCAGCCCTTCCGGAGCAGCAGGGCCGCCGCCACGCTGGAGTCCACGCCTCCGCTCATGGCCACGGCCAGCCTCTCACCCGGCCCGCTCATGCCGGTCCTCCGGAGGGCCCGGGGCCGTTTCCGCCCATCATCAAGCCGGCGTCGGCGATCATCCGGAGATCCTCCCGGACGCTTCGGCCGGATGTCGTCAGGTATCCGCCGACCATGATTCCGTCGGCGCCTGCCAGGAAGATCCAGGACTGCAGATCCCGGAGGTTGTACTCCCTGCCCCCGCACACCCGGATCTCCTTGGCGGGCATCATGAGCCGCGCCACGGCGACCACCTTGAGGCAGTCGAGAGGCGTGAGCTCCTGCAGGCCCTCGACCCGGGTCCCCGGGATCGGGTGGAGGAAGTTCAGGGGCACGGAGTCTGCTTCGAGGCTTCGAATCGCCTCCAGCAGCTCGACCCTCTGGGCCGGTGACTCCCCGAGGCCGAAGATTCCCCCCGAGCATGTCGAGAGGCCGGCCGCCTTCGCGGCCAGGACCGTATCGGCCGATTCGGCGTAGCGGCGTGTCGTGCAGACCTGGGGAAAGAAGCTCTCGGCCGTCTCGAGGTTGTGGTGGTAGCGGGTCAGGCCGGCCTCCCGGAGGCGGCCCAGCGTCTCGGCCCCCACAACGCCCAGCGAGGCGCACGGATCTATGGGGATCTCTCCTGAGATCGTCTCTACGGCGGACTCGATGACGGCGAGGTCGCCAGGATCTGTGAGGGCCTTGCCGGACGTGACGATCCCGAACCTCCCGGCCCGCCGCTCTTCGGCCTGCCGAGCTGCTTCGATGATTCGATCGGAGCCGACAAGGGGGTGCGGCTCGATGCGGGCCTGTGAATGCACTGACTGAGCGCAGAAGGTACAATCCTCGGGACAGTGCCCGCTTTTGGCATTGATCACCGCGCAGCTGCTCACCCGGCTCCCGTTGTTCCGGTAGCGCGCGCTTCCCGCACGGGAAAACAGATCGTAGAGCTCCGGCCCCTCACACTCGATCAACTCCAGGGCCTCTTGTGTGTCGATCCCCTTCAAGTCTGCCTCGCTATCCTACAGCTAGATATGATACATCTGCGCCGAGGCATCTTTCTCCTTTTTACGAAGAACGAGATCCTGGAGCGTGCAATTTTCCAGTACATTTTGAATGGCCTTGCTCAATTCATCCCAAACATCCCTTGTAATGCAGTGCTCTGACCTTTTGCAAAGGATTTTATCCTCCACGCAGTCCACGATCGACAGCGAGCCTTCGAGCCCCTGGATCACTTCGCTGACCTTGATTTTGGAAGGAGGCCTTGCCAGAGTGTAACCACCCTTGGCCCCGCGAAGGCTGCGTACAAGGCCGGCAGACTTCAGTGTGGTCAGCAGGGCGTGAAGGTACTTGGGGGAGAGCTCCTGGTTCCGGGCCATTGTATTCATCAGCACAGGTCCGTCTCCAAAGCTCTGTGCCAGATCCAGCATGGCCCGAAGGCCATAGCGTGACCTTGTGGAGAGTTTCATGTTTTTCTCCAGTAATTATATAGATATGATACAATATGAAAATTCTCCTGGAATATGTCAATATTACTTATACAACAGGAAGATTTCTCCCCGCGGTCGAAATGACATATCCGACTTGTTTAAGGGGCAAGTACCATATTGAAGGAGGTCATTCGCCATGAAGAAAACCCTGGTCACCGGAGCAGCCGGATTTATCGGATCCAATGTAGTCAGGGAGTTGATGAATGAGGATGTGTCGGTCCGGGCCCTCGTTTTGCCGGGTGAGAATCTGCAGAACCTCGAGGGCCTGGATGTGGAGAGAGTGGAGGGGGATGTACTGGAGCCGGAGAGCCTGCGCAAAGCGATCAAGGGGTGCGACACCCTCTTCCACCTGGCGGCGATCTACAAGTTCTGGTCGCCCGATCCCAGGCCGATCTACGAGGTCAACATCCGCGGCGGCAACTACATGCTCATGGCCGCCCGGGACGCCGGAGTAGAGAAGATCGTCTACACCTCTTCCATCGGCGCCGTGGGCCTTGCGCCCGGCCGGGAGACGGCCGACGAGGAGACTCCCTTCAACTGGTTCCGTCACAAGATCGACTATGTGCTGACCAAGTACATCTCCGAGATGAACGCCCTGGACATGGCCCGTTTCGGCCTGCCGGTGGTCGTGGTCAACCCTGCGGTTCCGCTGGGGCCCTCCGACATCACCCCGACCCCCTCCGGAAAGATTGTTGTGGACGTGGTCAACGGCAATTTCCCCGGCTACATCGACGCGGGGATCATGGTGGTCGACGTCCGGGACGTGGCCCGCGGCCACGTGCTGGCGGCGACGAACGGGAGGGTGGGGGAGAAATACATCCTGGGCAACCGGAACATGACCTTTAAGGAGCTGGCCGAGGAGATAGCGCGGGCCGCCGGCGTGAAGAGCCGGCTCATGAAGCTTCCAAAATCGGCCATGTTCGCTTACGGGTGGGCCGCCGAGAGGGTCTCGGACCGCTTCACCCACAAGGAGCCGGTGATCACTTATGCTGCGGCGCAGAGCGCCGCCCAGTACTGCTATTTCGAAAACACCAAGGTCCGGGAGGAGCTGGGCCTCACCTTCCGCCCCTTGGAAGAGACCCTCCGGGACTCGATCGACTGGTTCCGGAAGATCGGGATGATACAATGAATACGAGCCGATCCACAGGTGGATCGGCTCGTATTCATCCCTTGGAGAAATGAGGAATAGTAAGGATGATAAATAAGAAATGGTTCCACGCGGCCATGGGGACGGTGCTCCTCTGTTTTGCCTGGGGCTGCTGCGACGACGGCTCGAAGGGTTTCGATCCGGTGCTGCTCGTGGAGAGGGCCATGAGCTTCGAGAGCCTCCGGGCCGATCTCGAGGGGATTACGGCCCTAGGGCACAGGATGGCCGGGACCCCGAACGAGGTCCGGGCCAGGGACTACGTGATCGAGCGCTTCGAATCCATCGGGCTCGAAAATGTGCACACCGAGACGTTTCCTTACATCCAGTGGAGCCGCGGCACATGTTCCCTGGACGTACTCGATCCCGAGGCGTTCTCTCCCGAGGCCCGGGCCCTAGGCTTCAGCCCGGACACCTGCCCGGGTGGGCTGGAGGGCGAAGTGGTCTTCGTGGGTTCAGCCATGCCTGCCGATTATGACACCCTCTCCCCTCAAGACTACGCCGGGAAGATCCACCTCGCCACGTCGGGCGGGAGCGACCTGTCCCCCCGAACCATCCAATTCATGAGCGCCCGGCTCCACCACGCCGCGGGGTTCATCCACATGAAGCATAGGATGGGCGAATCGGGAGAGTCGCTCATCGAGGTCGGGAGCACCCACTACTTTGCGGGCATCCCGGCCGTGGCGATCGACCACGAGGCAGGCATGCAGCTCAGGAGCTGGATAGACCAGGGCATGGCCCCGCGGGTGAGGATCGAGGTGGACGCGGAGCAGACCGTCTCGACATCGTGGAATGTGATCGGAGAGATCCCGGGAACGAGCTCGGAGCGGGTGACCGTGGGCGCCCACTACGACTCGTGGGATGTGGGCCCGTGCACGATCGACAACGGCTCGGGCACGGCGGCCATGCTCGAGATCGCCAGGGTCATGGCGGCCCTCGGCCCCCACGAGCGCACCGTGCGGTTCGTGGCCTTCGGCGCCGAAGAGCTCGGGATCCAGGGCTCCATTGCGTACGGTCTCAGGCACTTGGCCGACATCCGGCGGCTCTGCAGGCTCATGATCAACATCGACATCGTGGGCACTACACACGGGGCGCTCTCTCTGTCCGCCGTCACTCCGGAGCTCCGGGATCGGGTCCGGAGGCTCATCGAGGAGACGAAATACGAACAGAGGACCGGGTACGAGGCGGCCCTTGTAGAGTTTCCCGCCCTCGGTACTGACAGCACCCCGTTCATTGTTCTTGGCGTTCCAACCCTATCGTCGGGCAAGTTCCCCTACATCTACTACCACACGGAGTTCGATACGATCGACAAGGTCGACTGGAGCGACCTCTACGCCACTGTGCTTCTGAACGCCATGGCGGCCTTCCACTACGCCAACGCGGGATTCACGGGGATATAGAAAATTGACGGGTATGAAAACGACAATCATCGGGCACAGCGTCGATCAACCCCAGGAAACGATGGCTCTATTGAAGATCCTGGCGCTCGGGATGCATCAGATCGAGGAAGGCAAGGTCCTGCCTGCTGAGGATGTGATTAAATGTCTGTGGGAACGGCGGGAGGTTCGCTGATTGGGAGTGCGATCCAGCAGGCCTCGGGAGAAACCATATATAACCCTGGAGCAAGGGGCCAATTCTCTGGAATGTTTTGAAATTTTCAATAGTTGACGAAACCTCCCTGGGGTTATATATAGCTGTCAGGCAGATAAAAGGTTCATACATAGAAACTCGATATGAACTAGTAGATGCACAGGAGATGGAGGAGCCGGTGACGAATACTACTCACGCCAAACAAGAGGGGCGACAGAGGGGGCGTGCCGCGGACCAGGATCTCAGCACGAGACTGCTGGAGTACGTGGCCGGCAGGAGAATCTCGCCTGTCTTCTTTCGTGGAGATGCAACCGAAATTTTGCGGGCGTTGCCTCCAGATACGTTCGACTGCGTAGTCACAAGTCCCCCGTACTGGGGCAAGCGGGAATATTCGAACGGTGGAATCGGTCTCGAAAAGCACTATCAAGAATACGTCGCCAATCTGGTAGCCGTCTGTGCAGAAGTTCGGCGGGTGTTAAAGCCCACGGGCTCCTTTTGGCTGAATATTGGTGACTCGTACCACAACAAGACGCTGCTTGGAATCCCGTGGCGTGTGGCTCTGACTCTCATGGACGAACAGGGTTGGATCCTACGGAATAGTGTTATCTGGAATAAGGTGAAGGGCTCCCCTGACAATACGAAGGACAGACTTCGCAATATCCACGAGCCGGTATTTCACTTAGTCAAGGAAGCGCGCGGTTATTTCTACGATGTTGATGCAATTCGCAGCACTCCCAAAACCGCAAGGATCGTCAACGGCGCCATCGTATCAGCTACGGGGGTTACAGGAGTTCGTTACCGGCGGCAGATTGAGCTGTCTACAGAACTCTCGGCGGCCGAGAAGACAGCGGCATTTGCCGCCCTTGAGAAGATGCTGGCATCGGTTGCGCGAGGTGAAATTGCCGATTTTCGCATGATAATTCGGGGCACACAAAGAACAACGCACTCTGATTCGCGGCGCCTCTCGGGGCGTGCGAAGGAGCTTCACGAGAAAGGCTTTTACTTCCTGAAGTATCATCCCAATGGCAGTAAGCCTTCGGATGTGTGGGATATCATTCCGGAAGACACACAGAAACGAAAGGCTCACTTCGCCCCATACCCGGAAGATCTTTGTCGGATTCCTATTCTGGCGACGTGTCCCAAGGATGGGGTCGTTCTTGATCCGTTTTGTGGTACGGGAACGACCATGCTTGTCGCATCTCGCCTTGGGCGTAAATCCGTCGGATTAGATATCTCGGCGGACTACGTGCGACAGGCAGAAGAGCGGACCCGGAGTCTACTATGAGCAAGGTGCTAGAGCTTTTCGGAATGCCTACTACCGATGATAGTGTGGACTGGCAGGAGATCGTCGAGAACCAACACTGCCCTTACATCGGCAAGAGATGCATAAAGGTGCGAAAAAGTGAGCCAGAGGTATCAATCGGCACATGCAGTGTTCTTTATGGTAAGCGCCAAGAACCCATTCTGATCTGCCCGTATCGTTTTCTTGAGCGACGCCAAGTATTTACAGACTGCTTGCATCTGCTGACAACTCATGAGCCTGGCAACGAGCTTCATGTCGTTCCTGAAGTCTCGGTACCGGGTGGGAGCGTCGACTACTTCCTTGTTTCCGCTAGAGGAAGCAAGGTTAGGGATTTCGTTGGAATAGAACTTCAGACTCTCGACACAACGGGGACCGTGTGGCCAGCTCGCCAGAGATTCCTTCAGGAGGCAGGGGTAGTCAGGGAACCCGACGCCTCATATAAGACCTATGGCATGAACTGGAAGATGACGGCCAAGACCACGTTGATTCAGCTGCACCACAAGGTGCAGACGTTTGAGGCCGTCAACAAGAGGCTCGTGCTCGTGTTGCAGGATCACCTCTTGGCCTATCTCCAGTCGCAGTTTCAGTTTTCACATCTTTCCGACGCCCGAGATGGAGATCCAATGCATTTTCACGCATACAGCTTGGTGTCGGATCACAGTGGTGCTTATAGGCTTGAACTGGCAGAACGTAAGAGCACGGATGCGGCTGGTATTGCGGTGTGCCTTGGCCTGCAAGCAGATGCCAAGGTCGGTCTTCGGGACATTGTTGCCCAGATTGAGTCAAAGATGTCCGATGAAACGCGTTTGGAGATCTAGGAAGTCGGCATCTAACAACAGCAAGCAGCGGCCGCCGCTTCGCGCCGCCGCTGATGCTGAGCGTTGGGTCAGACGAAAGGAAAGTAATAAGATGCCGGAGATAT
>CAZFWM010000089.1:0-21784 GCA_964522545.1 uncultured Thermodesulfobacteriota bacterium
CTCCACCCGAGAGCCTCCCCCGCCCCTCACTCCGGACTTTGTCCGAGGCCCTGAGGGCTGTAAGAACTCGCGTTGACACCCAGCGCCTTTTCTGGTTTTATCCCTCGAATGAGAAATTCCGGACCGAAGAAAAGGCCGGGCTCCGATTCGACCCAGTCTCTCCAAGTCGGCATCGATTCCAAGAAGCCCCTTGCATCTTTCCAACTATCGACACGGTACAGGCGTACGAAGAGAGCGCCAAAGATCGAGATCTCTCTGGCCAGGGGGGGAGGCGCACCGTCCGGAGCGAACTCGTTTGCGCCCCTGCGCATCCCTGAAAGGATCGAGACCCTCCTGAGCGGCATCGATGCTGCAATGCTCTCTTACATGGAGTGTGGCAGCCGGATCCGCTTCAGGCCCGGCGCCCACAAGTTCCCTCTCGGAAAAGAGGGGTACGGCCTGGTCGAGTTCGCACCATTCTGCTGGGCCGATCTCACGGCGGATGTGGGAAGTCCGGATGTGGCGGGCCCGGACTCGGGCCCGTCGGTCAGGCGGATCGAGGTCAAATTCAGCCGGCCGGTCATCATCCGCAACGTGATCAATGCCCTGATCAATGCCCAGTCCCTGTTCGAGGACCGAAAGGTGGGAAAGCACCTGAAGGCCCTCAAGAAGAGATGGGACTTGATCCGTTCCCTGCCACCTACGGCTATGATCAAGCGGGTGGGAGAGTTGGTCGATTCCGCGGATCAGATCGGCGATGTGGCGCTGCAGAGCATGAACGTCCGGCCGGTCAGGAACAAGCGGTCCGGCCATCTGGAGCTTCGCGTCGGCTTTACCGGGAAGGTGCGCTTCCTGGGAATGGTGCCGTTTCCATTCCAGGATGTCATGCTGCCGCCGGCCATCCTTCCCGTCCCTTTTGCCTCCCTGGACCGGCTTCTCTCCCTATCCCCGCTCGCTTCGGCCGACCTCACGAAAGGCTCCGCGGGGCAAGCGATCGAGGTCATCCGGGCCGCGTACGACTCACTCCACTCGATGGAGGGGCGATTCTCCGTACGGACCCGGCCCCCCGGGATCGTGCTGGATACCCGGACCATCAGTCGGACTTCTCTAAAGGTCAAGGCCGCACTCCCTGAGGAGCTGACCCTGGAAGGAGATTTTTCCGGCACGGTGAAGGAGCGCCGTTTCTCTCTGGAGACGGGAAAGCTGAACGTCGGCTTTCCGCAGACCTCTCTCTTTGCAGGGGTGAAGGCCAGGGTGGATCACGATCTCTGGTCCGATGAGGGCCCGGTCCTGGACAGGATCTCCCTTCGCCTCGACGGGAGGATAAAGAAGCCTTCGGCCATTCCCACCCTCTCTGTGGAGATCATCAGCTCACATCCCCTGGCCCCCGGTGAGACTGTTATTCCCATTACTCTGACAGATATTCGCCTGAAATCTGCAGCGTCTCTCTCCTTCTCGAAGGGGAGGATCAGCCTCTCTCCCGGAAAGGCCCCCCTCTCTCTCTCATGCGCCTTCCGCACGCCCGGGAGTATCCGACTGTCCGACCGCCACAGTGCCTGGCAGGCGGATCTCTCGGACGGGAAGCTCGAGGCCGCGGTGGAGGTGAGCCCGAAAGGCGCCGTGAAGATCAGATATCAAGGCGGTTCGAAATTCACCGCCACCGGAAAGATCCGCGTCTCTCCGATCCCTGAGCTCTCGATCTCACGGGGCGCCATGAACGTCGCGGTCCGGGGCCGCTGCGGCTTCGAGGGGGCGGCCGGGATGAGGTTTCCGGCCGGCAACGTCCCCAGTCTCGATCTGAAGGGGGGCCGCTTCGAAGCCGGCCTCGAAGCAGCGGAGCTGAAGCTCGGAAGGAATATCCTTTCCCTCTCCTCGGGGGCCTCCTTTTCGGGAAGGATTCGCAAGGGCGCGGTCTCCGCCTCCGGCCCGGGAGATCTCGCCGCGGACCTCGCCTGGGACCTGCACGGGGGCCAGTTCATTCTGCGCTCCGGCAAGGAAACGGCCCCGCTTCTCGCCCGGGGCCTGCGCGGCGGCACACTCACCATCCATCTGGACCGCGACGGCCGTCTCTCCTTCAGCGGGGGAGACGGGGGCCTCTACGGCGCCGATTTCTTCAATTGCCTGGTCAACCCCGCCGTCAATCCGATGCACTTGCTGGAGGTTCTGGCCTCGGAGGATGCCTGGGGCTATGTGATCGGCGGCCTGAGGCTGCTCAAGCCCGAGCTCGCCGGGACCGCGTCCCTGCTTCGCTCGCTCGGGCTGGGAGTGGTGGCGATCGTCGAGGGCGAAGAAATCCGGAAGCCCGCGGACATCGTTCCGCCCGCGTCGATGGCTCGTCTCCTCTCGCTGCTGCTCGTGGGCACGGACGCCCTCCAGGAGCGGATTAAAAAACAGATCGACCGGATGGGGGAGGGGAGGGGATTCGACGAGGACGAGGTCAAGGAGATCCTTCGGGGGGAGCTCAGAGAATTCGGCTGGGACTACGAGATCGACAGGATCGTCACATGGATCAACCGGGTCATCATGCCCACGGATCCGGTTCGACCCGGCCCGGCCTGTGCGGTTTCGCCGCTGGTCGAGGATCCGCGCTTTGCGGGAGAACTCGAAGAACTGCCCGGCGCCGGCGAGATCTACGAGGCCATCGCCGCCAAGGCGGTCTCGGCGGACCTGGCCTCGGAGATGGCCCACTGGGCCCCGTACTTCACCCAGGACCAGCTCGCCTACTTCCTGAAACAGAGTCGCCCGAAATGGGGGCGGGACAACATCGCCAGGATTCGCGCGGTTCACGAGGTGAAGAAGCGGATCGCTCTGGTGGCGGACAACTACGGGGGCATCGAGTATGCGGCCCAGGCGGTCACCATCGCCTCCTTTCTCGGGGAGGCGGTGGGACCTCTGCCCAGCTTCGACGGCAAAGGCGCCGCCGCCGCGGCCGCAGATGCGTGGCCGCCCCCCTGCGCCCTCGGCCCCGAGGATGTGGCCGGCCTCCTGAGGGCGGGGCTCGGCACGGGGCGGCTGGGCCGGCTGGCCCAGATCAACAACCGGATGCTCATCGAACTCATGGCGTCCCGCCCGCCAAGCTTCCTTCTGGAGGTCTTCATCGAGCTGGGAAACCAGAGCCCCCGGGCCCTGTCCGGCATCCTGTACGCCTTCCTGGATCAGGACCAGGACTACATGGCGAAGAAGGTCAATCTGGAAAAGCTGCTTTCTGGACGGCTCGGGATTCCCGTGCCGAGGCGAAGGGATTTCATGGCCGGGGGGAGGCGGGCGAACCAGAGTTACTACGAGGCTCTGACTCACGTGGCCGATCACATCATCGGCCGGGCGCTGCCCTACCTGGCGCGCAAGGAGCACCTCCAGGTCGAGCGGCATCCCGTCCCCGCCGCCTATCGGCCCGCCCCCAGGCTGCTCCATCCCATCGACAGGGCAAAGAAGGCCATTGCCGAGGCGGACGAGGCGGGGAGGAAACTGAAGTTCACCGGGAAGCCGGGGAAGGCCCACCGGGCCGCGAAGCGCGCCTACGAAAAGGCCTTCCGGGAGTGCGCGAAGCTGCTGGCTCTGGACCGGTCGGTCTTCCACTCTCCCTGGCTCAAGAAGTTCTGGGCCCGCAACGAGGAGGCCTTGAAGGTCCTCTCCGTGGTCCGGAGCTACCAGGAGGGGGTCGACAAGGTGCGCCCCTGGCTTCATGTGCGGACCGGCCGCCGGCGCTTCGCCGATGAGCAGGACCTCCTGAGAGCGGTGGTCCGGACGCTCTACGCGGACGAAAAGGATAGAAAAAAATTGAGGGCCGACCCCCTCGTGCGTCTCCTGATCGACCCACCCCCCGGCCGCTACGACTTCACGGTCGTCGCCTGCATGGGCGTCATCACGGAGGGACAGAAGGGCGGCGAGCTGGAGGATGCCTTCCGCCGCCTCCAGGAGCGCCGGGGCGTAGAGATCATTCGAGCGGACACGGGCATTGCCTGCTCTCTCGAGTACAATGCAAAGATGATCGAGGGGGCGGTCCGGAAGGCCGAAACTCCCTACGGTTTCATCACCTACAGCCAAGGGAGCCCTAACGGCCTGGAGGCCGAGAGCCGCATGCGGGGGGGCACTCCGGAGCAGCAGCGGCTGCTGGATCGGTTCGTGTGCCGCAACTTTCTCTTCAGCGCCGCCAACGGATCGGCCCACGGAACCTCCGGGATGGCCAAGTTCCTCCGGGCCATGATCGAAGGGGAGCGGTTCCTCAAGCACTACCAGGCCTCCTATTCCACCGAGGCCATGTCCGGCTTCCTCCGGGTGGTGAGGATGATCCTCGATTCGCGCGACTTCGTCCGCGTCCTCGGCGGGGCCCATTCCCTGACCATCGAGAGGGCCGAGAGCCTGTACCGCGACGGCCAGATTGTCGACCGCGCGCCCAGCTCTTCGACACGCGGGGTGGCCGATCCCCGTTTCCTCCCCGAGGGCCTCGTCTATATGTACTACACGCTGGTACGGCTTCTGGAGGGGGCGGCCCAGGACACCCAGGTCGCCATGGAGGATGCCGAGGGAAAGGCGGGCCGGGTCGTCAACGATCACACCCTTTCGCTGGAGCGCTGCTGCATCGGATCGATGGCCCAGACGGCTCACCACTGGGAGCCCCTCACCCGGGAGATCGCCGACCTCACCACGGCATCGGACCGGGTCCGGGCCGTCTACGAAGGCCCGAAAGATCGCCTCGTCTTCCCCTGGATCGAGGTGAACGCCCGGTTCGGACTGATCAAGAAAAAGCGATAACGCAGCAGAGCCGCAACCAAATCCCAACTCCCTCACCCCCGCTTTCGCGGGGGCTGGCTCCGGCCCTCTCCCGGAGGGAGAGGGATTTAATGTTTTCGTGACGATTCTAGGAAGCGCGGCGCGGAGAGTGTGGCAGAGGCCTTCTTAAGCGACTTTCACGGCGCCCATGGGCTCGAAACGGCCCCTGAACCCACCGGGCCTTTAATGGTCGATAAAGGGCGAAATCGGAAAAATGAAAGCTGAAGGCCCCACGTTCCCCTTTTAAACACTGGGTGAAAAGGTTGTGAGGACGAAAATTCCCGGTAAATACAAGAGATTGAAATCATTGGCAAATTCCTTGTTTTCAAATGAATCCATTGAACTCCCCCGTACCCAGCTTTTTCTAAAAACCGTTCTAGCCTCACTTTTTCCCGTAATAAGTGTCCCTCATGACTCGATGTTTAAAAAAGAGATTAAAAAAAATTTTTTTCTAAAATATCATTTTTCACTTGACAGAAAAAACAGGAGTGGTATCATTTGTCGAAATAAGGGGAGCGGAGGGCTAGTATTGATGTAGGTTTAAACCCCTTCCATCCCGGAAACCCAATAATGGAGGAGTAGAAAGATGACCAAAGCGGAACTGATCGAAAAAATCATGAAATCCACCAAGCTCGATGTGAGCAAGAAGTACTACACCGAGATCGTCGACGCGGCCTTCACCGAGATGTCGAAGACGATCAAAAAGGATAAGCGCTTCACCTACCCCGGCTTCGGCACATTCAACGTGAAGAAGCGCAAGGCCCGCAAGGGACGCAATCCGCAGACCGGTGAAGTGATCAAGATCAAGGCGAGCAAGACCGTAGGCTTCAAGCCCGCCCCGAAGCTCAAGGGCATTCTGTAGTATCCCAGAGCAAGAACAAAAAAAACCACCGGCTTTGCCGGTGGTTTTTTTTTGCCCATTCGCCTAGAGCGGCAAAGTCGCTCATTTCCGCGCAGGCGCTTCGTCGTAGTAGGAGAACTGCATTGTGAAGGTTCCACGCCCCTTGCTTGCGGAGCGCAGATCCGTGGAGTAGCCGAACATCTCTGAAAGTGGTATGAGGGCCTTGATCAGGGTTATCGCCCGCCTTGGGTTGACATTCACCACTTTGCCCCTCCGCGAGCCTATGTCGCCGATCACCGCGCTGGCGTACTCTTCGGGCACGGTCACCTCCACCTCCATCACCGGCTCGAGCAGCACGCCCCCGCCTTTTGTACATCCCTCGGTGAATGCCAGTGATGCGGCCACTTTGAAGGCGATCTCGGAGGACTCGTTCTCCCGCACCGTGGCCTCGATCAGGGTGGCCCCGATATCGATGATCGGATAGCCGGCGACGATTCCGCCCAACAGCGACTCCTGGACCCCCTCTTCGATGGCTGTCATGAATTCTTCCGGGACAGGCGGCTCCGGCGGGAGCGCCACCCGGTAGGTGAACCCCGCATTCCTTTTCAGCGGCTCGAGATGCAGCCGGACGCGGCCGTAGTGAGTTTTTCCGCTGATCTCGCGATCGAAGATCCCCTCGGCCTCGACCTCGCGGGCGATCGTCTCCCTGTAGACCACCTGCGGTCTGCCCACATTGGCCTGGAGATTGAACTCCCTCAAAAGGCGGTCCACGAGGACCTCCAGATGAAGCTCCCCCATGCCGGAGATGATCGTCTGGCCCGACTCATCATCGAGTCGATACCGGAACGTGGGGTCCTCGCTGACCAGCTTGTCCAGGAGAAACAAGAGCTTCTCCTGGTCGCCCGTGGTGCGGGGCTCGATCGCCACCGACATGACCGGCTCGTACGCGTCTATCGGTTCGAGTACAATGGGGTGAGCCTCGTCGCAGATCGTGTCGCCGGTGCGCACGCTCTTGAGGCCCACGACGCCGACGATGGCTCCGGCGTGTGCTTCCTTGATGCGCTTGCGCTGATTTGCGTGCATCTCGAATATGCGCGCTACCCGCTCCTTGGCTTTGGTCGTTGAGATATAGATCGGGCCCTCGGCCTTGAGCTTGCCTGAGTATACTCGCACGTACGTGAGACGACGCCCTTCGTCCATGCGGATTTTAAAGACGATTGCACACATGGGATCAGAATCGGTGGGGCTGCGGGTCACGATCTCGAAGGAGTCGGGATCGATTCCGGAAATCGGAGGGACGTCGAGCGGCGACGGCAGATAGCGGACGACCGCATCGAGGAGTGGCTGGATACCCTTGTTGCGCAGCCCCGAGCCACAGAGCACGGGAACCACGTCCATGGCCAGTGTCGCCTTGCGGATTGCTGAACAGATCTCCTCCTCCGTCAGCGTTTCACCGCTCAGATATTTCTCTGTGAGGTCATCATCCGTTTCAACCACCGCCTCGATGAGCTCCTCTCGGTATCGGAGCGCTTCTTCTGAAAGTTCGTCCGGAATCGGGACCTCTTCGAAGGTCATGCCGAGGTCATCGGCTTGCCACACAAGGCCCTTCATGGCAATGAGGTCCACCACGCCTGTGTGGTTTTCCTCCGCCCCCAGGGGGAGCTGGAGCAGGACCGGCTTGGCGCCGAGTTTCTTGCGCATCTGGTCCACGGCCCCAAAGAAGTCCGCCCCCACCCGGTCCATCTTGTTGATAAAGGCCATCCTGGGCACACCATAGCGGTCGGCCTGGTGCCAGACGGTCTCGGACTGCGGCTGTACGCCTCCGACGGCGCAGAAGATGACGATCGCCCCGTCGAGCACCCTCAGGGATCGCTCCACCTCGATAGTGAAATCGACGTGTCCCGGGGTGTCGATCAGTTGAACCGTGCTCCCGGCCCAGCTGAACTGGGTGGCCGCCGAGGTGATCGTGATCCCGCGCTCCTGCTCCTGCTCCATCCAGTCCATCGTGGCCTGGCCGTCATGCACCTCGCCCATCCGGTGGATGCGGCCCGTGTAGTAGAGCACGCGCTCGGTCACGGTCGTCTTCCCGGCATCGATGTGGGCGATGATCCCGATGTTTCGAATCTTGGAGAGTGCGGCCTTGCCCGCCATCTTGGATAGATCCTTCTTCTTAGATAGATCCCTCTGAAGAGCTGTTCGTTTCTAATTTCCGGGGCCCAAAGAAAGATAACTTTAGCATAGAGGTTATTTGATCCTCAAGCCCCAGACCTCAAGCCTCAGGCCGGCACTATCCATTATTGCCTCACTCAAGGCATTTTGATATGTTGCGCTTTTCACAAGCCTGATTTCGATAAACGAATATTCATAAGTGAAAGGATATGGACGGTTTGTTCTCGAGCATCTCCTTCCCGGCTCTCCCCTTCTCGATGGAAGGGTTGAGACAATTCGGGTCTTCCGACGGCAATTTCATCCGCATCTTTTACGATGCGGATATCATCGTGAAGCTTGTGCTGATCGTGCTCGGGCTCATGTCCACGATCTCGTGGGCCCTCATCTTCCAGAAGATCTGGGTGCTCCGACGGGCCGAGCGAAGATCCAAGACCTTTCTCGACCTCTTCTGGGAGCGCAAGAACCTCAGCAGCGTATTCAAAGAGATCGAGGGCCTGGGCGGCTCGCCTCTGGTCGAGACCTACCGGGCCGGCTACCAGGAGCTTGCCAGAGGCACCAAGCAGGCGGGAGGTCGGGAGGAGAATCCTCTCTTCCTCCAGGACGATCAGGGAGGAATCGAGAACGTTGACAGGGCCATGCAGCGCGCCCGGCTGAACGAGATCACACGGCTCGAGCGCTCGCTCACCTTTCTGGCCACAACAGGCTCGACCGCCCCGTTTATCGGGCTCTTCGGCACGGTCTGGGGGATCATGAACGCATTCCGCAAGATCGGCCTGAGCGGCTCCGCCAGCCTCGCCGTGGTGGCCCCGGGGATCTCGGAGGCGCTGATTGCCACCGCGGTCGGCCTCTTCGCCGCGATCCCGGCCGTGGTGGCGTACAACCACCTCGTCCACCGTGTGAAAGTGCTGGATACCGGCATGGAGAGCTTTTCCTCCGATTTTCTCAACATAGCCGCCCGGCACTTTTTGCGGAAGTGAACCTGTAGAGGGCCGAATGCCTGCCACAGTTGGAAAAAAGGGGTTCACAACCCTCTCCGAGATCAACGTCACACCCTTCGTGGATGTCATGCTGGTGCTCCTGGTGATCTTCATGGTCACGGCGCCGATGATGGCTCAAGGTATAAAAGTGGACCTCCCCGAGGCTGCGGCCAAAGAGCTCCAGATAGACGAGAAGCAGATCATCATCACCGTGAAAGAGGATGGATCCATCTTCCTCGACAAATACAAGATGGATCTCGCCGGACTGGGGAAGAAGCTCGAGGCCATCTATAAAGGCCGCCGGAACAGGGAGATCTTTCTCCGGGCCGACAGGGAGGTCCGGTACGGATACATCATAAAGGTCATGGCTGAGGTCAAAAAGGCCGGCTTAGAGAAGCTTGGAATGATAACCGAGCCCCCCAGACGCCCCCCAAAGACCGAGGGGCCCGGGGTGAGCTGACCGACGGGCATGGATACGTACCCAATCGGGCGCCAGCCGGTCCGACAGCCGGCGCTGACATGGATGATCCTATTCTCCGCCGCGGCCCACGCGTTGCTGGTCGTCGGGCTCGGAGTGGCTCCCTACTTCAAGCCGCGGCGAATTTATTATACACCGACCTACATGGTCTCCCTCGTGAACGCGGGCGATCTCGAAGGGGAAAAGTCCCCCCCGAGCCCGATGCACGAGCCGGCCCCTCCGCCCCCAAAGCCCAAGCCAAAGCCGGTGGTGAAGGCGAAGGCGCCGCCGGCCAAGGAGAGCAAACCGAGCAAGAAAGTGGAGAGCCCGAAAAAGCCGTCCATGCAGCTCCAGAAAGAGGGAAAACAGAAAGCGAAGAAGAAATCATCCAAGCCTCCTCCCGTCCGGGCCAAGAGTGAGCCGGCGCCGGCGCCGCAGAGCTCATACAGCGCCGCCCTGAGCCAGATCAAGAAGCGCCTGGCGGAGCGGTCGGGACAGGGTGAAGGAGGCGGCGGACGGCGGGGGCGGCTCACGGCCGCGGGCCCGGGCATCGACCTCACACCATACGACGCCGTGCTGGCCGAGGTGGTGCGGTCGAACTGGATCAAGCCCGAGACCCTGGCCCACCTCGACGAGGATCTCGTGGCGGTGGTGGTCCTGCGCATCCGCCGCAGCGGGGCGATCGCCTACTTCGAGGTCGAAGAGTCCTCCGGGAACGAACACTTCGACGACTCGATCCGGCGCGTGCTGAACAAAGTGGTCTTCCCCCCAATGCCGGCCGCGTATCCCGGAGAGTTTTACGAGCGGCACCTCCGCTTTCACAGCGCCTTCATCACGAGATCCGAAGGGGTCGGAGTGGAGACGGGGGAGTGAGTAATCCATGCGGACTACAATAGTACAGCTTTCAATGATCCTGACCCTGTTTGCGGGCACCATCGTCGCCGCTCAGGCCGGCCTCGCGAGTGAGAGGGTCTTCATCGACATCTTCGCCCCTTCGTTCCGGCCGCTCCCCATCGCCATCGCCCCCTTTCATGATTCCGGTCCGGAGGGAGACCGAGGCGAGACCGGAGAGGCCATTGCCGGGGTCCTGGCCCACGACCTCGCCTCAACCGGCCTGTTCAGGATCCTGGATCCAGATTCCTTTCTCATCGATGGACCGATCGAGGATCCCGGCCGGATCGATTTTCGCGCATGGGCCCTCATCGGCGCCGAGGTGCTTGTGCAGGGGAGCTTCCGCGCTGACGATCGCTCCGTTACGCTTTCCGTGCGCCTCTTCGACGTCGGCCAGGGCAAGACGGTGGGCGCAAAGCGATACAGGGGGTCGCCGGAGAACGTGCGCTCCATGGCACATGACTTCGCCAATGAAGTGCTACGACAGTTCACGGGCGATGCGGGCGCCTTTGATTCAAAGATCGCATTTATCTCCAACCGCACAGGGAAGAAGGAGCTCTATGTAGCGGACTGGGACGGTGAAGGCCAGCGCCGGCTCACCCGAGACAACTCCATCAGCCTTCTCCCCAGGTGGGCGCCCGACGCAGGTTCACTCCTGTTCACCTCGTACCGGGGAGGCCGGCCGGGGCTGTACCTGCTGGACATGGCGACCTTGAAGTCGAGCTGTGTGCCCGTGAAGGGGACGATGAATCTGAGCGGCTCCTTCTCGCCCGACGGCCGTGAGATCGTCTTTTCAAGCAACCGGGACGGGAAGTCCGATATCTACCGGGCCCGGACGGACGGGAAGGGACTGAAGCGCCTCACCCGGGGGTGGGCCACGAACGTCTCGCCCTGCTGGTCGCCCGACGGGAAACAGATCCTCTTCGTCTCCGATCGGTCCGGACACCCGGATCTCTATCTCATGGACACCGAAGGGGGGGGTGTCAAGCGGATCACGTACGAGGGAAAATACAACAGCTCCCCCGCCTGGTCCCCAAAGGGAGACTTGATCGCCTATGCATCGTGCTGGGAGGACGGCCGGTTTCGCATCCACCTGATCGGCGCCGACGGCAGGAACATGAGAGCCCTCACCGTCGGCCCGGCAAATGACGAGGACCCGTCATGGTCGCCGGACGGAAGGTTCATCGTCTACTCTTCCGCAAGGGCGGGAGACGAGGATCTCTATGTGGTCGGCGTCCACGGCGGCCGGCCCATCCGGATAACGGATCTGGATGGGAGCGAGACCAATCCGAGCTGGTCTCCTCGGGGGAAGTAGGGCAATAACCAGACGAAGAAACATGAGGGGTGAAAATGAACGGTAAATGCAGAGAGGCACTAAGGCAGAGAGGCACTAAGGTAAAGAGGGAGCAATTGCATCCGGGGAATCCTGTGTTGTTTTTTCTCCTGACTGCGTCGATGGCACTTATCCCGGCCTTGGGATCTTCGGGCTGCAGCACCATGCAGGAATTCAGCCGCGTGAAGGCCGATCTTGCGGAGCTGTCCCGGCAGCAGGATGAGTTCCGGGTCGAGGCCAGGCAAGAGATGGCCTCGATCCGCAAAGAGCAGACAGACCTCAATGTCAGGATGGCGGAACTCGGCGCTGATATCGTGGATGTTCAGGTCGAAATCCAGGCCGTCTCAGGCAAAGTCGAGGAGAAGATATACCAGGCCGATGCCTTTTCCGAGGACGTGAGCGGGGACCGGGCCCAGAGCCTGGCCGACCTCACGGCCGCAGTAGAAAAGCTCGACAAGGAGGTCTCCGACATCAAGGAGGAGCTGGGCCTCACGGTCGGTGCGGGCCGATTGAGGATCCCCGGGGCTCTCTCGAGCCCTGAGGCCGCGGCCGACAAGAATCCCGACCTCGGGCCCGATGCGGCGGTCCAGGAGGGCGGGGAGCCGCTCAGCTGCGAGGAAGAGTACACGGCCATCCGGGAGCTTTTCAAAAAGAAGGACTTCCAGACGTGCCTCACCCGGTGGCGCGATTTTCTCACCCGATGCGCCGACAACAAGCTCGCCGGGAATGCCCAGTTTTGGCTCGCCGAGACGTTTTACAAAATGGGCGACTACGAGAAGGCCATCCTGGAGTATGACAAAGTGAGGAAGGACTATCCGGAGAGTGTCAAGGTCCCGGACGCGATGCTCAAGACCGGATATGCCATGGCCGAGATCGGGCTGTTCGAAGGGGCCAGAGAGATACTCAACGAGCTGATCGTCTACTATCCCAAATCAAGTCAGGCCGAGTGGGCAAAGAACAGACTGAGGCGTCTCGGAGGAGGGGAGGGAGAGTAGGGGAACCCTAGCGCCTCCACGCCATGCCAAAGAAGAAAAAACCCCGTTCGCGGCGCCCTCGGAAACCGGTGAAGTCCGGGCGGCGCGTCTGGATCCGGATCCTGCTCTGGCTCCTCGTTATAGGCGTTGCGGCCGGGGCTGCGGGCGGCGGACTCCTCTACCGCTCCCTCGTCTCCAAGTTTGAGGGGGCCCGCTGGCGTCTTCCAGCCCGGGTCTATTCGGACAGCCTCCTCCTGTACCCCGGGCTCGACATCGCGCGGGCCGGCCTTCTCGAGCGCCTGGATCGCCTCGGTTACCGGGCCGTGGACCGGCGACCCGACGCCCCCGGCCTGTTCCACCGGTCCGGCCGGGTTCTGGAAATCTTCCTGCGAGATTTTTCCTTCCCGACGGGGCCCGTCGATGCGCGGTGCGTGCGGATTCGGCTGGATGGAGGAAGCATCGGCGAGATTCAGGACCTCGAGAGGGCTGAAGAGCTTTTCACCCTGGAGATCGAGCCCGAGCTCATCGCCGGCCTGTTCTCAGAAATATGGGAGGAGCGGACTCCGGTCGGCATCGACGAGGTGCCTCAGCACCTTGTGGACGCGGTCGTCGCCATAGAGGACCATCGTTTTTTCAGCCACCCCGGAGTGGACCTGATCGGCGTGGCGAGAGCCATCCGGGTCAACCTCGGTGCGGGCCGCGTGCTCCAGGGCGGGAGCACCCTGACCCAGCAGCTGGTAAAAAACTTTTACCTCACGGCGGAGCAGACCCTGTGGCGCAAGATCGTCGAGGCCGTGATGGCCCTCATGCTCGAGGCGAAATATTCGAAGCGCGAGATCCTGGAGTGCTATCTCAATGAGATCTACCTGGGCCAGAGGGGCTCTCAGGGGATCTACGGGATGGGCGAGGCCGCGCGATTCTACTTCGGCAAGCCGGTCCAGCGCCTCGAGCTGCACGAATCGGCGCTGCTGGCCGCCCTGATCCGGTCCCCCGGGGGCTACTCCCCCCACCGGAACGTGGCGAGAATACAGAAGAGGCGTGACATCGTCCTCGACAAGATGCTTGCCTCGGGCTCCGTCAGCTCAGGGGAGGCGGCCCGGGCCCGAGCTTGCCCGATCGAGGTGGGGGCCTTTGTCCCCCAGCACAATGAAGCCCCGTATTTCGTCGACTTTCTCACACGGGATCTCAAGGACCACTTCCCGGCCACAGCTCTCACCTCTCAGGGTATGCGGATCTTCACCACCCTGGATCTCCAGGCGCAGCGGGCGGCGGAGCGGGCGGTGAGCAAGGGCCTGGAGAATCTCGAGCGGGCCTATCCCTCTCTTCGAGAGGGCCAGGCCGGCAGCAGCCCCCTGGATGGCTGTCTCGTGGCCCTCCAGCCCCAGACCGGCCATGTGCTGGCCATGGTGGGGGGCCGCGACTACGGGACATCGAAGTTCAACCGTGTCACCCAGGCCCTTCGCCAGCCGGGATCTGTGTTCAAGCCCTTCGTCTTCTGCGCCGCCCTTCAGGGGCCGGGGCCCGGGACATCGGCTCCGTTCACGCCCGCCACGCTGATCGAGGATGCGCCGATCACCGTTCCGGACCATTCCGGCCCATGGTCGCCCAGGAATTATGACGGCCGGTACAGGGGAAAGGTGACAGTCCGGCGCGCCCTCGAGGAATCGCTCAATGTCCCCACCGTGCGCCTCGCTCTCGCGGTCGGGCTCGACAGGATTTCCGAGACGGCCAAGAGCTTTGGCCTTTCGAGGACGGACATTGTCGTGCCGTCTCTTGCTTTGGGGAGTGTCGAAGCCACTCCGCTGGAGATGGCCTCCGCCTACTCGGTCTTCGCAAGCGGGGGGGTGCGTGCCTCGCCGATCGCGGTGAAGAAGGTGGTGGATCGCTACGGGAACGTGCTCGAGCGAAGGTCCATGAAGGTCGATCGAGTCACCTCTCCGCAGGTGGCCCACATCATCACCCGGCTTCTCGAAGGAGCCGTAGAGCGCGGAACCGGCCGCGGCCTGGCCCGCTACGGCCTCGCCGGCGGAGTGGCCGGAAAGACGGGGACAACCAGCGATTATCAGGATGCCTGGTTCGCAGGGTATACGTCCGACCTGCTCGCCCTCGTGTGGATCGGCTTCGACCGGGGCGGGTCTCTTGGTATCACGGGGGCCCAGGGAGCCCTCCCCATCTGGGCCGACTTCGTCCTCGCCTCCGGGCGGGCCGCTCGGCGAAGCGGCTTTGTACCGCCTCCGGGGGTCGTCGAAGTCGACATCTGCCGGGAGAGCGGAGAGATGGCCGCCTCAGGCTGCCCCGACCCACTGGCCGAAGTCTTTTTGTCCGGAACCGCCCCGGCGGCTTTCTGTACGATCCATGGCCGTGCCGGGCCGGACCGTGGGCAGGCAGGGGCAGAAGAGGAGGACACGCTGTTGGAGCCCGGAAGCGAGGGGCCGGCGCTGTGGGAGAGAGTAAAGGGATGGTTCAGACGTCGATGAGGGTTCTCGCCGCGGCCATGGCCGCCCTCGGCCTGATGGTGGTCCTGTTCTCCATCGATGGGTGCGCGCAGGCCGGCTCGGTCATAAAAGAGGATTCGGCACCATCCAGGCGCTCTGTGGAGGCGGATCGAAGGAGCGAGAGCCCCTCGCAGATCCCCAAGAGCACATCGCCAGAGCGGGCCGCATCCCTGCGCCTGAGCGGCCGGGGACAGAGCGCGCTTGAGGAGGGGAGGGCCGAAGAGGCCGTCGATCATTTTGAACGGGCCATCCAGATCGACCCGTCGAATCCGTTCGCCTACTATTACTTCGGCCTGGCCCGCCTCGCCCAGGGGCGCCGCGAAGAGGCCCTCACCCTTCTCTCGAGGGCGGAGGTTCTCTTCCACGACAGGCCTCACTGGCTCTGCGAAACCCTCGTCGCCATGGGCGGGATCCTGGAGGAGATGGGGCGCAGGCAAGAAGCGGCAGGCCGTTTTCGCCGGGCCCTCGAGGCCGACCCCTGGAGCGAGGAGGCCGCGGCCGGCCTGGAGAGAACGGAGGAACCATGATCGTCCTCGGAATCGAGTCCTCATGTGACGAGTGTGCGGCCGCGGTCGTGAGCGGCGGCCGCGAGATGCGCTCCAATGTCATTTACTCACAGATCGCCGAGCACCGCCCGTACGGGGGGGTGGTTCCAGAGATCGCTTCGCGACGCCACATCGAGACCATCGTCTCCGTGATCGAAGAGTCCCTCTACAGGGCCGGGATCGGGCTCGATGCCATCGACGGGATCGGGGTCACGAGCGGGCCGGGCCTGATCGGGTCGCTCCTCGTCGGCCTGGGGGCGGCCAAGGCGATTGCCTATGCCAGGGAGCTTCCGCTCGTCGGCGTCAACCACCTGGAGGGGCACCTCACGGCGATCTTCCTCGAAGACGGCGAGGTCGACTTTCCCTATGTCGGCCTCATCGCCTCCGGTGGACACACGTCGCTCTACATAGCCCGGGCCTTCGGCCGCTACGAGCTCCTCGGCCAGACCCGCGACGACGCGGCCGGCGAAGCCTTCGACAAGGTCGCCAAGCTCCTCGATCTCCCCTATCCGGGAGGCGTTGCCATTGACGGGGAGGCCCGTCGAGGCGATCGGAGCGCCGTGGCCTTTCCCCGGGCCATGAAGGGATCCTCGAACTGGGACTTCAGCTTCAGTGGGCTGAAGACGTCTGTCTACTATCATGTGCAGGAGATCGGGAAAGAAGCGGCGCGCCGCGCCGTGGCGGACCTGGCCGCGAGCTTCCAGGAGGCCGTGGTCGATGTGCTCGTCCATAAGACCGTCTCCGCGGCCGCCTCGAAGGGGATCGAGCGGATCGTCCTGTCCGGAGGCGTGGCGGCCAACAGCCGGCTGCGAAGCCGTATTCGCGAGGCGGGCGACTCCCGCGGCATCCGCACCTTCATCCCTTCTCCCGTGCTCTGCACCGATAACGCCGCCATGATCGCGGCCGCGGCCCATCACCGTCTTTCGAAAGGGGAGCGTTCCGACGCATCTCTCAACGCCAGGGCCAACTGGATTTTGTGATCTTCGGAACCGTCAGGATTTCGAGGACGACGACGATTATCGACCCTTAGGCAAGGATTTTTTCACCACAGAGGACACAGAGGACACAGAGGACATAGAGAACACAGAGATTCAGAAAAGAAAATATATTTAAATCTGTTTCCCTCTCTGTGCCCTCTGTGTCCTCTGTGGTGAATCCCTGCTTTGTTCACGGCAATCATTATTGAGTTTTTTCCATGAAACACCCCAGAGACCTACTTCGAAGATATCGGATCGCTCCCAAAAAGCGCCTGGGCCAACACTTTCTCACGGACCCTGGTGTGCTGGGGCGAATCGTCGAGTTTGCCGCCGTGGAGAGTGACGATGTGGTCCTGGAGATCGGGGCCGGGCTGGGCTCCCTTACCGAGGCCCTGGCCGGCCGGGCCGCATCCGTGATCGCCTGCGAGACGGACCCGGCCATGGTGCGGGTGCTGGAAAAAGAGCTCGGGGGGACTCCCGGCCTGCAGATCCGCCTCGGAGATGCGCTGCGCCTCGATTATCGCTCCATCGCCGGAGAGTGCGGGGGGCGTCTCAAACTGGTGGCCAACCTCCCGTACCAGATCTCGACCCCGCTGATCTTCAAGCTCCTCGAGAAGCGCGATGCCTTCAGTACGCTGACCCTGATGTTCCAGAAGGAGCTTGCCGGGCGCATAGCCGCCGCTCCCGGCCGCCCCGGGTACGGGGCCCTCACGGTCTTCATCAATCTCTGGACCGATGTGCGGCACGGCTTTGATGTGCCCCGGGCCTCATTTTACCCTCCGCCCGCGGTCGACTCCGCGGTCCTGCGGTTCGAAGTGCTCCGGACTGCACGTGTCCCGATCCCGGACGAGCCCTTCTTCAGGGAGGTCGTACGAAGCGCCTTTGCCTACCGTCGCAAGACCCTGGTCAACTGTCTGAAGAGGTCGGAGGCGATCCGGATCCGGCCGGACGCGGCCGAGACCATCCTGCGCGCACTAGGGCTCGAGCCGAAGATCCGTGCCCAGGATCTCGCCCTCGAGAGCTTTGCCAGACTGGCCGAAGAGCTCAAGCACTTTCGGACCTAGACATTTCAGCCGAAATCGATTACATTTTAATCTATCCATGGCTGCCATGCGCTATATCGTTGTGGAAGGTCCCATCGGCGTGGGCAAGACCAGCCTGGCCGATCTCCTGGCCAAAGAGTTCGAGGCTGAGACCCTGCTCGAGCGGCCCGATGAGAATCCATTCCTGGAGAAGTTCTATAAGGACAGGGAAAAGTTCGCCTTTCAGACCCAGATCTTCTTCCTCCTGGATCGATTCCGCCAGCAGCAGAGTATCACCCAGCCGGACCTCTTCAGCAAGGGAATCGTGTCGGACTACCTCTTTGCCAAGGACCGCATCTTCGCCTGCCTGAACCTGGACGAAGATGAGATCGAGCTGTATGAGAAGATCTACAAGCTCCTCGACGCCAGGATCGTACACCCGGACCTTGTGATCTACCTTCAGGCCAGAGTCGAGGTTCTCCTCCAGCGCATTCAGACGGGGAGGATCCCCTATCAGCAGCATCTCACCTACCGCTACCTCGAATCCCTCAACCAGGCCTACAACTCTTTCTTTTTTAACTACAATGAAACCCCGCTGCTCGTGGTCAACACCAGCGAGATCGACTTTGTCAACAGCCGGGCCGATTTCGAGACCCTGGTCAAGGAGATCAGGAAGGCAAAGAAGGGGACATGCTACCTGAACATCGGCCGGGGCGTGAGTGATATTTAGGAAGTTTCCTCCGAATGACAAGGGGCGGACACATGGGTCCGCCCTTTTTTTGCTGGATTGAATACAGACCTTGACATTCCTTCTTGCCTTTAATAAAAGTACCTTTTCACAGATTGAATGAGAATTGGAACAAAGAGGGGAACCTGTAAATGATCAAAGGAGGTAAAGGACCAATGAAAGCCAAACTTGTGACTGCAATCGCCCTGATGGGTATTTTTCTCATCGCATTCGCCTGCGGCGAGGCAAAAAAAGTGGAGACCGCCACCAGCGCCCCGTCCACAGGGTCGGGAGGCCAGCCGTCCGGGACGGTCCTGGCGCGTATCAATGACGAGGTCATAACGCTGGAGGAGTTCAATGCTCAGATCGACCAGACGCCTCATTACGCCCGGGTCCTGTCAAAGAGTCCGGAGAAGAAGCGTGAGTACCTCGATCAGCAGATAACCCAGCGCCTCCTCATGGACGAGGCGAAAAAGAAAGGATATGACAAGGACCCCGAGATAGAGAGGCGGATCGATGACCTGAGGGCCCGCCTGATCACCGAGAAGGTTATGAAAGAAGTGATCGAGAAAGAGGCCACGATCACCGATGAAGATCTGAATAAATACTACGAAGAGAATATGGAGGAGTTTTCCCGGCCGGCCCAGGTCAGGGCCAGTCACATCCTTATCGAGGTCAAGCCCGACGCCGACGAAGGAACAGTGGCCGATGCCCGCAAAAAGATCGAGAGTGTGCTCGGTGAGGTCAAGGCCGGAGGCGACTTCGCCGAGCTGGCCAGGAAGCATTCGGGGGGGCCCACGAGCCGCAGGGGCGGTGATCTGGGCTACTTCTCAGAAGGGCGGATGGCGCCCGAGTTTGACAAGGCGGTATTTGCCCTGGAGAACATCGATGATGTGAGCGGAATCATCAAGACCCAGTTCGGGTTCCACGTCATTAAGCTCACGGGCAAGAAAGAGGCACAACAGCAGACCTTTGAGCAGGCCAAGCGCCGCATCGAGGCAAGGCTCAAGCAACAGCAGAAACGGGACCGGTACAAGGGATATGTCGACGAACTCAAGGCCAATGCCCGGATCGAGGTCCACGAAGAGCTGCTCGCCGTGCCCGCCGAGGAGGAGGGCGAAGGCAATACCGGAGCCGAAGATAAGGGAATGCCGGGAAGGGGGAAATAGTCCCCCGGGGATTACGCGCCCGGTTTAATCGGACCACTTAGTGAGATACGGGATCATAGCCCGGTGCCTGTGCACCGGGCTTTTTTTTTGCCTTTATCCGTCTGAATGCGGCCCGGATTATGGTGAGAATAGTGAATATGACGGTCCGGACGATAATGGCGAGATCGAGCAGCAGCGACTGGTTCTCCAGGTAGTAGACATCATATTCCATATTCTCATGGATGCCGGTGCCTCGGTCCTGGCTGATCTGCCACAGGCCGGTTATTCCGGGCCTTGTATTGAGCCTTTCACGCTGGAGGTCGTCGTAGTCGGACACGATGAAGGGCATCTCGGGCCGGGGACCGACGATGCTCATATCCCCGGAAAAAACGTTCCAGAACTGGGGGAGCTCATCAACAAACGTAAAGCGAAGAAATCTGCCGACCGGCGTGATCCGAGGATCATCGAACCCGTTGGGGCAGGGGGCATACTGGGGGGTGTCCTGGAACATCGTTCGAAATTTAAAGATGGTAAAGGGTTTTCCGCCCCGGCCGATCCGTACCTGGCGGAAGATTACCGGCCCCGGTGAGCTCAACTTGACAAGGAGAGCCAGCGCCAGCATCAGAGGCAAGGCCAGCAAAAGGATGAGCAGGGAGAGGCCGATGTCGAAGGCCCGCTTTATGGTCCGGTTGATCCTGGAGAGCCTGAGCCTTCGGGACGTGACGAGGGGGATGCCGTCGATCTCTTTGAGGCGCACGCTCTCGATGAAAAATCCAAAGATATTGGGAACAAAGCTGTACCGGATGCCATTGGCCTCACACTGCTCGACGGCCGAGAGGAGTGCCTCGGGAGGCATGGAGGGCCTGGCGATGAGCAGCTCCTGTATATTGTAGCGCTTCACCAGCTTGCCAAGATCCTCCGGCGTCCCTAGAATCTTGGCCCTGTTGTTCGGGCTCTCTTCAGGGGGGGGGTCATCGATGAAGCCTATTGCCCTGTACCCCAACTTGGGGGATTGGTGGATCTTCTTGAAGAGCTGCTGGGCCACTTTTCCGGAGCCATAGATCAGGACATTGTGGACAAGGAAGCCCTTGAGATGGAAGTATTGACGGAGCTTGAAGAAGATCATCCGCTCGGTGAGAACCGCAAGGAGGAGGATAAAGAACGAATAGGTAAGGATCAGCCTGGAGAAGTCGCTCTTGGAGAAAAAATTGTATGTGAAGATTATCAGGGCCAGGATCATGACGGCCTGGAAGCTCCGCCGGATCTCATCGATGTTCATCAGGCTCATCTGGGAGCGGTAGAGCCCGAGCCTCTCAAAGATCACCAGGCCCGCCACAGAGCTGATCAGCACGAGCCTCTTGTAAAGGTAGAAGCGGGGCTCATAGCCGGGCGGGATGATGTGGGTGTAGATGTAATAGCCCACCAGGAAGGCGCCCGATAGGACGGCCAGATCGACGGCCACCTGGAGAGCCGTGATGAAGGTCTGGTAGTATTTGCCCTGCAGGTCCCGGAGGCGGGCAGATCCATTTTTCATTGTCAATCACGTATGATGGTATAAAATTTTTTAGACGATCTGTATTCGATTATACCGTATTTTTTTATACTTTTCTATTCATGGGCATGATAAATGTGCTATAAAAAAAAAGAGGGGGTTCCTATGCCCCGTAAAAGATGTTTTAATTCATTTCCGTCCCAGAAAAGGGAAAGTATTCATGTGCTTGATAGAGGCGCCGCATATTTTATGCGGCGCCTCTATATGTGAACGAGTTTGCCGCCATGATCGAAAGCTCTCAGGGAAGCTCGGGAGGGGGGAAAGTAGCCTCAGGTAAACCCTCCTTCTCTAATGCCAGGTGCGATCCTGTTGAGATGGCCATGATTCAGAGCTGTCTCGACCGAGACGAGGAGGCCTGGCGTCAGTTCCTCGACCGGTACCGCCCGATCTTCTACAAGACTATTTACAAGACGCTCACGTCCATGAGCCTCTACCACCGTTACAGCAGTCAGGTAGATGACATCTATCTGGAATGCATGCGCTCCATTCTAATGAATCTAGAAAAATTTTCAGGGAGATGTGCTCTGCGCACCTGGCTCATCGTCTGCATACGGAACTTTACATACAACGAGGTGAGGAAGCTCGAGCGCAAAACCGTCCCCGACGAAGTGGATACCCCTGTAGATGAGATGCCGATCCCGGACCCCGAGCCTCCGGGCCAGGATGTGGAGGTCGGTGAGGTGCTGCGCAAGATGGAGGAGAGGCTCTCCGAGCGCCTCTCGGACAAGGGGATGATATTCTATGAATTGATCTTCAGGCGCGACCTAGCGGTCGATGAGATCTCACGGACCATGAAGGTCAGCCCGGAAGGAGTGCGGGTCTGGAAAAAGAGGATTCGCGATACAATGAAGGAGCTTTACGTCGATTTGACCGCTTGACCGGTCGCCATAGTGGGGCGGAAATAGGGCATTTAATCCGAATTAAAGG
>CAZFWM010000090.1:0-21710 GCA_964522545.1 uncultured Thermodesulfobacteriota bacterium
TCCAGGTCGTCCAGGCCGAGCTGGAATGCAAATTTCTGGCGGACCAGGGCGGGATCGACTCGGCGGCCGTTGCCCTTTACGAACAATCTCCACGGCTGGCCAAGGACTACCTGACCGACTACACAAAGAGCGCGGGAGAGGAAGTGGTAGGACGCTGGCGGGAGCTGGGGAAATTCCTGCTCTACAAATACCTCGACGGGAACGTCAAAGACGAACTCGGCGAAGTGACTCACCCAGGCTACCCCGCGCCCTGGTACGAAAAAGTGGCCGAAGCGACCGGCGACCACCTGCGCCTGAACAAGCTGGAGGCCGAAAGAGCGGCCGAGGAGGAGAAGAAACAGAAAGCCCGCAAGATAGCCAATAGCCTCTTGACACTCCTCAAAGCGCGCGGCATCGTTATCGACGACGATGCGCGGGACCGGATCATCAAGACCGAGAAACCGGACCAACTCGAGAAATGGTTGGTCCGCGCGGCCACCGCCGAATCGATCGGAGAGGTGCTTGACGAGGACTGAGACCCTGACGAGCCGCAACCAAAGAGGTCGAGTAGGGGCACGGCATGCCGTGCCCCTTATTGCTGAAACATAGGGGCAGGGCTATGTATCCGTCCTCCCGGGCACGAAAGCAATTGGAAAGCACAGGGAATCATAGAAGAACGACAGGAAACTAAAACGACTATTTCCCGCCGCGCTCTTCGCTCAGTTTCTTGATCATTGCCTCGCCCAGTTCGCGGGAGCGGCGGGTGGCCTCTTCGACCGCATTGATCAGGGTCGTGCGAAGTCCTCCGGCCTCGAGGGTGTGGAGGCCGGCGATGGCCGTGCCTCCCGGGGAGGTGACCATGTCCTTGAGCAGCCCGGGGTGCTCCCCTGTGTCGAGCAGCAGCTTGGCCGAGCCGAGGACGGTGTTGGCCGCCATGGGCTGGGCCATGTGGCGTGAGAGGCCGACTTTGACTCCTGCGTCGGCAAGGGCTTCGATGATGAGGAATACGTAGGCGGGGCCGCTTCCGCTCAGGCCGGTCACGGCGTCCAGTAGGGTTTCGTCGATCACGAAGGAGAGCCCCACGGAGTCGAAGATGGCACGAGCCAGGCCCAGGTCCTCCTCGGTGGCGTGCGCCCCGGCTGCAAGGGCCGCGGTCCCTGCCCCCACCAGGGCCGGCGTGTTGGGCATCACCCGAACCACCCGGGCCTCTTTGTGGAGGGCCGCCTCCATGGCCGCGATGGGCACACCGGCGGCGATCGAGACGATCAGATGAGTGGGATTCACCTCTCCGGCGATCTCCTCGAGGACGCGGTTCATGATCTGGGGCTTGACGGAGAGGACCACGATGTCGGAGCGGCGCACCACCTCGCAGTTGTCCTCGACCATCTCGACCCCGTAGGTCTGCTTCATGTGTGAGAGCCGGTCCTCGCGTACGTCCGAGGCCGTGATCTGGCCGGCGGCGATCGCGCCCGTGCCGATGAGCCCTTTGATCAGGGCCTCGCCCATGTTTCCTGAGCCTATGAATCCGATCTTATTGTTTGTCAGCATTTTTTCCTTTCTATTATTAACCAATAATCATCCCTTACCCAATAATCATCCCCTCTTTCTTTGCTGTCCCGTCCTTGAACCGCTTGGGGGGGTAGCGGGAGAAGATCGGAGAATCATCTTCGTCAACGATCCGGTCCGCTACCAGGGACGAGATTATGGGGGACATCATGAACCCGTGTCCCATGAAGCCGTTGCACTGGAAGAAGTTGTCCAGCTCGTCCACATCGCCGAGGATCGGGCCGGCATCCGGTGTGACGTCGTAGAAGCCGGCCCACTGCCGCATCACTTTGACCCCGGCGAGCCGAGGCAGCAGGGGCACGGCAAACCGCGAGAAGAGCTGGAGGAACCGGAAACTGGAGCTCAGATCCATGGACGGGGACTCCTCTTTGTCACCGATCCCACCCACGATCTCTCCGCGCATGGACTGGCTGAAGTAGAGCCCTTCGCCGAGAAGCACCACCATGGGGTTGATGAAGGGGCGAAGCGGCTCGGTGACCAGGATCTCGTGCCGGTACGGCTGGTTGGGCAGGTCCACGTCGACCAGGCGCGCCACCCGGGGCGACCAGGCCCCTCCCGCGTTGATCACCTGATCCACCTCGACATCTCCGCTCGCGGTCTGGACCTTCACGATCCTACGGCCCTTGACCTTGAAGCCGAGCACCTCCGTGAAGGTGCGGATCACCACCCCCATCTTCCGGCACGCGTCTGCATATCCCCAGAGGATCGGCCAGGGAAAGATCACCCCGTCGGTGGGGTTGAAGGAGGCCCCGGCTATCCCCTCGGTGTTGAGATGGGGCACGATCTTGAGCGCCTCGGCAGGCGTGAGGAGCCGGGTCGGCACTCCGCTCTCTCGCTGAAGGGCCACGCTCTTTTCCAGGGCGGCCAGCTCCTCGGCGGTGCGCACGAGCATCAGGTACCCCCCCTGCCGGAACCAGACGTTGATCCCCATTTCGGTGGTGAAATTCTTGAAGATCGCCACGCTCTGCTTCATGAGCCGGATGTTGTCCTCCGAGCTCCACTGCTGGCGGATCCCGCCGCCGCACCGGCCCGAGGCCCCGGAGTTTAGATAGCCCTTCTCGAATATGACGACGTCGCGCACTCCGCGGCGCGCGAGGTTGTAGGCGATGGAGAGCCCCATGACGCCGCCGCCCACAATGCCGATCCTGAACTTGCGGGATGTGCTCTTCGAGGCCGCCACGGCTACTCCTCCTCCTTCTCGTCTTGTACTGTCACTTCTTGCACAGCTTCTTCTTGTACGGCGAACACACCCAGGGGCGCCGGGTGGAGCGGGGGGCGTGGCGTGGTCGGAAGCAGGAGGGGCTCAGGCCCGCCGACCTCGCGTGCGTAGACCTCGGCCGCAACGGCCAGGCAGCTTTTGCCCTGGCAGAATCCAGTGCCCAGGCCTGTGTAGCGCTTGAGGGACTCCAGGTCCCGGTAGCCCTTTTCGATTGCAGCCAGGAGGTCGTCCAGGGTGACGTCCTCGCAGCGGCAGAGAAATATTTTGGCCATGGTCGGGTGGATCCTTCCTCAAGCCTCAGGCCTGATTCGAATGGGGCAGAGCCCCAGTGAAGTTCGTCCCCAGGCAGAGCCTGGGAACGAGATTGACTTCAAGCCTCAAGCCTTCTTAATTGCCTTCATCAGCTCGCGGCGCCGCTTTTCCTGCCCGGGAGAGGGACGCACTTTTATGGCCGCGCCGATGCCCGCAAGGCGTCCCTGGAGAAAAGCGAGCTCTGTGCCATCGGCTCCGACCACCTCTCCGGCCGCGAATACGTCGGGGACCGTGGTCTCCAGATCATCCTTTACCTCCGGTGCAAACGCGCCGAGGGCCGGATCGAAATGGACCTCGCACCCCATGTGGTGCGAGAGCTCGTAGGCCGGGGCCGGTCTTGCCACGGCGCCGATGGCGTCGCACCGGATGGTCGTGGGCTTCTCCTCCCCGTTCAGAGGAGCCGCCACGGCGCCCTTCACCGCGCGCGTCCCTTCGGCCCTTACGATCTCGTGTCCCTCATAGATCTTTATGCCGAGGGACCGGACCTCGCTCCAGGGATCTTCGGCCCCATCTGTGGCCTTGCGGCCCGTCACCACGGCGACGACCTTCACGCCGGCGGCCTGGAGCTCGGCTGCAAGCGAAGCGGCGTGGTCCGGGAATGCCCCTGCCCTGCCCCCTTCGACGACGAGGACCTTTCGTCCCGGAACGATACCCTGCTCATTCACAAGTCTTAGGAGCCCCCTCCCGGCGAACACGCCGGGAAGATCGTTGTTTTCGAAAAGCGGTATGCGTGAATACCCGCCGGATGTAAAGACGACGACGGGGGCGCTCAGCTTGACCACCGAGTTCCTCTCGAGGAGGCAGAAGAATCCGTCCTTGTAATAGGCCAGGGCCTTGGTCTCGCGCAGGATCTCGCAAGTCGATCGACGGAGGCGATAGACCATTGCATCGGCGACCTCATGGCCCGGCCCCTGGAAGACGCCGCAGGTCACCGGGCTGAGCCTGGCATGGATGTGTCCACCCGGCACGATCCCGGCATCGATCAGCACGGACGCCACCCCGGCCTCTGAAAGGGAGAGAGCAGCGCCCAGACCGGCAGGGCCCCCGCCGATAACCGCGACCTCGGCCGAGCGGGTCCGGACCGGCCCCGCCTCAATGGAACTTGAGTCGGGCAGCTTTCCCTGCCCGCTCAGGTACCGGACCGCCTTGAGGAAGATCTCGTTGACGAGGCGGGGTTGGGTGAGGAGGTTGTGGTGGTGGAGACCGTCGGGGAAGAGGTAGTCCACAGCAGCCCCGGAAACAGGCATCACCTTCTGCCTCTCCACCTCCATGCCATGGCGCACGAGGGTCTGGCAGGTGCGGACATTGGGATTGCCGTCCACCCGCATGAGGCAGGTGTTGCACGTCCCTGAAAGGCAGTAGCGGCCCCTGGGGCGCTGGTACTTCATGCTCCGCAGGAGCATCTTCACCCCGGACGCGAGCAGCGCCGCGGCCACGGTCTCTCCGGCATAGGCCTCGATCTTGCGCCCCTCGAAAAGGATCGTGACCGGCTCACCCCTGTCATGCGTGGGGATCGGAATGCGCTCGAGGCGCCGCTGGACCATTAGGCTTTCTCTTCGGGGGACCACCGCAGTCGGGGGCGGCGGGCGGCCTTGACCTCGTCGAGGCGCGAGACCTTTGTGCGGTGCGGTGCGGAACGGACGGTCTCCGGGTCCTGCTCCACCTCTTCGGCGATCGCAAGCATCGCGTCCACGAACCGGTCCAGCTCCTCCCGGCTCTCCGTCTCCGTGGGCTCGATCATGATCGCGCCGGAGACGACGAGGGGGAAATAGACCGTCGGGGGGTGGAATCCGTAGTCGATCAGCCGCTTGGCGATCTCCATGGTCTTCACTCCCTGGGCAGCCTGCTTCTTGTCGGAAAACACGCACTCGTGCATGCAGGTGCCCTCGTAGGGGAGGTGATAGGCCCCTTTCAGGCGCTCTTTAATGTAGTTCGCGTTGAGCACGGCCATCTGGCTGGCCCGCTTCAGGCCCTCGGCCCCCATGGTGAGAAAATAGGCATAGGCCCGTACCATGATGCCGAAATTGCCGTAGAAGGCCTTCACTCTTCCGATGGACCGGGGCCGATCATAGTCGAGCCGGTAGCTCTGCCCATCGGTCTCGATGAGCGGAACAGGGAGGAATTCCTCTAGCTCCGTCATTACGCCCACCGGGCCGGAGCCGGGCCCGCCCCCGCCGTGGGGCGTGGAGAAGGTCTTGTGGAGGTTGAAGTGGATTACGTCCACCCCGGTATCGCCGGGCCGACAGGTGCCCATGACGGCGTTCATGTTGGCCCCGTCGCAATAGACGAGACCGCCGCGATCGTGGACGATCCGGGCCACTTCGGCGATGCGGGCCTCGAACAGGCCGAGGGTGTTGGGATTGGTGAGCATCAGGGCCGCCACATCCTCGTCCATGGCCTCGTCCACGGCTCCGGGCTCCAGGATCCCCTCGCTGCCGGAGGCGACGGTGATCGTCTCGTACCCGCACAGGGTCGAGCTCGCCGGATTCGTGCCGTGGGCCGTGTCCGGGATGAGGATCTTCCGCCGGGCACTGCCGCGGGCCTCGTGGCAGGCGCGGATGATCTTGATTCCGACGAACTCCCCCTGGGCCCCGGCGGCCGGCTGCATGGTGACCCGGTCCATTCCGCTCAACTCGGCCAGGGCCTGTTCGAGGCGGCACATGAGCTCGAGGGCCCCCTGGGCGTGCGCCTCGGGCTGGTACGGGTGGATCGCAGCAAAGCCCTCCAGGCTGGCGAGCTCCTCGTTCACTTTCGGGTTGTACTTCATGGTGCACGAGCCGAGCGGATACATCCCGGAATCGACCCCGAAGTTCCACTGGGAAAGATGAGTGAAGTGTCTGACCACGTCCACCTCGCTCAGCTCGGGGAACCCGTCGATTCCGCTGCGCACCAGCTCGGCCGGCAGCACATCGGCCGGTTCGACCGACTCCACGCCTGCGGCGGGAATCGAAGATCCCCTGCGCCCCGGGGATCCCATCTCGAAGAGGACCGGCTCGTTGAATACAAGGCCGCCGGCGCCGCGCTCTGGGTGCTTCATTTGGATCCTCCTGCCGGAAGGGCTTCTACATAGCGGTCGATGGCGTCGCGTCCGGTCTGCTCGGTCACGCAGACCAGCAGGGAGCGCTCCATGCCCGGGTAAAAGCGTCCTAGAGGCACCCCTGCGTGGAATCCCTGCCCGGCGAGGTCCTCGACGAGTCGCTCGGCCTCGACAGGCGCCTCCACCACGAACTCGTTGAAGGTGGGAGCCGTGAAGCGGAGACTGTAGCCGGGCAGTTCGGAGATCCGGCGCTTTGCGTATTCGGACCGGCTCAGGTTCAGCCGGGCCAGCTCCTCCAGTCCGCGGGGTCCGAGGGCCGCGAGGTAGATCGTGGCCATGAGGGCGCAGAGCCCCTCATTGGTGCAGATGTTCGACGTCGCCTTTTCCCGGCGAATATGCTGCTCCCGGGTGCTGAGGGTGAGAACATACCCGCGCCTCCCCTCCTGGTCGACCGTCTCGCCGACCAGGCGGCCGGGCATCTTCCGGACAAAGGACTTGCGCGTAGTGAAAAACCCCAGATGGGGCCCCCCGAAGCTCATGGGTATCCCGAAGGCCTGTCCCTCGCCGACCACGATGTCGGCCCCGAGAGCGCCGGGCGGCTGGAGCATGCCGAGGGATATGGGCTCGTTCACAACGGCGATGAGCAGGGCATCATGTTTCTGAGTGGCTTGGGCCAGTGGCCTCAGGTCCTCGACCGTGCCGAAGAAATTGGGGCACTGGACTACGAGGGCCGTGGTCTCACCGTCCACCATGCGGGCCGCGTGATCCGGGTCGGTCCGGCCCGTGTCGTCTTCAGGGACCTCGACCAACTCGATCCCCGCCCCTTCGACATAGGTGCCGACCACCTGCCTGTACTCCGGGTGGACCGCCCTTGAGAGTACCGCCCGCGGGCGCCCGTTGATCCGGTTCGCCATCAGCACGGCCTCGGCCAGGCTCGAGGCGCCGTCGTACATGGATGCGTTGGCCACCTCCATGCCTGTGAGCTGGCATACGAGGGTCTGGAACTCGAAGATCGCCTGTAGGGTTCCCTGGCTGATCTCGGCCTGGTAAGGCGTGTAGGCTGTGTAAAACTCGGAGCGTCCCGCCAGGGCCCTCACTACGGCCGGGATGAAGTGGTCATAGCAGCCTGCCCCGAGAAAGGAATCCGAGCACCCTGATGAGCGGCTCTTTCGGCTCAAGGCTCCCAGGTGGGCGACGAGGTCCATTTCAGAGATCGGCTCCGGGAGATCCGGCACCCCTTTGCTTCGCAGCTCCTCCGGGATCCGTTCATAAAGGGCCTCGATCGAATCGATGCCGATCGTGGCCAGCATGCGGCGGACGTCATCTTCTGTGTTTGGGAGGTAGCTCATCCTATTCTTTGATCTCCTCTACGAATTCCTTGTATTCACCGGCTTTCATCAGGGTTCCGAGCTCCTCAGGATCGCTCATCTCGATCTTGATGAACCACCCGTCACCATAAGGATCTTCGTTGATCACCTCGGGGGTGTCGAAGAGGGGGTCATTGACCTCAACGACCTTGCCGCTGGCCGGGGCGAACAGATCGGTGGTGGTCTTCACGCTCTCCACGGTCCCGAAGGCCTCATCCTTGATGATCTCCTCGCCCACCTGGGGCAGCTCGAGGAAGACGATGTCGCCCAGCTCATCCTGGGCGTAATCCGTGATTCCCAGGACCGCGAATTCGCCCTCCTCCCGAATCCACTCGTGCTCTTTTGTATATCTGACATCATCCGGGAAATCCATCTCATCTCCTTTCCTTTGGCCCGGCCGGACGCCTTCGGCGGGCGCTGCTTCATTGTTACGTCTATAAGGTCCTCTTTGTAAAGCCCTTTAAACCGCGACGGTAGCTGTCACTCAGCGCCCACGAGCCCTTCGACCTCCTCGTGGGTCATATCCTCAACGATCACACGCTTCCTCCGGGCCGCAGCGCCCCCGATCAGGTGGAGTCTCGTCTTCGCAATCCCCAGCGCTCGGGCCAGGAGAGCCATACACTCAGCATTCGCGGCCCCTCCGGAGGGCGCCGCACACACCCGTATCCTGAGGAGCCCGCTCTCGAAGCCGAGGATCTCGCTGCGTGAGGCCTTCGGCTGAACGAGAAGGTCGATCCTTGCTCCTTCAATACGTACCTTCCTCTTTGCTCCCACGGCATTTCTCTACTGGAGCCTCAACGCGAAGGGCAGGATCACCTGGGCGATGAGGCGCTGTATGAAAACGATGGCCAGGACCACCACGATGGGGGAAAAATCGAGGCCTGTCCGCCCGGTGAGCCCCCGCATGCGCTCCCGTACAGGCGCAAGAACCGGCTCAGTGGCCCGCCCGAGAAATCGGACGATGGGGTTACGGATCGGCATTCACCCAGGAGATGATGACGGCCCCGATCACCAGCCAGATGTAGAGGCCGAGAAGAAAGTTGGCCCCCTTTGCAGCCACCTCTATCAGGATGCCGAATACGACCATGATCCCTCCCTTGCGTTCCTGAAGCTAGCCCCGAAGACCGAAGATGGCGGTGCCGACACGCACGATGGTTGCGCCTTCTTCAATGGCGACCTCGAAGTCCGACGACATCCCCATGGATAGCTCGCCCAGGTCGACCCGCTCGATCCCCTCGCTCCGGATACTCTCCCCGAGGTCGCGCAGCTTGATGAAGTAGGGGCGCGAGTCCTCCGGGTCGTCGAAAAACGGGGGCATGGTCATCAGGCCGCGCACGTCGAGATGCTCGAGGGCGGCAATTCCACGAACAAGCTCCAGGGCCCCGGCCTCTTCCGCGCCGAACTTTGTCTCCTCCCCCGAGATGTTCACCTCGATCAGGACCGTAAGCCGGCGACTCGCAGCCCCGGCGCGCCGGTCCAGCTCCCGAGCCAGGGCAAGGCTGTCGACCGACTGCATCACATCGAACAGGCGGGCAACGTATTTTGCCTTATTGCGCTGGAGGTGTCCGATGAAGTGCCATCGAACGGCCTGACCCGGGGCGCCATCGGCGGGAAGAGGGGTGAGCGATTCAATCTTGGCCTGAGCCTCCTGCACATAGTTCTCGCCCAGGTCGGTCACACCGGCCTCGATCGCCTCGCGCACCCTCTCGGCGGGCACGGTCTTGCTCACGGCCACGAGAGTCACGGAGGCGGGATCGCGCCCGGCCCTATGGCAGGCTTCATGGATCCGCCCGCGAACTCGGTCCAGATTCTCAGCAATCGACATCATCATTTCCCATGGGCTTCACCAGATCCTGCGAACACCCTGGCCGAGCCCAGCTCCTCGAGCAGGTCCAGGAGCTCGCATATCGGGAGGCCGACCACGTTTGTATAGGAGCCCCGTATCGATGTCACCATGAACGCCCCGACTCCCTGGATAGCATAGGCACCCGCTTTTCCCATGGGCTCACCGGTCGCCAGATATCCCTCGATCTCCCGCTCGGAGAGGGGCTTCACATCTACCTCGGTCTCCACGCGCCTGGTTTCGCTCACTCCCTTATCCTCGCGAACCACTGAAAAGCCGGTGATGACCCTATGGGTGCGCCCGCTCAGCCGTCGGAGCATTCGACCCGCATCCTCGAGACCGTCCGGCTTCCCGAACATCTCTCCATCGAGGACGACGATGGTGTCTGCGCCTATCACCCACCGGCCGGGGTGGGTGAGGGCGACCTGACGAGCCTTGGCCCCGGCCAGCCGACGCGCGCAGTCTCTGGGCGTCTCCCCTTTGCCGGGATTCTCTTCCACATGGCTGGGAACAACGTCGAAGTCCAGGCCGATGCGCTGCAGAAGCTCCACGCGCCTGGGCGAGCCGGATGCAAGGATCAGCTTGTTCATATCCTAACCTTATTTATTCAGCCCCCGGGGTTTTGTCAAGAATAGGGGGTCTTGAGCCGTGGGAACCGGAGCTCTGTGCTTGACACCCTTTTGAATTGTGCATATTCTCATTCTCTATCGTTTTATCCTCTTTTCCTTACGGTAATCCGCGCCAACCATTGCTCGGAGAACATATGTTCGGAATAGGAATGCCCGAACTCCTGGTGATCTTGGCGGTCGCGCTTATCCTCCTCGGCCCAAAAAAATTACCGGAGATAGCCAAGGCCCTTGGACGCGGCCTTGGCGAGTTCCGACGGGCCACCCAGGACATCAAAGACAGCATCCTCACCGATGATCGCCCCCCCGGGGCGCAGACTGTGCAGCCGAAGAGCAAAGAGCATCTCCACCCATATATGCAGAAGGTGGATCCGGAAAAATCAGATTCGAGCGGTCAGCAAGGCCCTGACCAGCCCGAGACGCCTCCCGGGAAAGAAGAAGACAGCGGGGATCACTCCCCGGAAAAGGACAAGACCGATGGTGACAAGGGTGAAGGGTAGATGGAAGACCAGAAGATGCCCTTCACCATGCATCTCGAAGAGCTGCGCAGCCGCCTGATCACCTGCGTCATCGCGGTTGCCATTGGGTTCGGGCTCTCCTACGCTTTCAAAGAAGAGATATTCCGAATCCTCGCCCTCCCGCTCATCGAGGTCCTCCCTGAACAGAGCTCCATGATCTTCACCGGGCTCCCCGAGGGCTTCTTCACCTACCTGAAGACCTCCCTTTTCGTGGGGCTCATCTTCGCCTTCCCGGTCATCCTTTTCGAACTGTGGCGCTTCGTGGCGCCGGGCCTCTATGCCCATGAGCGCGGTTACGTCTTTCCCTTCGTCTTACTGTCGACGACATTTTTCTTTGGCGGGTGCGCCTTCGCTTACTTCCTCGTCTTTCCGCTCGGATTCAAATTCTTCATGAACTTTGCCACCGACAGCATACAGCCCATGCCCTCCATGCGCGAGTTCCTCTCCTTTGCTCTCAAGCTCCTCTTCGTCTTCGGGCTGGTCTTCGAGCTCCCCATCATCACAGCCTTTCTTGCCCGCATGGGTATTATCACAGGATCGTTCCTCGCCGCGAAGCGCAGGTACGCCATCATCATAGTCTTCGTTTGTGCGGCGATTCTCACACCTCCGGACATCGTCACACAGATCATGCTGGCCGGCCCTCTCGTCGTGCTTTATGAAGCGAGCGTGATTGTTGCGCGCGTGTTCGGCCGGAAGAAGAAGAAAGCAGTGTCGGATGATTTGGAAGAGGAGAAAGAGGGGGAACCAGAGGAATCGGAAGAGGACGAAAATAGATAAGATCCAATCCGTATCCGGGAGGCCCCAATGACGAAAAACGAGCTCGCCTACGCATTGACAGCCGACAACGACCTCACACTGAAACATGCCAAAGAGATCGTAAAGACCCTGTTTGATTCGATGACCGAAGCTATGGCCAGAGGAGAGAGGGTTATCGTGAAAGACTTCGGGAGCTTCACCGTGCGAAAATACGGCTCCTACATGGGCCGCAGCCCCTGGGTAAATGAGGAGATCATAGTGCCGCCCAAGCGCATGCCCTTTTTCAAAGTTGGGGGCGAGCTCCGCAAGCTGCTAAATCCCGGAGGAGAGGACCCGAATGAATCGTGATGGGGAACCGGTCAGAAAATTGCCTGGCCGTGATACTCGCCGAAGACGGAGCGCAGGGAGTTGGAGATCTCCCCCACGGTCGCATAGGCTCGGACCGCTTCGAATATGCAGGGGACCAGGTTGGCCTCGGTGCGGGCGGCGGTGCTCAGGGCGCTGAGTACGGCTTCGACTTGCGTATCCTCGCGGCGCGCCCGCAGGTCGGCGAGTCTTTCGCGCTGCTGAATTTCGATTTCAGGATCGACCTTGAGCAATCCGCCGGGAACTTCTTCGTCGACCGTGAATTTGTTCACTCCCACCACGATCTCCTCCTCCGCCTCCACGGCCTTCTGATACCGGTAAGCGCTGTCCTGGATCTCCCGCTGGATGTAGCCCGCCTCGATAGCCTTGACCACGCCCCCCATCTTGTCGATGTTCTCGATGTACCGGAGCGCCCCGGCCTCGATGGCGTCGGTGAGGGATTCTATGGCGTAGGCGCCGCCAAGGGGGTCGACCACGCCGCACGCGCCGCTCTCGTGGGCGATGATCTGCTGGGTGCGAAGAGCGATCGTGGCCGCCTTCTCGCTGGGCAGGGCATGGGCCTCGTCCCGTGAGTTGGTGTGGAGGGACTGGGTCCCTCCGAGAACGGAGGCGAGGGCCTGGATCGTAACCCTCACGACATTGTTGTCCGGCTGCTGGGCCGTCAGGGTGCACCCGGCCGTCTGGGTGTGGAACCGGAGCATGCAGGAGGCCGGCTTGGTGGCGCCGAACCGATCCCGCATGGTGCGGGCCCAGAGGCGGCGGGCGGCCCGGAACTTGGCGACCTCCTCGAGGAAGTTGTTGTGCACATTGAAAAAGAAAGAGAGGCGCCGGCCGAAGCTGTCCACGTCGAGCCCGGCCCGGATGGCGCTCTCCACATAGGCAATGCCGTTGGCCAGGGTGAAGGCGACCTCCTGGACGGCGGTGCTTCCCGCTTCGCGTATGTGGTAGCCGCTTATCGATATGGTGTTCCACTTCGGAAGATGCTCGTTGCAGTAGGCGAAGATGTCCGTGATGATCCGCATCGATTCGCTCGGGGGGAAGATGTAGGTGCCCCGCGCCACGTACTCCTTGAGCACATCGTTCTGGATCGTGCCGCGCAGGCCGGCCGTATCGCCCCCCTGCTTCTCCGCGACGCAACAGTACATGGCGAGCAGGATCGCGGCCGTGGAGTTGATGGTCATGGAGGTGCTCACCTTGTCCAGCTGGATCTGATCGAAGAGCCTCTCCATGTCTTCGAGGGAGTCGATGGCCACGCCGACCTTTCCCACCTCCCCCTGGGAGCGCGGGTCGTCGGAGTCGTAGCCCATCTGGGTGGGTAGATCGAAGGCCACGCTCAATCCGGTCTGCCCCTGCTCCAGGAGGTAACGGAAGCGCTGGTTCGTCTCCTCGGCGCTCCCGAATCCTGCGTACTGGCGCATGGTCCAGAAGCGGCCCCGGTACATGGTCGGCTGGATCCCCCGCGTGAAGGGAAGCTCCCCCGGATAGCCGAGTTTATCCCCATAGATCTCCGCCTCCACGTCCAGTGGGGTATAGAGACGACGGAGCTCTATGTCCGATGTCGTCCTGAAATCCGGCTTCCGCTCAGCACTCTTCTGCAGGCCCTTGGCCAGCGGGCCCTGTTCCCACCGCTCCAGCTCCTTTTGGAGATCTTCCTTCTGATCAGGCCTCATCGATGCTCTCCTTCCGGCTGAATTACTCCGAACCTTCCACGACGACCATGACGTGATTCTCCTGGACCTCATCCCCCTCGCCTACTTTCACCTCTTTTACAATCCCATCGATGGGCGAGGGGATCTCGTTCTCCATCTTCATCGCCTCCATGCGCAGCAGTGTCTGTCCGGCGCTGACCGAGTCTCCCTGACTCACGAGGACGGCCGTGATGAGACCCGGCATCGGGGCCACAACCACGCCTCCGCCACCCAATGGGGCCGGGCCGACCTGGGGTTCGGGCGGACCGGTCACTGCACTCGGCTGCCCGGAGCCCGATTCACCGCTCTCGGCCGCCATGACCCGGGCCCGAGAGGACGGCTGCGAAGCCTGGGCCGGCTCCGATTGCACCTGAACATTGTAGAGCGTACCATCCACTCGCACGGCGGCCCGGTCCGACTCGAACGACTCAACCTCCACGTCGTACTTTCGGCCCTCGATCTCGATTTGATATTTTTTCATAGTACTCCCTCAATGACACTTTAACGTGCAGTGTGCGAAAGCCCTCCAAGACGACTTTTACTCTTCCACGTTTCAAACGTTACGCTACATAACTTCACCACAGAGGACACAGAGGTCACAGAGAAAGAATGAAAGCAATGAGTTTTTTCCTTTCTCTGTGACCTCTGTGCCCTCTGTGGTTATAAAATCCTTTGCATAAGCTCCAGGGTTCCTACAATCGGATTCGCGTTCAGAAACGCGGATCCCGGTTGACCTGTTCGATCCTGCCGGATACGACCCACCCGTCGCTACCCGGCGAGCCGCCCGCGCTTCGACGAACCCGGGCAGCACCGCCGGCCGCCCGCTGCCCGGCCTTCTCCCGCTGGAACCGCTCCAGGGCCGCCGCGATGGCGGCCACGACTTCTCCAGACGGAGCCGGAGAGGCGAGTCGAGATTTTGGCCGCGCAGGCGGCACGGATCTCTTCTTATTCTCTTCGTCGGAATCCAGGGGAGCAAAGAGCTCCCTGAGCTTGGTCAACAATCCGCATCACTCCTTTTCGCTTCCCTCTCCGGACAAAGGGCCGGCAGACTCCCGGCCCGGACTAGAGAGGAATGTTGCCGTGCTTCTTCGGCGGATTTCGAACCCTCTTCTTCTGGAGCATCTCCAGGGCCCGGATCAGCTTCGGCCTCGTCTGGTCCGGCATGATCACCTCGTCGATGAATCCGAGCTCGGCCGCCTTGTAGGGGTTGGCGAACTTGTCCCTGTATTCGCCGATCATCTCGGCCCGGGCCTTCTCTTTGTCCTCGGCCCCCTTGATCTCTTTGCGGAAGACGATGTTCACCGCGCCCTCGGGCCCCATCACGGCGATCTCGGCCGTGGGGTAGGCGAAGTTGATGTCGCCCCGGATGTGCTTGCTCGACATCACGATGTAGGCCCCCCCGTAGGCCTTCCGCGTGATCAGGGTGATCTTGGGGACCATGGCCTCGCAGTAGGCGTAAATCAGCATGGCCCCGTGCTTGATGATCCCCCCGTACTCCTGGGCCGTGCCCGGAAGGAATCCGGGGACATCGACCAACGTAATGAGGGGGATGTTGAAGGCGTCGCACAGACGCACGAACCGGGCCCCCTTCACGGATGCGTTGATGTCGAGACAGCCGGCCAGAAACGCGGGCTGGTTGGCCAGGATCCCGATGGACCGTCCGTTCAGCCGTGCGAAGCCCACGACCATGTTCCTGGCATAGTCGGCGTGGACCTCGAAGAAGCGGCCGTGGTCGACCGTGGCCGAGATGATCTCCTTGATGTCGTAAGGCTTGTTCGCGTCCTCCGGCACGATCTCGAGAAGCCGCGCGTCCCGTCTGTCGGGGTCGTCCGTGGGCTCCACGGCCGGCGGGTCCTCCATATTGTTGCTCGGCAGGTAGGACAGGAGCTCCCGGATCCGATCGAGGCAGGCCTCGTCGGTCTCATCCCGGAAATGGGCCACTCCGCTCTTCACATTGTGCGCGAGGGCCCCGCCCAGGTCCTCCTTGGTCACCTTCTCCCGGGTCACGGTCTCGATCACCTCGGGGCCGGTGATGAACATGTAGCTCGTGGACTGCACCATGAAGATGAAATCGGTCAGGGCCGGGGAGTAGACCGCCCCACCGGCACAGGGCCCCATGATCACCGAGACCTGGGGGATGACCCCGGATGCCATGGTGTTGCGGAAAAATATGTCCGCGTAGCCACCCAGGCTCTCGACCCCCTCCTGGATGCGGGCGCCGCCGGAATCGTTGATTCCGATGAGCGGGGCCCCGACCCGCATGGCGAGGTCCATGACCTTGCAGACCTTGCGCGCAAAGGCGGCCCCCAGCGATCCGCCCAGGACCGTGAAGTCCTGGGAGAAGACGAAGACCTGGCGGCCGTCGATCGTGCCGTGGCCCGTGATCACCCCGTCGCCCGGGAATTTCTTCTTCTCCATCCCGAAATCAGTGCACTTGTGCGTGACGAAGCGATCGATCTCGGTGAAGCTCCCCGGATCGAGGAGTCGCTCGATCCTCTCCCGGGCGGTGAGCTTTCCGGAATCGTGCTGCTTTGCGATGCGCTGTTCACCGCCTCCCAGGTCCGCTCTGGCGTTCAGCTCTTCCAGCTTTTTGAATTTTTCCTCAAGGGACATAGTCCTCAGACCTCCTGGATTTACCCTACCATTGCATAAAACCGCACTCCTTCAAACGTTCTTTCATAATCCATGGTTGGGCGGATTGTCAAGCGATTGGTCGATCTTACCCCCTTCGTCAGGTCCCGAAAGGCATTCTCACTTCTCGTGAAAAAGTGGAAACGAGAGGGTGAACGAGGCCCCTCCACCCTCACTGTTCCGGGCTGAAATCGTGCCCTTGAAATTCTGGACGATGTTGAAGGATACGGAAAGGCCCAGCCCCATCCCCCCCTTTTCTCTCTTCGTCGAAAAAAAGGGATCGAAAACATAAGGGAGATCCTTCTCGTTTATTCCGGGCCCCGTGTCAGTGATGATGAACTCGACGGTCTGATTGCTCTGCCGGGTCTCTACGATAATTCGCCCCCCGTCTCCTATGGCATCGATTGCATTGGTAGCCAGATTGAGGAGGACCTGCTTGATCTGGTTGGGTGAGGCCTTTATGAGCGTGGAGTCGCCGGTCATTCTCTTTTCCACCTGGATGTGTTGGACGCGGAGGGTATTGAAGAGCATCCGGATCGTGTCCTCTGCGACCTTGTTCAGCTCGACCGGAAAGGGTTCCGCCTTGGCAGGACGAGAGTAATCGAGCAGCTGACGGAGCAGCTGGGAGATCCGCTCGATCTCTTTGTTCACTACGTAGATGTGGGAATGTCGGTCGTCGGAGTCTCCCATCTCCTTGCCCAGGATCATGAGGGAAGTCTGGATGATGGCCAGCGGATTGTTGACCTCATGGGCTATGGCCGCCACGAGCCTGCCGATGGAAGCCATCTTTGCGGACTGTATGAGCTGCGCCTGCGTCTCGCTGAGCTCACGAGTCCGCTCATCCACACGGGACTCCAGCTTTTCATGGTATTCTTCGAGCTCTCGTTGAGTCTCGCTCAGGGTTCGGTTGGATGCCTCGAGCTCGGCGTTGAGATCCTTTAGCTTCCGGTTCGCGGCGGCCAGGGTCTCGTTCAGTCCCTGCATCTCATTGTGCTTTTCCTAGATTATGGCGTGGTCCTCTTCGAGCTGCGCGATCGTCTCTCGCAGCATGCCCGGCTGTCGGAATAGGGTATGCCATATCCTGGCCGGCTGTGTACGCCACCTCGGCCAGGTGACCCTGTACCGACACGAGGGAGCGCCATACCGTGTTTCGTGAAGCAGATAGGTCTTGCCGTCGATTGCTCCCGCCTGGTCGATCGGAACCACGCACTGCTCTTCGCTGATCCGGACATGGCCGATTCCCCAGATATCGGGTATCGCCGCAAGGATCCCCTTTCCGTAATCGCAGTTGTCCTTGAGATGGTACCGGGGGTGCCGGTACGTGAACTCCACGTAGGCCGAAGAGGGTGTCGTCTCGAGGACTCGGATGTCTATGATTCTGTTGAAGTAGCCGTTGAATTTTGGAACCTGGTTGTAGACCCTTTGCGGAGTGGCGAACAGCCGCACCAGAAAGTTGATGATTCCGAGGGAGCTCAGCCGATTGGTGCTCTGGCCGACATGGAAAAGGATGTCCGGCTCTTCGAACAGATTGTGGAGCTTATGGTGGAGCTCGCGGAGGAGCTCATGAGAGATCCAATTATTCGTATCGGTAAAAAATGATTCGCTGTAAGGCAGCCCCTGCAGCAGGGAGGCGCTGCTCCCCAGCCGCTCCTTCACATAGCGGATGATGGCGTTTGTGGTCCTGCAGCTTATCTCCTTTTCCATCGGAAGATCCCTGGTCATGGCTTCCCCGGTCAATTGCGTGGCGTAGCCAACTATAACAGAAAAGGTTCTACTTTCTCCAGCCCGGAATCAGCGACCACCTGCAGAGCAGATGGTATAAGGAAGGCCCCTGGAAGGGGCCGTCGAACTTGGTCGTCCCCGCACGTTCCCTGGTCGCTGATTCTGTGAGAGTTCGTGGCGCAGCGCACCCTTGTGAGAATTATCTTATCCCCAACCCCTTAAACCCTATTAACAAACTCGACATTGCGTGATAAATTGTATCGATCTAAGTAAATAAATTCGCGGATTCTGGGCACAAAAAGCATGAATAGAAGAATAAGGAGACCGGTATGAAACGAACTCTACTTGTACTCCTCACCGTAGCCATGGCACTCCCTATCGGGTGCGGAAGCCGTCACAAAAAGCTCGGAAACGAAGGGATCGCGGCCATCGAGGGGATCGAGTTCGGCGAGGACATGGACAGAATCAAATTCTCCGCAACGGTCTACCCCAGCCGTTTTGCCCCTGGAGAGAGCGGCTCTCCCTACAAGATCGTCGCCGACACATGTGCTAACGCCGATGAGGCCCTGTTCATTACCGAGGTCGGCCCGGAGGACATCTCCAGTGCCCTGGTGCAAGTCGGGGCCGTGCCCGGCATTGCGACGGACGCAGGCCCGGTCGTCACGGGCAACATCATCGAGATGGAGATGCAGTTCACCTACCACTGCGGCACGGGATGCATCGAGGAGACCACGCTCCCCCTCCATGACGTCATCGCCGAGGAAGCGGCAGCCCCTAAGCAAGATACGAATGAGCTCGAGTTCCGATTCGGCGTCGACGCGAGCGAGAATCCGGCCCCCGTGGAGACCGGGATCATCACCATGTTCTATCAAAGCAGCGAGAGCGTGATATCCAATACCGGCGCGGACCAGGATTCCTGGGGAGAGGGTCTGTACTTTATAGGCCTTGAACCGCAATTCATTCCCATCGAAGAGAGCGTGGCCGCCATCACGCTCAGGCCGATCGAGGGGATCATCACCGATCCGACCAGCTTCACCTTCGATGCCGTCATCAACATCAATCCCCTGTACATGGACGACTTCAAGTGGCTCATTGTGGACAAGGACAGCACGCAGGCCCACAAGGCCCTCTTCGTCACGGAGAAGACCCTGGGGGAGGTGAGCACCGCCCTCTTCGATATCGGGGCCGACCCGTTCAATGAGTGGATCGAACCGGAGGACGCCCTCACCGGAGGCGACGTGATTCGGATCACAGTGAATTGGGAGGGCGCAACGCAATGGTATGCACTGGAGGATTTCATCATCGAGACCGCCGGCGAAGGCTATGATCCGAAGGGCATCGAAATGCGCTTCGGCTACCCCGACGATGCGGACCTGGGGCCGACGCCGGGCAGCCAGAATGTGGATACGATCGCATTTATGTACAGCTCGACGAAATCCCTGGTCAGCAACGCGATGATCTCGCCGAATGAATACGTGGAATCTCAGACAGAGTACGCTGCTCGGGAAGAGATACTCCCGGACGACGGGACCGAAGTGAGCATCAAATTCCGGCGGATCAACTGATGAGGTTCGAGGCATCGGGCAACAGAGAAACAAGGGAGAAAGGAAATCCGATGAATTGGAAGCGACTTTTCGTGGCGGCTGTACTGGCGTTCTCGTTCATACCTGAAATCGCCTTGGCCGGCGCCTGGACCCGGGAGAAGGGGCACTTCTATGCCAAGGCGAGCCTCAACACCTATTACTCGGAAAAGTATTACAACGATGAAGGGAAAGTGACAACGGGCTTCGATTTCGGCGGCGCGACCGTGGAAAATCCCGACTATTACAAGTGCTTCAAAGATTTTTACTTCCTCGACGTGAACGCGACTCTCTATTTCGAGTACGGGGTGCTCGACTGGCTCACCGTAATCACATCGATCCCTTACAAGTATCATCGCTATGATGGAAGCGACATGGTGGCCGACACCTGGGGCATCGGCGACATCGATGTGGGGGCCAAGGTCCGCATCCTCGAAAAACCCTTTGTCTTCTCCGCACAGCTCCTCGGCAAGCTCCCCTGGGCCTACGACGAGGATGACTTCGCCACCCTCGGCAACGGACAGCCCGACATCGAGGTCCGGCTCCTCGGCGGGTGGTCCCTATGGCCGGTGCCGGCCTATGCCGGGGCCGAGCTCGCGTACCGGTTCCGCCTCGAGGACCCGCCCGACGAGTTTCGCTTCATGATCGAGTTCGGGTACAGCTTCACGGACAGATTCTACGGCCGGACCAAGCTGGACGGGATCATCAGCATTCGCGACGAAGAGCTTCCGGAGCGGGAGCTCAGCGCGGCCGAGTTCACGGTCAACCCCGTGGTCACTCCCTCCGTGGAGTACGATCTCGTAAAGCTGGAGCTCGCCCTCGGCTACAAGATCACGGACAACATGGACATCGAGGTCATGGCCACGCCCACGGTCTGGGGCCGGGGCGCGAAGTGGTACACCCAAGAGGACCGGGTAGACAGGGGACATCAGACCTATCAACACCAGGGACCGGGCTTCGGGGCCACTTTTTCCATTGGCGTAGCCTATACATATTGATCCGGATTTACCCATCCCCCCAGGCACCATGCTCCGGGTCGGGCGTCGTTTAAGGGGCCGCGATGTTTGTCGATACTCGGCGCCCTGCCCTCCTGCCGGCCGCCCCCTCCCACAGCAACAGGGCGTAGAACGGGATGTAGGCAACGGGCCGCGTCCACGCCGGCTCCCGCCAGACCCCGCCGGCGGAAAACTCGATCAACACTCCGTAAGAGAGCGCGATCGAGGCGCACAGGACGATCCAGGAAGCGCGGGGCCAGAAGCAGAGAAAGGGGGCGACCCACAAGAGGTACCATGGGTGGGCCGTGGGGGTGAGGAGGACGAAAGCCCCTGTCAGCCAGAAGGCCGATTTCAAGGGATCTCCCCTCGAAGCGGTCCGCCAGATAACGATCGCGGCAAAGGCGACAATAACGATCGCGCGGGCCTGTCCGGGCGAGCCGGCTGCCATCGAGGCCACTGCGAAGAGGGAATCGTTGAAGCGCCAGTTCTTCCCGTACTCAACCGCGCCGCTCCAGAGCCCGTTTCCCGCGTCGAGAAAGGGGAGATACCCTGCAAGCACGATCGCTACGGCGAGCACGATCCACGCGGGCCTCACACGACGGGCGAAGATGGGCAGGAGAGCGACTGCGAACAGTTTTCCGAGAAAGGAGAGGGCCAGTGCCGTAGCGGCCCTCGCCTCCCTGCCTGCATCGAGGGCGTCCAGGGCCAGGAGGAGGAACAAGACGGGCAGGGGCTCGAGGTGGCCGCTCCCCGAGATCTCGACCAGGACCAGCGGGTTCCAGGCATAGGCGAGCACGCCCTGGAGCGGGAGGCCGCGCCGGCGGAGCATCCGGAGGAGCACCCCGATCACGAGAAGATCGATGATCACCATGGCCGCCTTCATGGAGGTAAGAGACCGATTCACCCTTTCCGACAGGGCGAAAAGGGCCTGGGCCAAAGGGGGATAGATGGAAGGGATCCACTTGTGGTTGACCCCTTCGAAGATCTCGTCGCGCAGCCCGGCGAGCTCCGGCGCATCCGGTGCGCTGCCGAATGGGTTGGCTCCGGCATTGATCACGCCCCCCTCCCACACATACCGGTAGATGTCGTCGGAGAGAGACGGGGGGGTGAAGAGGAGCAGCACGCGGCAGACGACGGCCACGAGGAGGATGACGGACAGATGGGTGCGGCCCAACCTGGAGCCCCTCTCCGCCTGAGCGCTCCTTCTGCGCGACAAAAACAGGGCTGCGGCGTAGGGAACAAAGGCGGCCAGATAGAGGGCCGTGAAGACAGGGATGCATAGCTTCAGATCACCCAGAGAAGCGATCCCGGCACAGAGACCCAAGAGGGCCAAGCCGCACAGGGAGACCATCGGCAAGGAATGTCGATCTGCGATCTTCATCGCTGAGCTCCCATACTTGATGCACCAAGCGCACCCGGAATGGACATTCTATCGGCGCATTAAATAAAATGGTAACGTTCAAAAGGTGAGGCACAGGAGGTTTTGCAAAAAACACGATCTCTTT
>CAZFWM010000091.1:0-4402 GCA_964522545.1 uncultured Thermodesulfobacteriota bacterium
TCCACCCGAGAGCCTCCCCCGCCCCTCACTCCGGACTTTGTCCGAGGCCCTGCCAACCACTGTATGCCCCTTGTTATCTTTCTCTCACTGTTATAGAATTGATGAGTTTAACTGGTTGAAAACTGAGACTGCTCTGGATGGAGTTGAGCCGGAAACAGGTTCCGGCAGAACGAAACGAGTATCCGCAGAGCCCACGGAGCCCGCAGAGAGTGCTGATGGAAGACTTTCTGCGATCTCCGTGATCTCTGCGGTAGGCTTTTCATCCGGAGCCAAACCGAAAAGGAGACATGATGAAACAAGAACAGATCGACATTGGAGGAAAAGCCATAACCATCGAGACCGGACGAATCGCCAGGCAGGCCGACGGCGCCGTGATCGTTCGGCAGGGAGGGTCGGTAGTCCTCGTGACCGCCGTCTCCAGCAACCAGGAGCGAGAGGGAATCTCCTTCTTCCCTCTGACCGTGGAGTACCGGGAGCGGAGCTCAGCCGGCGGCAGAATTCCGGGTGGGTATTTCAGGCGCGAAGGACGCCCCGCGGAGCACGAAATCCTGGCCGCCCGGATGATCGACCGCTCGATCCGCCCTAACTTCCCCAAAGGGTACCGATGCGAGACCGTGGTCTACGCCACGATCCTGAGCGCCGAGTCGGAGGCCGAGCCCGAGGCCCTCGCCATCATCGGGGCGTCCATGGCCCTCCACATATCCAACATCCCGTGGGCCGGGCCGATATGCGGAGTACGGGTAGCCAAGGTCGACGGAAAGCTCGAAGTCTTCCCCAGCCGGGAGGAACGCGAGCGGGCCACGATCGACCTGGTGATCAGCTCCGGATCCCAAGGCCTGGCCATGGTCGAGGGAAGGGCCAATGAGGCCTCCGAGGACGAGGTGATAGAAGCGCTGTTGTACGGTGAAGAGGTAAGTCGCGACCTACTCACGCTCATGGAGCGCTGGCGCACCGAGATCGGTCGCCCCAAGCGCACTTTCGAGCCCCCTTCAAAGGACGAGGCGCTCCACGAGAAGGTGAGCGAGCTCACCGAGGAGAAGATGTGCGAGGCCCTTGTCGTCCCCGGCAAGCTGGACCGGCACAGGGCCCTTGACGAGGTCCGGAGCGACCTGCTCGCCCAGCTGGAAGAGACCTACCCGGATCGCGAGAAGGAGATAAAGGAAGCCTTTGGCGATCTCGAGTCCCGAATCCTCCGGAAGATGATCGCAGAGGAGAAAAAGCGCGTCGACGGGCGAGGCCTGGAAGACGTCCGCCCGATCTCGGGAGAGGTCGGCTGGCTGCCGCAGGCCCACGGATCGGCGATTTTCACCCGGGGCGAGACCCAGTCACTGAGCACCTGCACCCTGGGAACGGGCCGGGATGAGCAGTGGGTCGAAACCCTCTACGGGGAGGATAAGCGCCGATTCCTCCTGCATTACAACTTCCCCTCCTTCTCGGTCGGCGAGACCCGCCCCGAGCGGGGACCGGGTCGCAGGGAGATCGGACACGGCGTCCTGGCCCGAAGGGCTCTGGATGAGATGATCCCCGACGCCGAGACCTTCCCCTACACGATCCGGATCGTATCGGACATCAGCGAGTCGAACGGCTCCTCCTCCATGGCGACCGTCTGCGGCGGGTGCATGGCCCTCATGGACGCAGGAGTGCCCATTGAACGGCCTACTGCCGGTATAGCCATGGGGCTCATCCAGGAGGGGGATGAAATCGCAGTCCTCTCCGACATCCTTGGCGATGAGGACCACCTGGGCGATATGGACTTCAAGGTGGCCGGGACCGCCTCGGGAATCATGGCCCTCCAGATGGACAACAAGGTGGGCGGCCTGGACCGAGCCATACTCGGCCGAGCCCTCGAGCAGGCCCGACGCGGCCGTCTTCACATCCTGGAGGAGATGACAAAGATCATCGATGCTCCGCGCGACGATGTGGCGGACCACGCCCCGCGATTCAAGTCCACCAGGATACGGGTCGAGCGGATCAGGGACATCATCGGACCCGGCGGGCGGGTCATCCAGGGAATCCAGATGACCACCGGCTCCAAGATAGACGTGGAGGATGACGGGCTCGTACGGATCTACGCGACGACCAAGGAAGCTGCCGAGGCGGCTTTTAAACAGGTCAAGAAACTCACCGGCGAGCCGGAAGTTGGAAAGGTCTACAAAGGGACCATCACGGGAGTCAAAGAGTTCGGCGCGTTCGTGAAGATATTCCCCAATATCGAGGGGCTCGTGCATATCTCGGAGATGGAGCAGGGTAGGGTCGAGCGAATCGACGACGTGGCAAAAGAGGGCGAGGAAATGATCGTCCGTGTCCTGGGAGTCGACCACCGCGGCAAGATCCGACTCTCACGCAAGGAAGCTCTCGATGCAAATCCGGACGAGATCGTGAATTAAGCTTTTCACACAAAAGCAAAAAGGGCGGGGATATTCCCCGCCCTTTTTTTGTCTGCGGATCAGGACCTGTCGGGCCTTCGGGGCCGACGATCATCTGACCGGCCTCGTCTTGAATCCCCTGGGCGTCCCCGCCCACGGCCCCCGGGTCGGCCCCTGAAATCTCTGCGAGGCTCCCTGACCTCCCCCCAGAATCGAACCGATTCAGGGTCTATCTCTTTCATACGGGCCGCCGCCTGGACGGTTATGACGATGTACTTCTCGGCCTCCTCGCCAGGCAGCTCCGCTATGGCGGCGCCCCCCAGCTCGATCCTTTTGGCCAAATCATCCGACATCTCGAGAAACGGAATCAGGCCCTCCCGCGTCACAAAGTGAAACCGCCGGTTACCAAACAGTCCTTCGCGCACGGCCCCGGCCTGTGCAATCTCCAAGAGTTGCGCCACCGGATCCTGGTTATTCGACTCTTCCTGACGCTCGGCCTCACGATCCCGGTCCTCCTGCCGCTGTGCCTCCATGCGGTCCTCCAGTTCGGCGTCCCGATCCTTCTTTTCTTGATCCATCATTTCACGACCCTTCTCTTTGCGCTTCACGCGCTCCTGATGTTTCGCCTGGCGCACCTGTTTCTTGTCGACAACGCCGGCCTTTAATAGCTTTTCACGCAGATCATTCATTCAACTCGCTCCATCTGCACAGAATAAACGAAAATTGTATCACACGAGCCAAACTAGAACAATGGGGCTCCAAAACGTCCAAGTGAGATAATAACACCGATCAGGATGTACCTCAATGATATCATAGATCCGATCGTCTGCCCTCCAACTCCAGAGAAAGCTCCATCCTGTATTCATCCCTTTGCGGATCGAGCCGCACCGCTTCCTTCAGGCAACTCAAGACTTCGTCCCTCATTCCCAGGCCCCGTGCCACCTTGGCCTTTCCAAAGGCCCATGCCGCCTTTGTCACAGAATCCGCGTACTGCAGATACGGCTCCCCCTTCTTCAGCCATTCTTCGGCTTCTGAAAGATTGCCCTCTTCCAGGCACAGCGTTGAGAGCCTTACCAGGGTTATGAGTAGACACGATGGATTCCGCCCACTCACTTCCAGATTCATGAGGTACCGGGCCCTTGCCCCTTCCAGATTTCCCTGTCTTTCGCTCACAATACCAAGATCATAATCGGCCCACTCGAGCTTTGAATTCAGGTCCAGGGCTCTCTCCAGAAATTGCCTCGCTTCATCCAGCTCACAAAGCTCCAGGTGGCACTCCCCCATATCCCGGAGAATCTCTCCCGTCTCCTCTCCTCCGCACGCCGTTACCTTCAAGTACAGATCCAGAGCTCGCCTCGGGTCTCCCTGATCTTTCCAGTATCGGGCGACCAAATACAGAAGCTTCAGCGCATCCTCATTCTCGAGTCCTGCGGCTTCTTCCTCGATCCCCGCCACGCATTCTCCTCCGTTTTCCAGCCGACCCAGCACCCTCGCCAGCACCTCGATCCTCACCCTGCCGATCATGGCGACGACCTCCCGGCTCAACTCGTCCACGAGGCCGCACCTTCCAAGCTCTTCGATAAGAGCCATGGCGAATTCTTCACATTGCGGCTGTGCCTCCAAAGACTCTCGCAGGCGATTCAGCGCTTCCTCTCCTCTTCCTCTTCCCCTCTCGACCCGTGCCCACCGGAAGGCCAGAGCCCCTTTCGCGTTCTCGCTCTCCCCTTCATCATACTCCTCCGCCTTCTCCAGCAAGGTCTGAGCCCCGTCAACATCTCCCTCTGCGAGTCTCAAATCCGCAAGCCCGATATATGTCATAAAGCTGCTCCCGGAACTTCGGGTCTTCCCCTTTAAATTCTCAAGGTAATGCTCTCTTGCTCCTTCAGGATCCTCCTCCCCCTCGCACACTACTCCCATGTAATAATGGGCCCCCTCGAGATCCGAATTCACCTCCAGGGCCCTCTCCAGCAGCTTCCTCGCTTCGCCCGGCTCGCCGAGCTCCAGATGGCACTCCCCCATGTCCCGGAGAATCTCTC
>CAZFWM010000091.1:4502-21651 GCA_964522545.1 uncultured Thermodesulfobacteriota bacterium
AATCCGCAAGCCTGACAAAGGTCATGAGACTGCTCCAGGGACTTCGGTTCTTCCCTTTCAAATTCTCATGGTAATACTCCCTTGCTCCTTCAGGGTCCCCCTCCCGCTCGCACACAACTCCCATGTGATATTTGGCCCACTCGAGATCCGGATTCACCTCCAGGGCCCTCTCCAGCAACTTCCTCGCCTCGCCCGGCTCGCCGAGTTCCAGATGGCACTCCCCCATGTCCTTGAGTACCTCTCCCGTCTCCTCTCCTCCGCTCAACCTTGCCTTTCTGTACAAATCCAGGGCCCGATTCGCATCTCCCTGTTCCTTCCAGTATCGGGCAAGCAATCTTAATAGTCCCGACCCACCTCCTCCCTCGAGGGTGGCGGCCTCTTTTTCAAAACGACTCAGCATTTCGCCGCCCCCCTCAACTCTCCCCAACAGTGCTGCCAGGACATCGGCGTCCACCATACCGGCCAAATCCGCAATCTCTCGAGTCAGCTCTTCCTCCCGGCCACAGCTCGTGAGCTCCTCGATCAAAGCCTCTACGTATTCTCGAAGTTTCGGCTGTACCTTCACGGCCTCTCGATAAAAATTTGCGGCTTCTTCCCTCATTCCCCGACTGCCCATAAGCCGGGCCCACGAATAGGCCAGCGCCCCCTTCGCCTCCAGGTCATCCTTATCTTCAAACTCTTCAGCCCTCTCCAGGTAACTTTGAGACCGCTCTGTCTCCCCCTCTGCAAGACTCATGGCGGCAAGCCTCACGAGAGCCAGGAGATAACTCCTCGCCTCCTGCCCCTCCACCTCCAGATTGGCAAGATAATGGGCTCTCGCCCCTTCCGGATCGCCCTGCCCTTCGCTTACGAGGGCGAGATCATAATGGACCCTCTCCAGGGCGGAATACAGGTCGAAGGCTTTTTTTAAAAAAGACTTCGCTTCATCCAGATCACCGAGCTCCAGACGGCACTCCCCTATGTCCCGCAGGATGGCCGGCTCATCCCACTCCGTTTTCTCCAAGGCTCGCTGATAACAGCTCATGGCCCTCCTCGACCTCCCGGCCAGCCTCCAGTACCTCCCTGCCGTTTGCAGCATCCACCTCCCACTCTCCCCCATCCTCTCCCCATACTCTTCGATCATTCTCACGACGTCCTCGCCCACCCCCCTCTCGAACAATCTCCTGGCCACTTTTTCTCCGGACTGGTGTTCAAGAGCCATCCGGACGAATTCCACGAGCTCCTCCGGGTTGTCCGCTTGAAGGAGGCTCTCGAACAGCCCCTCCCAAAATTCATCATTATCGGGAAACCACTCGGCGAGGAATCGATAACATTCAGCCGCGAGCCCAACAACCTCCACCCTGAGATCCGCAAGGGCATCGACTATCCGGAGCCTGCCCCCCATGGATATCTCGTCCGGCTTTTCCCGCTTCACTTCTCCGAGCAGCTCGAAAGCCTCATCTCTGTCGCCCGCCTCCAGCCGAACCTTCATCAGACGAAAGAGGACGTAAATCCTCGACTCTCTGCCGAGCTCCTCGCTTCTCCTATGCTCCTGATAGTACTTCTCTGCTTCCGCAGGCTCTCCTTTCATTTCCGAGACCAGACCGAGAACGGGAAGGGTCCAGTCATTTTGTTCTCCCTTCTCGACCGCACTCTTTAGATAATCGTACGCCCGGTCTAACTCCCCCAGCTCAAGGCAACACACCCCATAATCATGAAAGCTCAGTGCCGGATCCGAGAGCAACTCTCCCGCTTTCTTCAAATGCAAAATTGCCTGATCATAGTCCCTGAGCTTCAGTAAGTATTTCCCTGAAAACAGATATGTCTTACCCTCTACCTCCTCGCCGACAAAGAACTTCTCCTTCATCAACTCCCTGATCATCGAAATCGACAACCCTTTTGGGCTGGCGTGAATATCCAGCAACTTCGGGGGCAGATCGGAAAAAAATTTCTTTAAAAACAATACGACCGTTCTCTTGTCCGATTCCGGCAGGTCCGAATAGCACTTTTCCAGCTCCGGCAGGAGATGGAACGCTTCCGGGTTTATGCTCAAATTCTTCTGAAAAACTCCCATCGCCTCCGCATAGTTTCCCAAGGCCATATGGCGCTGTGCGGTCTCGAGCAAAGTCTGTTGCATCAACGGGTGGTAGTAGAAATGGTACTCACTGAATCCTAAGCGGATCCCCTCTTCTTCCGCTGTACGATAAACCTTTCGGCATCCCTCCAGCCTCCAGAGCATGGTGTTCCCGCCGTCCTTGCTCTCCCACATGTCTGGGTCCTTGCTCTTATGGACGATGTCATAGCTGTCCAGGTCTCTCGCGACAGGGCTCGAGGGTCGGATCTTGAAGGTGTTGAGATCCTGGATCATATCAATGTAGGGGCTGTTTCTCTTTATGAACTCGATGGTCTCGTCCAGGGTCTGATCGGTCTCTCCCGGGAAGCCGACAATTATATTGATGGATGTTAGTATCCCGGCCCGGTGCGTGGCCTCGAGATTGTTCTCGATCGTCTTCAGCGAATAATTCTTGCGCATGCCATCGAGGATCGTCTGCGAACCCGATTCTACCCCGTAGCCGATAAAGTCCAGCCCGGCTTTCTTCGCCTTGGCCAGCAGCTCTCCCTTCATCCCGCGATGACAGCGGAACTGGCCGTTTATCTGTATTTTTCCCGCCATGTCCGATTCCAGGATCCGGTCACAGAGATTCTCGAACTCCGCCATGTTGGCGTTGATGAGCAGGTCGCAGAACCGGAAGGACCGATAGCCTTTCTCGAATCGTCGGAGCATCTCCTCGACGATGTTCTCCGCGGAGCGCCAGCGGCAGCGCTGCCAGAATATGTGGTCCGAGCAGAATGCACATCGTGCCACGCATCCCCGGCTGCCGAGGATGGGGATGTCGCTGTCTCTCCTGTATTTCTCCAGGGGGAGGCTGTCGAAATCCGGATAGGGCAGGGTGTCCAGATCCCGTATCGGCTTGCGCTTCGGGCCCGTCTTCAGCGTTCCTTTCACGTTCATCCCGAGACCCGGTATCTTTTCGATATCATCCCCTCTCTCGACCGCCTCCACGAACTCGAGCAGGCTCTGCTCCCCTTCGCCGACCACGAAGCAGCAATGATCCACGTTCCTGAGAAGGTAATCCATCTCCCGGGAGCCCGGCACACACCCCTCGCCCCCGAACACGATCACCCGCCCGGGGTCCGCCGCCCGGACGAACCGTGCCACCTTGCAGCTGAGCTTGTAAGTCGACTCGTAAATCGAGAAGCCGACGACGCGAGACTGGGTATCGACGATCTCCCGGCCCCAGCGCTCTACATGGTCCCGGAAGAATCTTTTCTGATCGAACTTATCTTCAAGCCAGTGCGACCTTGCCGGATCCCACAAGTAATGATACGTCTCGGGGAGGGATGCATAGGCATCGATATTGAAATCGTGGAGGACCACGTCGTGCCCGTGATCCTTGAGATAGGCGCTCAGGTATGCGATACCCAGAGGCGGCGTGTCCACCGTCCATCCCGGGCACTGAACCAGTGAGATCTTCATTACACAACAGGATAGGGAAAACGATTTCTCCGTGTCAACATATACATTGACTTATGCCGGCGATCATTTCCTTGATATCCCTGCGAAGAGCATTTAGAATATTGATACTTTCGTAACAAGTCGGAATCAGGGCATGCAGGAATCAGGCAAAGGAAAACTCTATCTCATATCCACGCCCATCGGAAATTGGGACGACATCACCCTGCGGGCCCTTCGCCTACTCGGCGAGGTGAGCATGATCGCGGCCGAGGACACCCGGAATGCTCGGCGCCTCCTCGCCCGGCACGACATCCGGGCCCGCCTCATGAGCTGCCACGCCTACAACGAAGAGCGCAGAGTCGAGAGGATCCTCTCCCACCTCGGAAAGGGCGAGGACGTGGGCCTGATCACGGACTCCGGGACGCCGGGCGTTTCGGACCCGGGCTCCGCCCTGGTCGCGGCCGCCGCGGGGGCGGGCTTCGAGGTGATCCCGGTACCCGGACCGTCGGCGGCGATTGCGGCGATCTCCGTATCCGGGCTCAAGGGGAAGGGCTTCCGCTTTGTCGGCTTCCTCCCACGCTCCGGGGCCAAGCGCCGAAGGCGTATCGAATCGCTGATGGACGACGACGGGCTTCTCGTCTTCTATGAATCCCCCCGGAGGATCAAGGCCCTGTTGGCCGATCTTCTCGATGTCCTGGGCGATCGCCCCGCGGTCCTCTGCCGCGAGCTCACCAAACGCTACGAGGAGATCCTGCGGTCGTGCCTCTCAGGCATCATCGAGCTGCTCAAGGCGGAGGTAAAAGGGGAGGTGATCCTTGTGGTCGGCCCTGCAGAGAAGAGAGTCCGCCGCACAAGCGACCGGGAATGCATCGAGGAGGCGGACCGCCTTGTGAAGGAGGGTCTAAAGACCCGTGAGGCCGTGGAGCTCCTCGTCCAGGACTATGACCTGAGCCGGAAAGAGGCCTACAGCCTGGTCCTCCAGGCCAAGAACCGGATTGAAAAGGACAATACAGTTTGAAGATCGTCCAGGGCAAAAAAGTACTGGACCTTGAGAACGACGACCTGCTCGAGCGGATCTCGACCTACGGGGAGGTCCACGTGGACCTGGGCACGGGTGACGGGGCCTTTGTCTACCGCCTTGCACGGAGCCGGCCTTTTGCCTTCTGCATCGGGATCGACGCAAACCGCGACCTGGTCAGGGAATATTCGACAAAGGTCGGCCGTAAGCCGCAGCGGGGGGGAGCGCCCAATGCCCTTTACGTCCTCGCGAGCGCGGAAGACCTCCCCCGCGAGCTCGACGGGATCGCGGATCGCATCTACATCAACTTCCCGTGGGGGAGCCTGCTGCGCGCCCTCGTGGAGCCGGATGAGCGCCTACTGACCGCCCTGGCCCGAATATCGAGCCCCCCGGCCCGGATGCACACCCTGTTGAACTACAGCGTCTTCGGTGACGAGAGCCTCGCCGCGCGCATGGACCTTCCCTGCCTCTCCATGGACTATATCGACCGGGTTCTCGCTCCCGCCTATGCCCGGGCCGGCATCCTGATCGAAGAGCGCCGCCTTCTGGGAGACGGGGAGCTCCCGTTCCGGACCACCTGGGGCGGACGCCTGGTGCGCGCAAGCCGGCGTGAGACCTTGTTCATGTCCGCCGTCATACGGCCCGGGGAGAGCGCCGGGACGGGACGCCCGGGCAAGGCGAAGGGGATCAAGAGAGTGAAGGGGATCTACACCTTCCATTGTCGCGGCCACGAGAACATCCGGGCCCGGCACACAAAGACGATCGAGTTCACCCGAGAGACGGAGGTTACACCAAAGGGGGACTGCATCATCGGCGTTTCTGCGGACTTCGACGTGGGCCTGCTCCGGGCGCTCTCCGGAAAAATCCGCCTCACCGTGGCCGTGGGAGATCTCACCGACACCTTCCACGCCGTGATCAACCCCGACTTCCACGACCCCGAGGAGATGGTCCTGCGAAGGAGCCGCTACAATACGCCCAGGACCTTCGGCTTCCTCCTGAACAAAGGCGCCATCGGTCTCAAGCGCGGCATCGTGGCGGCCATGAAGAGCAGCGACGCCGTAATGAGGGTGACCATCGAAGAGAAGTGACGGCTAGAGTCTTTCATCGAGACTTATAAAAAATATTTTCCCTTTTCCCCATTTCCCCCTTTTCCCCTTGCTTACACATCCCTTCGGTTGCGGCTCGGTCGGTAGAAGTTGGTGATCGGCAGACGGCGGTCTTTGCCGAAGGCCCGCATGGTCACTTTGATCCCGGGCGGGCCCTGGCGCCGCTTGTATTCACTACGGTCCACCGCTTCGATGACCTGCCCTGCGACCCGCCCATCGAAACCCCGGTCGACCAGCGCCGATACATCAAGCTCTTCCTCGATATATCCGCGCAGAATAGGATCGAGGACCGGATACGGGGGAAGCGTATCCGAGTCGACCTGTCCGGGCCTCAACTCGGCCGAAGGGGGCTTCTCGATGATGCTCTGCGGGATGACCTCCTTCCCTTTCAGGGAATTTCGGTACGCGGCCAGCTCGTAGACCGTTGTCTTGTAGATGTCCTTGAGCACCGCAAACCCGCCGACCATGTCACCGTAGAGCGTGCAGTATCCCATGGCCATCTCGCTCTTGTTTCCGGTGGCGAGCACGAGCCATCCACGGGCATTGGAGATCGTCATGAGAACGTCGCCCCGAATCCGGGCCTGGATGTTCTCTTCGGCTATCCCGCTGAAGCAATCCTCTTCTGTTGCATCGAACATCTCGCGGAATGCACCAAAGGCGGGATCGATGGGGATGTTCCAGAGCTTCATCCCCAGGTTCGCGGCCAGCGCCTCGGCGTCGGCCAGGCTCTCCGGCGATGAGTAAGGCGACGGCATGGCCACTCCGTTCACATGGTCAGGGTCGAGTGCATCCACGGCGATCGCGGCGGTCAGGGCCGAGTCGATTCCGCCGCTCAGACCCACGAGGACCGTAGAAAACCCGTTCTTGATGACGTAGTCGCGTGTGGCCATGACCAGGGCGGAATAAATCTCCGCCTCCCTCGAAAGCCACGCCACGGGCGCCACCTTCCGGAGCTGGGCGGGATTGGAAAGCCTGATCTTCGGCAGCTCGAGAGTCTCGGTCGAATCCTTCCCTGCGACCCGGCCTTTCCCGTAGCGGCGTCGCGGGTCGTGAAGCCGGGCGTGCCTTGCCTCCTCGGGCCGCAGGTCGGCCACGATGAAATCCTCCTCGAACTGGGCCCCCCGTGCGAGCACCTTGCCCTGGTGGTCCACCACGAGGCTCGCGCCGTCGAAGACGAGCTCGTCCTGGCCTCCCACCATGTTGGTGAAGGTCACGGCCGCCACATTGTCCGCGGCCCGGGTGGTCAGCATCCGCTCACGGTTGGCGCATTTTTCAACGGAGTACGGAGAGGACGAGATATTGATGATCAAGAGAGCGCCCCCGGCGAAGCACGCAATGTCGGCGGGCCCGCCGGAGTACCAGATATCCTCACAAATGGTCAGGCCCACCGGGTAACCCTGACAGTTCAGGATCAGGGGCCTCTCCCCTTCCTGGAAGTAACGCCGCTCGTCAAACACGCCGTAGTTCGGGAGGTGGTTCTTGTGATAGACGCCCGAGATCCTTCCGTCGTGGAGCACGGCGGCCGCATTAAACGCATCGTCGCTGTAGTCCGCGAAGCCGACTATCGCCGTAATGCCGTTCGACGTTATTGCTATCCTCTCGAGAGCGGCCAGGTTGTCCTGAATGAACTGCGTTTTCAGCAGAAGATCTTCCGGCGGATACCCGGTTATGGCGAGCTCCGGAAAAGTGACGATGTCCACGTTACGCCGCCTGGCCCTCTGTATCAGACGGACGATCTTCTTCTCATTCCCCGGGATATCCCCTACGGTAAAGTTGGCCTGACAGAGGGCGATTCGCAGCATCTTCTTCCTCCTCCGAGCACGTGCCCGGTAAGGCTATCGACCTTTTCGTAAAAAAATCTTTCAACAAGAGTGTAGCACGGCTATGCTGCACTCCAATTTTTTTGGTGCTTCATGATATATTACCCATGGCACTTTGTGAACAATTAACGTGGACCTTGGATTCGGAATATGATATAATCCTTCGAACTTACTTACCATGAATCAAGTGAGAGAGGAGGAATATATGCATAAATCCAGCTTGATCCTCGCTATTGGAGTCTGTGCCGCCGTCGCCCTGACGGCCTGCGTGCCGCCCGAGGGCCTGCAATATCCCCACGACGCGGACCGTATGCCCGATGGAACCACGATCATCACCGACGGGGGCAACTGGTTGGTGGACAGCTGTGATGGCTCGCAGATCATGGCCGTCGATCCCCAGGGCAACACCCTTTGGATCATCGATCAGGACCTCTGCTGGGCCCACAACGCAGACCTCCAGCCCAACGGTAACGTCATAATATCCGATTCACACAACAACCGGGTCATCGAGGTCGACGAGAACAACAACATCGTGTGGAACACCGATGAGATCACCTTCAGCGACGGATCTCAGCTTATCTACCCCAACGACGCCAACATCCTGCCGGGCGACACCATCCTCATCACCGAGCGGGACAGCCACCGGGCCTTCGAGACCGACCGGGACGGGAACATCCTCTGGCAGTTCGGCGAGACCGGGGTCCCGGGGAGCGACGACCAGCACCTCGACGGCCCCCACAACGCCGACCGGCTCGACAACGGCAACACCATCATCGCCGATTCGGTCAACAACCGGATTATCGAAGTGAACCCGGAGGGCGAGATCGTCTGGTGCTTCGCCGGCTGCCTGCGCTGGCCCCGCGACGCCGACGTGCTCCCCAACGACAACGTGCTGATCACCGACTCACTGACCCACCGGGCCATCGAGGTCAACCGGGCCGGCGAGGTGGTCTGGACCTTCGACGTGCTGAGCTGGCCCTACGCCTCGGACCTGCTCGACAACGGCAACATCCTCATATCCGACATGATGCACAACCGGGTCATCGAGATCACCAAGGACTACGATATGGTCTGGGAGTATTCGTTCTTCAAGAAACCGTGACTAGATTCAGCAGAAATCCTATTGACCTCGAAGGGGTCAGGTCATGTAGCCTGGGGTGACAACCCCAGGTCAGTCCGCCCGAAGAGCGATAAGTTCAATCCGTGATCGCCTCGTAGAAATAGTCTGCGATGATCTGGTTCCCCTGGATGCTCGGGTGGTTGCAGTCGTGAAAATTGTCATAGTCGCCGTAGAGGGCGCCGGTCTCGGCAATGTCGACCACCTCCAGCCCCTCGAGGGCCGCGATCTGCCGGAAGAGATCGTTCAGCATGTCAATGTAATCGTTGGCGTTGTCGGCCTGAAAGCCGGTGAGGAAGCCGACAGGCGACGGCGGGCACGGGGTCTTGTACGGGAGGAAATGGTAGTAGGTGGCGATGAGGGGGATGCGGCCCGAGGCCTTCACGGCCCCCATCACGGCGAGAACGTTCTCCTCGATATTGTCGAACAGTCCCTCGAGCTCTTCCTTCAACAGGTACAGGGGGCTCAGAGGCGAAACGAGCAGCAGGGGGTCATGCTCCTGGATCCAGTCCACCAGGCCCCCGCCTCCCTCCAGGTAGAGAACCGTGTGGGCATTCGGGTAGGTGCCGCAGGATAGGATCTCGTCCATCCGGTCCCGCCCCTCCCCTGCGGTCTCTCCGCTCTCCCCTTCGTTGGCCACGGTCCCCTCCCCCTCGGCGAGCATCCCCTCGAGTAGGTCCGGGTAGCTCGGCTGCTCGGCCCCCTCGGTGATGCTGTCTCCAAAGGCGATGTAATGAGCCCCCGGGTCCTCCGGCGGGCAGCACCCGACCCAGGTCGCAAGAGAAAAAGCAACGATTACGGCCAGTATCTCTTTGCTACTCATAACACGCACCCCCTTGTTGGGTTCGACCAAGCCTGCCAACATGTCATTTCGACCGCTACCTTTTTGTCATTTCGACCGCAGGGAGAAATCTATTCTTTTCATACAGTCCCCTCGGAAAGATTTCTCGCTTCACTCGAAATGACAAAAAAAATTATTCGCCAGGAGTCTCTTTGCTGCGCCTCAGCTCGTAGCGGGCCGCGGCGTTCTCGACCCAGCCCACATCCACCTCTTCCGCGGCCTTACGAAAATGCTCCATCGCCCCGGCCCTGTCGCCCTTCGTCATACAATGCCTGCCGACATAGAAGTGCGCCCCGTCCTCGTCGCTGTCGCTCTTTACTGCGGAGAAGACCGCCTCTTCGTCGCCCCTGTCCAATAAAAGTGAGGCCGCCGCTCTGAGGAGAGTACTTTTATCTTTTTCCCCGCTCCCCTCCTCCAGGGACGCCGCGAGTCTTTCTCCGGCCCGGGCCTCATGGCCCCTTTGGACGTCCACGAAGTAGAGGAACAGGTCCGCCTCACAGAATTTTTTACATACTTCGCTCGCCCGGGCGTAAGCGGCGGCCGACTCCTCGAGCCGCCCGAGCTCCTCGCAGGTGAGGCCGACGCGCATGTGGGCCCAGTAATAATCGGGATCGATATCCAGAGCTCTCTGGTAGGCCTGGAGCGCGGCATCGAATTGCCCCTGATCCTGAAAGGCGGTGCCCATACGCAGATGCGCCCAGTCGTAGTCCTTCTTCATCGCGGCGGCCTCCCGGTAGGAGGCGACCGCCTGGTCGTAGCAGCCATAGGTCTGATAGATCTTCCCCAAATCCACGCGAAGGGAGGCTTTTTCCGGCTTCTCCTCCAGGAGCGGTCGGCACGCCTCCATTGCATCCTCGCACCGTCCCTGATCGGCGTAGAGGGCGGCGAGCTTCTTGCGCGCCCGAACATATTCCGGATCGAGGTCGAGGGCCTTCCGGAACGCCTCCTCTGCTCTGGCATACTCTTCTTGTTCATGGTACAGGCAGCCCATCTCCATGTGCGGCCAGGCGATGGTGTCATCCATCTCGACGGCGCGGCCGAACTCCGCCATGGCCTGCTCATGATCTCCCAGCTTTGCATAAGCCTTTCCGAGTCGGCCCCGGGTCAGCGAACAGTCCTTCCTTGCCACCGCCTTCCGGTAGGCTTCGGCCGAAGCCTCGAAATTCCGGTCCTTCCTGAGTCGATCTCCTTCGTAGACATAATAATTCGCGTTTTTCTCCAGGGCGACGCACTTGTTCTTCAGATCCAGGCGCATATTGAAATTCCGCAGGAAGTCCATGCCCAGCAACCCATCCGTAGTCAGGACCCCCTTGCCCAGACTGGTCCCCGCCGTCATGGTCAGGGGAAAGTCGAGCAGCTTTGCCCCGCCCATCGCTATCGAGGCGACCCGGATCTCCTCGCTTTTGAACGTGCTGGTATGGGCGGCGACTATATGGCGTGATTTTTTTGTCTTCCCTTTGAAGCCCAGCTCGGAGCCGACCTCTTCGCCGAGATTTTCGAGGATCCTCTTCGTGATCATTGTGCCGTCGGATCCGGTATCAAACGAGAGTGTCACGATGAGAGGGAGATCGTTGAAGCGGGTCTCGGCCCGGATCGCCCAGTTTACCAATGAAAAGGAGGCGACGAAGACCGACGGATCGGGGGCCTGTTCTTCGCCGGAACGGGCTCCGCCGCAGGGGCTTTGCCCTGAAACATCCGGATCGAAATGGATCAGGCCGGCATCGAAGTCAATGCCGGTGATAAATTTCTCCATGAACCTGACACTGAGGATACCGATCACCTCGACCCCGACCCCCTTCGAAAAACCGCCCAGGCTCTTATCCTGTCCCTTTGAGGTCAATACAAAGAATTTATCATAATCCTGTCCGCCGAGCCGAACCTCATCAACCTTCCAGGATGTGGTTTTTACTTTTCCAGCCAGATCTCTGTACTTGCGCTCCTTGTACTTTTCGAGCCCCATCGCCTCGACGATGTCGGACCGGAGCGCAGATGAACCACCCCACCCGGTGTCCACCAGGAAGTATTTCGGCTCGAGGGGGGGGATGGTCACCGGAATATAGATGTGGTTCTTCTTCTCGACGAATTCGATTGAATCGGACTCCCCGTCGCCGAAGATGATGACCGGCTCCAGCTTCTCCTGGACCTTTTCCTGCCGGGAGGGCGCCGCGCACCCGGCCGATAGGAAGCTAACAATAAGAATCAAGAGAATTGATTGTGAAATACCGACCTTTTTCATTTTTTTCCCTCCATTGTCTCGACTATTGACTCACATCGAAAACAGTGTATCCCACGCAAGATGGAATTGCAAATAATATGAAACCCGAAAAATGCAGTAGGCACCTACTGCATTTTTCGGGTTAAACTTGACACAGAGACGATCATTTTGATATAAAAAAACAGTTTAGATTTACTAAGGAGGGACCCGGCATGAAGAAACTCGCAATATGGCCCATCATGACGGTCTTCTGTTTCGCTCTTCCCCACATTGCATCCTCGGATGCAACCTTGGACGATCAGCAGGCCCCATTGAAAAGCCTGATCATCTGCCTCGATGAAGCCAGCGACGGGCAGACGATCTTCCTGAAGAGAGGATGGTTCGTCCATGTGAACCTCATGTCCACCCCCTCGACGGGATATGAATGGTTTCTTGAGGATCTCAACGAGGATATCGTAGACTTCTATTGCAAGACCTCTGTCGCGATCCCGCCGGTGATGCCGGGATCGCCGAGTGAGAGCAAGTGGTTCTTCGAGGCGATGGAGGGGGGCTTTACCCGAATGGTACTGAAATACTACCGTTCCTGGGAGGGGCCGGAATCGGCTGCCAGCACACTTACCGTGCTGTTGGTAGTTTTTTAAGCCGAGCCTCTGCCTGATGGTGGTACGGCATCGCCGAAACAGCACGTCCCGGTGACGGGGCGGACCCATACAGTGAATTGAGGTGACCGGACGCTAGCAAGACAATCCTGACCTGTTTTTATCTTTGAACCCTGGGACGTCTCCTGCCGGATCGATTCTCCGAGTTCCTCCCCCACCTTTTCGTGCGTCGGACTGGGAGTCTTGTAACCGAGCTAATCAGGAAAGACGTGGGCTCCCACGGCGTACGCAGCCGTATCGCCGACCCCCACGAAGTGCTGATGGCCCATTCCGCGGAGTCACCCCTCGTACGCTCATCGTATGGGCGAGTAAGGAGAGCACCATGAAAAGAATCTACGTAGGCAATCTACCCTTCAGCGCAACCGAAGACGAAGTGCGCGAGCTGTTCGAAGTCCATGGTACGGTTTCTGCCGTTGACTTGATCAACGACCGTGAGACGGGCCGTCCCCGCGGCTTCGGATTCGTCGAGATGGAGGACCAGGAGGCGGAAGCGGCCATCAGCGCACTCGATGGGAAGGAGCTCGACGGCCGCAACCTCCGCGTAAACGTGGCGAGGGAGCGGGGAGGATGGGGTGGCGGTGGAGGTGGCGGCCGAGACCGGAACAGGAATTGGTAATAGTCTCTGATCTCCAGGTCGGTCCTTGGAGCTAAAAGGAAAACTCCAGGTCAAACCCATTGAAAAGCTTTCAGGATTCGATCGAAGGTGGAGCCTTTTTTCAGCTTGACAATCGGTTGCGGCAATGTAACAATTCGTAAAGTTGTCGGCAGTCGTTCTGAACTAGAATGAAGTCCCCTTCAAAGGACGGATTGGAACGCTCTGCCCCAGCTGAATTCGAACTGGAAAGGAGAAGAGGTATCATGGCAGAGCGTGAGACAGGAACTGTCAAGTGGTTCAACAGCACCAAGGGCTTTGGATTCATCGAGCGCGATAGTGGAGGAGACGTTTTCGTCCACTATAGTGCTATTAGTGGCGACGGTTATCGTTCGCTAGAAGACGGACAGCGCGTTGAATTCACAGTCGTCGAGGGGAACAAAGGACCTCAAGCACAAGAGGTGGTTACCCTAGCTGGATAAACCCATATAACCCAAAAATATGCGGCGCACACTGTGCGTCGCTATTTTTTTATCCTAAAAATGACAGATCAAATAAAACCCATCGGGTGGATCGTGCCGGATTCGGCACGGAGAGAAGAGGCGGCCCGGGAGCTCCTCGAGTCGGTCGATTCACCGATCTATGCTTTCAAAGACCGGGAACGCACATTATTCTGCGACCGGGGCAGGGTACTCCTCGGGCAACAGAAACGACCCGCGGAGAGTTTCTCCCTGCTTGCGTGGGCGCCCTCTTTGCCCCCACAACGACTTGGGGACCCGGGCTTCCTCGAGGCCCACGGTCTTACCTACCCATACGTGGTCGGAGCCATGGCCGGCGGGATCGGCTCGGCCGGGATGGTGGTTCAGGCGGCAAGAGCCGGGATGATCGGTTTCTTCGGCTCCGGCGGACTTTCGATCGAAGCCATCGAGAAGGCCATCGATGAGATCCAGGGCGCCCTTGAGAAAGGAGCCCCTTACGGATTCAACCTCCTCGCCAACCCTCACGACCCCGCCCTGGAGGAGGCCACGGTCGACCTTTATCTCAGACGCGGCGTTCACCGGATCTCGGCCTCCGCCTACACAAGGCTCAGCTCCGCTCTGATCCGGTACCGCCTCAAAGGGGTCACCAAGCACCCCGATGGGTCGATCGCAATCCCCAACAAAGTCTTCGCCAAAATTTCACGGGCCGAGGTGGCTCGGCAATTTCTCTCCCCCCCCAAGAAGAGGATCGTGGAGGCCCTGCTCAAAGAGGGAACGATCACCGCGAAGGAGGCACAGCTTGCCTCTCACATCCCCGTGGCCGACGAGATCACCGCCGAGGCTGATTCCGGAGGTCACACGGACAGGCGGCCTACGATCTCATTGGTTCCCCTGATCTGCAGCTTCAGGGACGAAATGATCCGGTCCCACGGGTACACGGTACCCGTGCGTGTCGGAGCCGCGGGCGGCATCTCGACCCCTGCCTCTGCGGCCGCCGCCTTTCTCATGGGAGCCGACTATATTCTCACGGGATCGGTCAACCAGGCCTGCATCGAGGCCCACACCTCCGAGCACGTCAAGCAGGATCTCTCGAAAGCCGAGATGGCTCATGTGGCCATGGCCCCGGCGGCCGACATGTTCGAACTGGGTGTGCAAGTCCAGGTCCTCAAATGGGGCACCCAGTTTCCCATGCGCGCCCAGAGGCTGTACCGCCTGTACGACAGCTGCGACTCGATCGAGGAGATTCCTGAGAAAGAGCGCGACCTGATCGAAAAAGACCTCTTCAGGCAGACCCTCGATGAGACGTGGAGGCAGACGCGGGATTTCTTCGTGCGCACCGGCGGAACGAGGCACCTGGAGAAGGCCGAGAAGGATCCCAAGTATAAGATGGCCCTCATCTTCCGGTGGTATCTGGGGCAGAGCTCCCGATGGGCCAACATGGGTGAACCCGACCGCCACCTGGACTACCAGGTCTGGTGCGGCCCGGCCATGGGCGCTTTCAATACCTGGGCCAGGGGGAGCTTCCTGGAGGCCCTTGAAAACCGCACCGTCGTAGAGGTTGCAAAGAACATCCTCTACGGGGCCGCCTCCCTGACCCGGGCCCGCATGCTACAGTGGCAGGGCGTGCCCCTCGGCCGGGATTGTATGGATTACCGGCCCCGGCCTTTCGGATAGCTGCTTGAAGAAAAGGGCAGAACCCCTCGTCGAATCCATTCCGCGGCGGAGCATCGGAACAAGTAAAAAAACAAAATGAGAATATCGAACAGCAGAACAAGGAACCGCAGAATTTCGAAGGAAAGATAAATCCGTTTTCCTCTTTACCAACTTTCTGCGGTTCGATATTCCTTGTTCAATATTCGATATTCTCTTTTCTCCGTTACGTGGTCGCAAGCTCCGTGATGTTGGTTACGACTTGGTGGTAGGCATCCGTGACCAGATCTTCCTGGGCCGACAGCACCTTGGACTTCAGATAGCCGGACCTCACACACGCCCTCTCGATGTACGCCTTGGCCACGCTTCGCTTGTAGGGGCTGATCAGGGCCTGCTGAATCAGCAGAATCGATTTCAGCACGAGCCCGACCAGGTTGACGTAATCCTCCTGGTGGACTCCGTTATATGATTTTACCTGGGCCGGCTGGCGCTTTTGCCCTTCCATGAATATCGACTCCCGTGCGGCCTTGAAATCGGCCCGGATGGCTGTCGCCCCTTCGATCAGCTCCGCTATGGCGGCATCTCCCTCCCCTCGCCGCTGAACGTCGCCGATCAGCTCCTCAACGAAAGTGTCGAAGAACGTCTTGTTCTGCGGGGTCTCGACCAAACCGGCGCTCCCACCCGCCCTGAACTGATTCAACAGCCAGATCTTTTCCAGGTAGAAGGTCTCATTGAAGACCATATTGACCTGGATATGGCTGGTTCCTTCATAGATGGTCGTTATCCTCACATCCCGGTAGATCCTCTCTATGGGAAGCTCCTTGGTGAACCCGACCCCGGCAAAGACCTGCCCGGATTGATAAACACTCTGGATGGCCAGCTCGGAGGCATCGTACTTCGTCAGGGAGATGAGGATCTCGGCGATGCGGCCGTTCCTGTTGAGCTCTTTCTTTGTCCCCTCGAATTCCGGGGTTCCGGGGGAGAGGGCCCGGAGCCTTCTCTTGCAGGCATCCATCAGGTCGAAGTAGTAGCAGGCAATATAGGTCAGGGCCCGGGAGGCCTGCAGCTCGATCTCATTTTCGAAAAGGACCTGCCGAACCGGGGGATGTTCCACGATCTTGACCCCGAACTGCTCTCTCACGTCGGTGGCGTACTCCTTGGCCATATTGTGGGCCTTTTGCGCAAGCCCCAGGGCCTGCGAGGCTACCCCGAGCCGCGCCAGGTGCATCAGCTTGAGCATATTGTGAATCAGGCCCTTCCCCAGCTCACCGATCAGTATGCCCGGCGTGTCCTCATAGCTGAGCTGGCAGGTGGGAGAGCCCTTGATGCCGAGCTTATGCTCGATCCTCACGATGTCGATGTCCTCCCCAAAGGTGAGAAACATGCTGATCCCCTCGGGCGTTCTCGCGAGGGTAAGTACATCCTGGAAGCCGTTGGTGATGAAGAGCTTCTGCCCGTTGACTATGTAGACCTCCCCCAATTTCTTCAGCTCATTGATCCGGTCGCTCTCCTCGCCCTCTCTCAGGGGTCTGGCCGTCGTCTTCATAACCGCCAGATCACTGCCCGCACCCGCCTCCGTTAGGCCCATGGCGCAGTACCGCTCTCCGCTGACGAGGCGGGGCAGGTAGTCTCCGCGGATCTTATCATTGGCGTATTCCTGCACCACCACCGCACAGCCGTCCTGCAGTCCGGGCGTCAGCCCGATCGACCCGTCCGCCATGTAGAAGAGCTCTCCTATGCCATTCATGACAGTGCACGGAAAATCGGCCCCCCCGTACTCGAACTCCAGAGAGGCCCCGCAGAAAAAGCCCATCTCCTTCAGAGTTTCGATATTTTCTTCCATCTCCGACGGGAGCTTGACCGCATTCCTTCCGTTTTCGTCCTTGATCAGCTCACAGCCCTTTTCATCGATGGCCGCGGCCCGGTCCCAGACGCTCTTTTTGCAAAAATCGGAGATGGCATCCATTGCCATCAAATATTCGTCCTTTAAATTCTCCGTGCCCCTTGCCTCGGCGAGCCTGTCCCAGGGAATAAATTTCTCGAAGACGAACCTCAGGTCTTCATAAAAAAAGTGGTTATCCATTGATCAACTCCGTAAAGAAAGAAAAGGGCTATCCACTTTACTGTACCACCGAGTTGTGCTAAATTCGCGGCAT
>CAZFWM010000092.1:0-21510 GCA_964522545.1 uncultured Thermodesulfobacteriota bacterium
CATCAATAAGTATAAGGATAAGAATATTGGGGCAGGGCCCCAACGATGTCCGTTCCCAGGCAGAGCCTGGGAACGAGTGACATGATGAAGGCGGGAGGTAATCCCGCCCCAACACGAAGGCTCAACCATGAATGATAACAATCGAAGCGACCATCTGTTCCTCCGGGCCTGCCGGTGCGAGCCGGTGGATAGGCCTCCGATCTGGCTGATGCGGCAGGCGGGTCGCTACATGGCCGCTTACCGGGAGATCCGATCGAGGGTCTCCTTCCTGGAGCTGTGCAAAACCCCTGACCTCGCGGCCGAGGTGACCCTGCAGCCCATCGAGCGTTTCTCCTTCGATGCGGCGATCCTCTTCTCCGATATCCTGGTGCCGGCCGAGGCCATGGGCGCGGACCTGAGCTTTGGAGCCGGCCACGGGCCTGTCATCGCGAATCCGGTACGAGCGGCGGCCGATGTGGATCGCCTGCGAATGCCGGAACCCGAGGAGGCAGTGCCCTTTGTGTTCGATGCAGTCCGTCGAATCTGCTCTGCACTGGCAGGCCGGGTGCCGCTCATCGGATTTGCCGGCGCACCCTTTACGTTGGCCAGCTACTTGGTCGAAGGGGGCTCCTCCCGGGACCTGGCCCTGCTCAAGGGGATGGCCTTTCAGGCGCCGGAGGTCTACCACGCACTGGCGGAGAAGATCAGCGCCTTCACGTCCGGGTACCTCAGGGCCCAGATCCGGGCCGGGGTCCGGGCGGTCCAGCTCTTCGACACCTGGGCCGGGGCGCTCACTCCCGACGACTACGAGCGATTTGCCCTCCCCCACACGGCCTCGATCGTGGAGGCCCTCTCCGGCGAAGGTGTTCCGGTCATCCTTTACGTAAAAGGGTGCGCCACCCTCCTCGAGAAGATGAAAGCATCCGGAGCCGACGTGATCTCGGTGGACTGGCGGATAGGGATCGATGAGGCGAGAAGGCGTCTCGGTCCTGAGGTGGCGGTCCAGGGGAACCTCGATCCCTGCGCCCTCCTGGCCTCGCCCCGGGAGATCGAGCGCCGGGCCAGTGAGATCATCCAATTGGCAGGAGGGCGGGGACACATCTTCAATCTCGGCCACGGGATACTCCCCGGCATCCCTGAAGAGAATGTGGAGGTCCTGGTCGAGGCGGTGAAGAGATACCGGTACTGAGAGTCTTATCCCAAAGATGCAGAGCGAAAGTGACGGGCCGGTGAAAGGGCGCCTCGGCGTCCTCCTCATGAATATGGGCGGGCCGGGATCCCTCGACGAGGTGCGCCCCTATCTGAGCCGCCTCTTTTCGGATCCCCACATGATCGACCTCCCTCTCGGCAGACTCTACCAGGACATCTTCGCATGGATACTGGCGAGGGCGAGAGCCAAGACCTCGGTCGAGCGGTACCGTCTGATCGGGGGCGGCTCGCCCCTCGGGGAGATCACCCGGCGCCAGGCCGCTGCGCTCGAGGCCAGGCTCGCCGAGGTGGGGACGGAGGCGAGGGTTTACGTGGCGATGCGCTACACGGCCCCCTCCGCGGCCGAGGCCCTGGGACGGATGAAAGAGGACGGCGTGGAGCAGGTCCTCGCGCTCCCGCTCTATCCCCAGTTCTCCCGGACCACCACCGGTTCGAGCTTTCAGGAGCTAGATCGGATTATGGGCCGGATGCGCCCGGATTTCACTGTCGGCCGGGTCGAGAGCTGGCATGATGCGCCGGCCTTCCTCGCGGCCCTGGCCGGGAGGATCCGGGAAGGAATCGAAGGACTTCCCGCCGACCGGAGAGACGGGGCACGCCTGCTCTTCTGCGCCCACGCGCTGCCCCGGGCTTACGTGGACCGGGGCGATCCTTATGTGGATCAGGTGCGCGCCACGGTCGCCGGCGTGATGGAGAGGATCGGCACTCTTCCGTGGAGGCTCGCCTTTCAGAGCCGGCTGGGCCCGGTCGAATGGGTCGGGCCGAGCGTGGAGGAGGTGATCGATGCCCTGGCCCGGGAAGGGACGTGCGCGGTGCTGGCCGTGCCGGTGAGCTTTGTCTCCGAGAACCTGGAGACCCTCTACGATCTCGACATCGCCCTCCGGGATCGGGCCCGGGACCTGGGGATCGAGCACTTCATGCGGGTCGCCGCCCTGAACGACGATCCCGCCTTCATAGAGGCACTCTGCGAGATCGTGAAAGAGCATTTCGATGAACCGAATATAGGGGGTTGATTCATCAACCCTCATAGGAGACCGATCAGAATGACAGCAAGGATCGTCGTGGCCGGCGGCGGGATCTCTGGTCTCGCCGCCGCCTATCACATAAGCCGGATAGCCAAGGAGAAGAGGCCCGGGACCGAGGTGGTGCTCCTCGAGAAGGAGGAACGGCCCGGGGGGAAGATCCGGAGCGAGCAGGCCGATGGATTCCTGTTCGAGTGGGGACCCAACGGGTTCCTCGACAGCAAGCCGGACACTCTTGCCCTCACCCGAGAGCTCGGTATCGAAGACCGACTTCTTCCGAGCAGCGATGAGGCCCGCAAGCGGTACATCTATGCACGCAGCCGCCTCTACAGGCTCCCCGAGTCGCCGCAAGCTTTCTTCACATCCGGCCTCCTGTCGATCCCGGGGCGACTCCGGATAATAAAAGAATTGTGGGCGCCCCGGACCCCGCCCGGAGTGGACACCACCCTGGCCGAGTTCGCACGGCGTCGCCTCGGCCCCGAGGCGCTCGATAAGCTCCTCGATCCCATGGTGGAGGGCATCTTTGCCGGCGATCCGGCCGCCATAAGCCTGGAGAGCAGCTTTCCGAGGATCGCCGAGCTGGAGCGGGATCACGGGAGCCTTATCCGGGCCATGATGGCGCTGCAGCGCGAGCGCAAGAAGGCGGCCCGTCTGGAAACGATGCCTGGAGGAAGGGCAAAGACATCCGCCGGGCCGGCGGGTCCGGGAGGCGTCCTCACCTCGTTTGCGGGAGGGGCAGGGGAGTTGGTCGGGAAGCTCGTAAACGAGCTGGGCGGGCAGGTGCGGCTCGGAAGCGAAGTGGTTCGGATCGATCCGGTCGATGCGGGACCGGATCGGCCGCCGCGCTATCGGATCGAATTCGCAGGCCCCGAAGGGACGCCCGAGCAACTGGAGGCGGACGCCGTGTTGCTGGCACTCCCGGCCTACAATTCGGCTTCACTTCTACGCCATCTCGATCCGGATGCGTCAGCCTTGGTTGGCAAGATTCCCTATGCAGACGTGGCCGTAGTCGGTTTGGGATATAACAAAGATGACGTACCCCACCCGCTGGACGGCTTCGGCTATGTCATCCCCCACTCCGAAGGGAAGCGGATTCTTGGGACGCTGTGGAGCTCGAGCATCTTTCCGGGGCGGGCCCCGGATGGAATGGTGTTGCTGCGCAGCATGGTGGGCGGCTCCAGGAATCCGCACTACGCCCTCTTAGAAGAAGGGGAATTGGTGAAGCTGGTGCGGGAAGAACTCGACGGAATCCTTGGGATCCGTGCCGAGCCCCGGTTCGTGCGGATCGCCCGTTGGGAGAAGGCCATTCCCCAGTACCCGGTCGGCCACGGCCGCAGGCTGGAGGCCCTCGCAGAGAGGCTCGAGGCCCTGCCGGGATTCTTTCTCGGCGGGAACGCATACAGGGGCATAGGCATGAACGACTGCACGAGGGAAGCGTCAGCCGTGGCGAAGGAGGTGTGGGAGTATGTGGATCAGCTCTTCTGATCCAGCTTTTTTTTCAGCTTTCGACGGATTTTTTCGCGCTGCTCCGGGGTGAGGGTCTGCCATCGTTTTAGATTGTTGAGGAGCTTGCGGCGCTCCTCAGGGCTCATTTTTTTTAACTGCCGGTAGGCCTTGCGCACGGATTCCTTCTTTTCCTCGGGGAGCTCCTTCCACCGTTTGTATGCCCTCTTTAGAACCTTGCGCTCCTTTATCGGCAGGCTCATGTACTCCCCGTAGTTCTCCTCGATCATCTTCCGCTCTTCGAGAGGGAGGGAGCGAAACTCGGATAGGGCCCGGCGGATCTTCTCCTTCTCTTCCGGATCGACCTCCTTCCATTCCCGGTACTGCTCGGCCAGCCTGCTCTGCTCTTCGGGGCTGAGCTCGTTCCACTGCTCGAGCATCTGCTCGACAGAGGTCTCTGCCTCCTCATCCGTCGCACCGGTATCGGACGGCGGCGCCGCGAGTGCAGCGGCCAGAGGGACCGAGATCAGGAAAAGGGCTGTTGACACGAATATCAACAGGAGACGCTTCATCGTTGATCACCTCTCTTCAACCTGGCGTTGGGATTTACTATTTCCTGGGTTGTCATTACCTCTCCTCACTGATCAGGAGATGTTGATACTTGACCATTTCGTATTTACGCAGCAGTTCCAGATTATCCAGTAGCTCCCGGTTCTTCATGATTTCGACGATCTCTTCTTTTGTGAGCTCGACTTTTTTCGCAGGAGCATCCTTTTTTGATTCTTTCTTTTTCTCCTCGGGCCGCTCCGCCCCTGCGGATGTGAAGATCGACAGGGCCAGGACTGCGGCGAAAAAACAGACAGGGATGCCTTTCATTGCCTCTTTCCTCACCCTGTGTAGAGATCCAGCTGGGCGATCGCTTCAAAGTCCTCGAGAAGATCGAGATTCTGGAGCATCTCCATGTCGCGGAGCATATCGACCTCCAGGGCCATCTGGATCTCCTGGAAGCTCGGCTCCAGTCCGACCTGGGCCAGCCGCTCCTCCCGCCCCGCCCTGTAATAGAGCAGCCCCACCGCCACGAGGACCACGGCCGCGGTGGCCAGCGCGGGCCGGAGCGTCGGAACTCCCAGAACGCCCAGCCACGCCCGGCGCCGCTCCTCCCGCTCCGCCTCCTGTGCCGCCTCGCGGATCTTCTCTTCCTTGATTTTGGCCCAGAAGGTCGCGTCGAACCCAGGGGAGGGCTCCAGCTCGGTCAGGGCACCGAGGATGCCGGAGGTCGCCTTTAGCTCCGTGGCCGCCGCCCGGCACTCGGGGCAGTCGTCCAGGTGCGCCTTCAGGGGCTCCAGCTCGCGGCTGTCCAGCTCTCCGTCAAGGTAGGCAGTGAGGTTCTTCCTCACCTTTGCGCATCGCATGATTCGTGCTCCTCTCCCCTTGCATTGAATTTTACCGGGCCTGGTGTCAAGGCTCAAACCGATTCGAGAAAGGGCTTGAGCTTTGCATTGAGGCTCCCCATGCCGCGGTGGATGAGCGATTTCACCGCTCCGATCGAGCAGCCCAGGCTCTCGGCGATCTCCTCGTAGGTGAGCCCCTGGAACTTGCTCAGGATCACCGCGGCCTTCTGTTTTTCGGGGAGCTCGGCCACGACCGCCCGGACCGCCTCCTCCAGTCTCCGGCCGGCCAGGGAATCATACGCGTCGGGGCGTCCCTTGTCGGGAAGGTCGATCCCGGCCCCCTGCGCGTCCGGATTCCGCGGGGTGTCGATGGAGTGAATAGGATTTTTGTGCTCACCCCGGCGCAGCTCATTCATAGAGACATTCGTGGCGATCCTGTAGAGCCATGTCGAGAACCGGGCCGTGGGCTGGTACCGGTGGCCGTAGCGATAGACCTTCAGAAAGACCTCCTGGGTAAGCTCCTCGGCCGCCGCCTGGCTCCCCACGAACCGGTAGATGTAGTTGATCAGGGGCTTCTTGTACTTCTGGAACAGCTCTTCGAAAGCCCCCTCGCTCCCCTCTTTGAAAGCGAGCATCCGCTTTACATCCGGGTCCTGCTCATACATCTCCGGCTCACACGATTAAACACAGAATATTCGAAAAAGTTACGCTAGCCCGGATTATTCATGTGCTTCGTAGCGAGGCAGGCCAGTCGCTGCAAAGACAAGGAAATCGGGCCGAGCCGGCCGGAGGCGTACTTGACAGTACGTCGAGGTCGGCGAGGTTCGATTGACGCAGTATTTGCAGATGAATGGCCTGCCGCAGTAGAAGCCTCATGAATAATCCGGGTTAGATCGACAAGGCGGGATGTCCGCCCCATCCGGATAAACGGGAGGCAGAATACCACAAAGGCAGGGATCCAACAATGAAAGCGTGAAACTGTGGGTCGGACTAACAATGCCCTCCCGGGATGATATGACACAGCAGCCAGGTCAGGCCGCATGGATCGCACGAATGGCACGGATTGTCGACGCTGCATGCCATGCACTGGTCGACGCAAACGGTGCAGTCCTCGGCCGAGCACAGGAAGAGCCATCCCACCAGGTCGCAGAAAAAGGCCTGGCTGTGACAGCAGAGCTGAAAGAATTGCCACCAGGGGCCGGCGTCGCACCTCTCGACTCCTCTCCGGACGATCCGCTGCCGCGCCCCTTCGGCGGGCGGATCCTGACCCGACTCGATCGGGTCCGAGGACCATTTCATCGAGACGATCGCGACGGCGCCGTCCTCGGCGCGAACGGCCATCCTGGCCAGCACCGAAGTTTCATGGTCAAGACGCTGCCACCAATCGATGGTAAAGAGCACCTCTTCGGGGCCCGGAGGCGGGAAGGCCATCTCTTTTTCTATGAATCCGGGCGTCCATCCTTCTTCTAAACGCTTCTGCCAGACCTCCGTGTAATGTGCCAGGTCGTGAAAGGTCAGCCTCAGGTGCGTGGCGCCCGCGGCGGCCGGCGGCCACACGGAAGGCACGTTGGGGTCGTCGGTCACGACGATGGTTCCCCGAAATCGGGGATAGCCGGTGTAGGCCTCGATCAACTCTGAGAACTCCGCGTTCGTCCGGGCGACGAGCTTGTCCCCGGACGCATGCCACGGGGGCAGCTCGTTCGACAGCGTGTTCAGAACCGCTGTAACCGGAGCGAAAGGCAGAGCGTCTTTTAGGTGTATGTCGGAACCATTAGGGCTGTTCGAAGCCGACACGATCTGCCAGGCCGCGCAGGTGAGAAGCAGGCCAACAATACCCATACCGATCAGAGCTCTGAGTTTCATCGCATAGCCTCCTTATTATATTGTTTTATATACTTTAGTGTTTTTGGACGCGCCTGTCAACGAAAAAAACCAGAGATGTACTTTTAATCCGAAAAAAGCAGTAGGCGCCTACTGCTTTTTTTGGGTTAAAAGTACAGGTCGATCCCGGCGAGGAGCTGGAAGGCCGGGTCGAAATGAGTTTTACTGACTTTGTCGAAGAAGTCTCCCGGGAAGAAGATGTCGGCCTCGAAAGAGAAGGTCACGTGGTCGCCGAAAACGTAATAGCCCACCAGATCCCCCTCGATTCCGTAGTCCCGTCCCTTGAAATCGACATCCCACTCTTTGTGTGCCAGCAGATAGGCCGCCGTACTCTCGAGCCAGAGATCGTCGGTGATGAACCAGGTGCACCGAAGCCCGGGAACGATGAACCCGCGGCCGTCCGTGCCGGAGCTCCGGAAGGCCCGCGTCGAGTAGTTCTCGTTGATTCCGCCGCTGAAGAATATGTTCGTCTGCGTGATGAAAGGGACGATGGAGAGAAACGTGTCGATTCGGCTGCCTTTGAATACGGTGCTCACAGGATTCCCTTCGCCGCTCGCCATGAGGAAGAAGGCTGTCAGGCTCAGGTTCTCGGTGACCGCGAGCTCCGCCTCCGCATCGACGAGGTAGGCCAGGCAGGGGATCACCTGATCGTAGATGTACTCACTGGAGCGTTTCAGCTCGCCGTCCCGGGATACGAGGCGGTGAGCCCGGGCCCGCAGCTCGATCTCACCGAACTCGACGATGGCGGCCCCGGAGAGGCTCAGGCGCCGGAAATTCTTGTTGCCCTGAAGGCCCACGTAGAAGAGGTGCCCTCTCGATTTCATATCGCTGATCTCGTAAGCGATTTCACGCTGGGCAATGATCACGCGATCTCTGAAGGTGAAGCTCATCCGCTCCAGGATGAGATCCGCCAGACTGTCGGCACGGTCGTGATACCAGGACGCGAACAGGCTGAGACGCTCGAACCGGGAGATGGGATAGTCGATCTGGATGTGGGTGTAAGGGTTTTCGTTGTTGACCAGGGCGGTCCAGGCCTTGATCCGAAGCGGCAGGTCGAATCGCCCCTCGAGGTCCATCAGGCCCCAGGCGGCCGGCTCGTAGGAGTCGAGGATGTAGCCGGAGCCGGCCACCACGTGCCGCCGCCCCAACTCCACCTCCACCCACTCGTCCCGGAGGAGGCCCGCCCACGCGTACGCCTCGCGTACGAAGTAGTCGTCGAGCATTTCATTGTCCAGCGAGTCGTCGACAAAGGTCTCCTCGGAGAGCTCGCCGCTGTCGAGGGTGAGGGTGAAGGAGAAAGGGAAGTCGAAGGAGAGGGAACCCGTCCCTATGAGATAGGCGGAGTAAAAGTGGCGGCTCAGGTCGAAGTCCCTTCCGAATTTGGATACGTTCTCTATCAATTCGATCGGATCCATAAAAGGACTCAGAGGTATGTCGAAGTCTTTAATGTATTCGCTCAGGAGATTCTCTTGCAGCGTGTACCGGTTCCCGGCCATCAGCGCATAGTCCCACTCCAGGGCTCCGGCCGGACCGGCAGCGAGATCGAGAAAGAGGGCGGGAATGAGGAGGGCGATATGAAGGCGGTTCATCAGGGCCTAAAACTACCATTCTCCTCCCGGGTGGGTCAACTCTCAGGCGGCCTGCAGGAGAGGTCCCTCGGGTGCGCAGATTGAGGCCCTCGTTGACTTTCTCGCGAATTCGCGAAATGATAGTACTGATGGTACCTCTCTCAAAGAAAGGGAAATACCGCCCATGGATAACCGACCAGCCGTTGTTCTTCTCGCGCCCATTTTTAGCATGGCCCTGGCGGCCGCGTTCCTGGCGTCTTCCGCGGCGGCGGCCACGGATCCCGGCCTGCCGTGGGAGATGGAAAAAGAGTACAAGTACGTCTTTCTCTCCAACGGAATCAACATAGGCGAGGAGACCTTCACGATAACGGAGACGATCTTCCAGGGCGTGCCTGCTTACCGAATCCAGGAAAAACTCAAGATCAGTGATCCCGGCTCGAAACTCGATCAGGAATCCGAGCTCTACATATCGCGCAGGCGGGCTCCCCTGAAGTACACAAAGAAGCTCAAGGCCAAGATCACGCACCTCCCGTCCCAGTCCGGGCGGTTCGACATGGTATACGACTTTATCAAGAGTTCGGTGACATTCGATATAAAACGCAATGGAGAGAAGTTTGCCGGAGAGACCGTTCATCTGCCGCCCTCGGTCACCTGCTTTGACAACAACATGTACGATCAGCTGTCGATCATCCTCTCCAACGTGCCGTGGAGGAGGACCCGGGAGGTCGCGATCAAGAGCTTCCACTTCTCATCCAACAAGGTGATCGATATCATGCTGGAGCTTATCGGCGAGGAGGAGATCGTGGTAAGCTCCAAGCGCTTCGAGTGCTACCGGATCCGATTCTCCATCGTGGATATTCCCATCGGCGAGTTCTGGATCGACCGGGACGGGCGCCTTCTTCGAGAGGTGGAGAAGAACGGGGCCCTCATCGTCGAGCTCCTCAATCCATAGTTTTTTTCCCATTCGGGGAATGGTAAAAAAACTCTATTAGTTTAGTTAGGTCCTGCTCGGAAATGTCATTCCGAGGCGACAGCCGAGGAATCTGAATTTGCCAATCGATTGCAGCCATAAGTTTCTTCGCTTCGCTCAGAATGAAAAAAAGATTGAATGGGGAATTTTTGGACAAACAGTGGTTAAGTTAATCATTGTGATGAATCTCTCCCGACTCCCTCTCTTCCTGCTGATCCTGATCCTTCCAGCGTGCACTTCGATCCACGTCTCTGAGAGCGCCTCGGAGGTCCACGGCCGGGCCACGGTCGTGGACGTCCACTCCTGTACGTTCGTGCTGGTGAGATACGGGTTCTACTCTCTCGGGAAAGAGCACACATCGCCGCTGAATCCCTACACATACATATCCTCGGTCGACATTCCCAGGCTCAGACAGGGGGGAGTGGATGCCATCTTTTTCAGCATCTTTGCCGAGCCCTTCGACATCCGACCGGACCGGCCGTTCCATCACGCCATGAAGATGATCGACCTGGTCCACCGGGAGATCGATGAAAACGCCGGACAAATATCGCTCGCCCTCAGCGCAGAGGAAGTGAAGAATATCAACGCCTCGGGAAAGGTGGCGGCCGTGATCACCGTCGACGGGGGCCATGTGTTGGAGGGGGACCCGGACAATCTCCGGCGCCTCTATAACCGTGGGGTCCGGGCCATGGGCCTCGTTCACACCTTCTCGAACGACCTGGCCATATCGTCGGCCGACTCGCGCCCGGCCTTTTCAGGGCTCACCGATTTCGGACGAGACGTGGTGCGCGAGATGAATCGTCTGGGCATGATGATCGACCTGGCCCACTGTGCAGAATCCGCATTCTGGAGGGCCATCGAGGAGAGCCGGGCCCCGGTGATCGTCTCCCACACGGCGGCCGCGGCCCTCCACGCGCACCACAGGAATCTCACCGACGACCAGATCGAAGCGGTGGCGCGCAACGGCGGCGTGGTGGGAGTGATCCTCTACCCGCGCTACCTGAGCGGAGGGTTCTTCTCCGGCCTCGATCGATTCGTCGATCACATTGAGCACATCGTCGGCGTGGCCGGAATCGAGGCGGTGGCCATCGGATCCGATTTCGACGGGATCACGCTCCTTCCACGGGGGATGCGCGATGTGCGCGACCTGCCGCGCCTGACGCAGCTCCTCCTGGATCGAGGCTTCGGAGAGAGCGAAATCGCGGGAATCCTGGGCGGAAACATCATGCGCGTCTTCCGGGAGGTCGGGGAGTCGGCGGGGTAGGGCTCCGGACCCCGGTTCGGCGAATTTGCCAAAAAGACTTTTTCTGCTACAATCCCCCGAATCGGACCACTTAGGAACCATGCAGAACAGGAGGTCACCCCATGGAAGCGAGCAATCTCACTGAAGTAAAAAAGCCCGAGCCGGACATGAACCTGATCCAGCGAACGGCGGACAGCGTCGAGTTCCTCAAGCGCGAGGTCCAGGACCTGAAGAGCGAGTGGCCGTACGCCCGGAAGCGCCTGGGCACGATCGCCATCGTGGCTCTGGTCATAGCCCTGTTCACGTTCACCATCGCACTGCTGACGATCCGGGGCGCAAGCCCCTCCGTGGTCGCCCTCCAGGGGCAGCTGAGCCAGACGCTCGATTCTATCGCACTGCTCCAGAACAATGTCGGAATTCTGGCGGGCAAAATGGATGCCGGCATGGCGGCCATCGACGCGGCGGAGCTTCGTCAGTTCAATGTGCTCCTCGACAAGATCGAGACGAGCGGAGGCCCGGAGGTCAAGGCCCAGGTGTCCGAGCTTCGAAGTGCTCTCGGCGGTCTTCTCATCATGATCGCCGAAAAGGAGGCCGGGCAGGCGGCTCCGGTCCCGGAGCCGGAGATCCCGGAGAACGATGGGCCGATGTTCGAGTGACGTCGATTCTTGACAGCCAGACTGATCAAAACAAAGGGGCGACCGGCCGGTCGCCCCTTCTGCATGAAGACTGATCCCTAACGGTCCGTTCGCGTTAGAGCCTCTCATTGGAGCATCTTCGCGGCAAGCGCAGATGTGTGCTTAAAAGTCAAGAAATATCGAACTGCAGAACAAGGAACCGCAGAATATCGAAGTGAAGAATATTGCCTTTTACTCTCTTTACTTCTGCTGTTCGAAATTCCTTGTTCGATATTCGATATTCTCTTTTTCGATTGCGGCACTGCCGCGTCAGGGTTCACTAACCCGTGACGCGAAGAGCTCCACGGCGGAGTCCACGGTCCACCCCTCGGGGAGGTTGTCCCGCAGCCAAGTCTCGGCCTTTATCACTGCCCGGCGCCAGAGGGGCTCTTCGTCCGGTGCGAGGTTCTTCAGCAGCGCCACGGCCAGGGCGGTCCAGAGGGCGGCCCCGGCAACCCCGGCCTCCTCTCCGATCGCGATCCACTCCTCCTCTTCCTTCCCCGAGATCTCCGCGGCTCTGTCCGACCAGGCGATATCGCCCGCCGCGCTCTGGCCCAGGAGAAGGTCCTGGAGCCAGGATACCGGTTCCGCATCTGCGTATCGATAGCTCGAATCCATGCATTCATCCGGGCCGGCATAGTTTGCCAAGATGGACGGGGCACGCTTCATCATAAGGAAATTCGATTTCGACGGCCGTGACGCCGATGCGACAGACATATCCATGAGCATGGAGTCCACGCCCTCTGCTCCGTGCCAGTCGCGGGTCAGCATAATCGGCATTCGCCGCAGCACGGCCGGCTCGACGGTGCGGTCCTTCCCCTCCCGGTACTCGACCGCCACGAAGCTCGTCATGGAGGAGGTGAGGCCGTAGCGCCTGGCCACCTCGATGATGCCCGATTCCACCCGGCGACGGCGTCGCCCCTCCTGCCTGGAGCCGGTGCGCTCGTGGAGCTCGCTTCTGCCCTCCTCGAGATCGCGGATGCGCTCCCGGGCCCAGAGGGCGGGGATGAGGAGATCACGATCCGGAGCGCTGGAGACCTCCGCCTCCCACCGCACGGGTTCGTCCCCGATCCGGGCTGTGAGGGCCACGGAGCCCGGCACCTCGGGACCCCGGATCCGGAAGAAGGCCGTGAAGCTGTCCCCGTCGAACAAGGGGGGAGTGTGAAAGGGGGCCTGCTTGCCCTCGCACCCGCCCCAGTCCAGCTCCAGGCCGGCCAGGGCCGGCGAGTCGAGGCGGCTGAACTGCCTGAGCACGGCGTCCTCGATCCTCTCTCTAGCGCCGACGAATTCGGCCGCGCCGTCCGTGGCGCGGGCCAGGCCACGCACCAGGCTCTCGTTCGGCCCGTAGCCGATGCCGAAGGAAAAGATCCGGGCCTCCCCCCGGTGGCTCCGGGCCAGGTCGAACACCTCCTGTTCGTTGGCCACTTCCCCGTCGGTGAGGAGGACGATCTGGCGCGTGCGTTCCGGGTCCACGGGACGATTGAGGATCTCCTGCAGGGGGGAGAGGATTTCCGTGCCGCCCAGGTCGGCATCGATGCCGCGCAGGTACTGAACAGCCCCGGCCAGGGTCTTCTCGGAGTAGTCCTTCGGGACATCGTAGAGAAACTCCGCAGTCGAGCCGAAGCGGACGATGTTGAAGGTATCTCCCTGCATGAGGGTGCGAAGGCAGAGCTCCAGGGCGCGCCGGGCCTGGTCGATGGAAGATCCCTGCATAGAGCCGGAGCAGTCGAGGAGGAAGATCACCTCCCTGGCGTCGGCCCGGACGGGGCGGTCGAACTCCGGAAAGAAGCGGACCATGAGGGTCCGGGTCCCGTCCTCCTCTTTGGCCGCGAATGCAGCGGGCCGGTAGGGTTCCGCCAGGTCGGTCTCGAGCACGAAGTCTCTGTCCAGCCCGGTGATCTCCCCCCGGAGGGCGATGTGGATCTCATCGCCCCGGCGCTCTTGGACGATCTCGTGCGATGGGGACCGGACGCCCGAGATGCGGTCGGCGCCCGCGATCTCCACCGCAATGGAGATGCGGTACGGGACGTCGGAGGCCACGGGAGGGGAGATCCTGTCTAGGTCGACCGGGTCCGAGCCCGGCGGGGCGTACCGGGGGCTCACCGTGGTCGGCAGCGTGAACCGGATCCGGTCGTCGGCGATGTGGAGCACCGTGATCAGCCGGAGCTCGATCTCCGCTGCGTCGCCCGGGTCGAGGTTGCCCACGCTGGCCGTGAAGATGTTGGTCCGCTCCTGGTCGAGGAGAAAGGCCCCGTGGCCTTGGGCCATGGCCTCGTCGTAGAGCTCGAAGGCCTTTTCCCGCTCCTCGACCCGGCCCTCGATACGCCTACCGCCCACGACGGCCGCGAAGCCCGCCACGGCCGCCTCATCGGGAAGAGGGAAGACATAGGTCGCCTCGATCGGCTTATCCTCGATGTTGCGGTAGCGCTGCTTCACGATGATCTCGGCGGCCACATCCATGATCCTCGCCCGGACATGGACACCCTCCAGGGCGACCGGCCGGTCCTCGGCCAGCAGCCCGGTCTGAGCAAGCTGTGTGCTCATCTCTGATCCTCCTTTTGTTCGCGTGACACCTCGTCGTCGACCTCCGGCGCTCCGCTTCCGTCGCGGAGAGCGGCCCTCGCCGCCTCGACGACCCTGGTCATCTCCTCACGGCTCAGCATCCCACGCCGGACCTTCAGCACCACGCCGGGTGCTACTTCGACATGGTCCCATGTGGACACCTCCGGGGGCGCGGCCGCTGCCGGGCCCGGCTCCTGGACGGAAGTCACCTCCCCTGCAGACGACACAGAGGCCGGCTCCCCGGCTTCGAGGAGCTCCCGCATTTTCTCCAGGGGCACGCCCTGCCTGCGCCACTTCTTGATGACCGCGAGCCGGCGCAGGTGCTCCTCAGTGTAGTAGTGGCCCCTTCCCCCGCCTTCCGGCCGGGGGAGCAGGCCGCGCTGAACGTAGTAGCGGATCGTGCGGCGGGTCGTCCCGGTCCGGTCCGCAAGGGCCTGTATCGAAAATATCTTGTCATCTTTCATGACAGTAAATATGACACTTAAAGCGACACTTGTCAAGGGGTTTTGCAGAAAATTGCAAAAAAATCGGAAAAAAGGGGGAGAGAGATCTACGCGGCTTGCGTAGATCTCTCGAGAGTCCTCTATGGGGCGAAAGCTGGGGGAGCTGATAGCTGAAGGCTGACAGCTGATAGCTTGCGGCTTTGCCGCATTAGGGTATCGTCTTCAGGATCAATTCCTCGGCCAGCGGGATGGGGACCAGGCTCAGGTTGATGATCAGGTGGTAAAGAGACGGATCATCCCAGTCCACATGAAAGCGGTCTTCCATGTAGCTCTTTCTCAGACCGTCCTCTTTTTCGATCATTCTGACGAGGATTTCATCTGAAACATGGTCGAATTTAGGAAATTTCTTGAGGAAGAAGACCCTGTCCTCCATGTCGGCGATGAGTCGGAAGTGATAGGTGTCGGATCGCTCCGCCAGCAGGCACTGCCCTCCTCTCCCTACGATGATGATGTTGTCCTTGTCGGCGAGCTCCAGGACCAGCGACTTGAGGGCCTCCCTGTAATAATCCTCATCGATTTCCTTGGCGATGAGCTTGGGGTATCTCGTCCTGACGAGATCGGTAAGGATCTTTTGCCTCTTCCAGTTTTTTACTTCGAGATCCTCCAGCTCTCCGGCGGGGATGTGCATCTTTTTGCTCATGATGTTGAAGAGCTCTTTGTCCAGGAAGGTGTAGCCGAGCTTTTCGGCGAGCCCCTGTCCGATCTCGCGGGCGCCTGTTCCAAAAGAGCGGGAAATGGTGATGACCGCCATGGGGTGTTCCTCCTATTTCACCGGACTCGCGGCGGCTATGAAGCAGGGGAGCTCGTCGATATAGCCGTCGCAGTCATTATCGATGCCGTCCCCCAACACCTCGGGCAGATCCGGGCTCCTCAGGGGATTGGCGTCGTCACAGTCACAGGGCGGGCCCGAGCCGTCGCCGTCGCCGTCGTACTGGTCGGGATTCTTCACGTACATGCAGTTGTCGCACTCATCTCCGAAGTCATCGCCGTCCATGTCCTCCTGGAAGGGATTGAAGGTGTCGGGGCAGTTGTCGAGCCAGTCGATCACCCCGTCATGATCATCATCGGCGATGGACCAGCCCACGTGGCCATGGGTGAATTCACAAATAACCCAGTAGCTGTTGCGCATGACGCAGTTCGCCGGGTCCGGGTTGCAGAACTCGCAGTTGCCGTTCGCCACGCCGTTGTTCGGGTTGCAGATCTCCTCGCAGTCGGTGCACGCCCCGTGGTACTCGTCGCAGGCGCCGAAGAGGTGTCCTACTTCGTGTCCGAAGACCTTGTCGAAGGCCGCCGTGCCGAATGCGTAATTGCGGTAGAGGAGCTGGGCGTAGGGCCCGAGCTGGTGGGCGAAAGAGGCGACACCGTTGGTGAAGACCTCGGGCGAGCCGTCCGGATTGTATGCGACGAAGGCCGAAGTGGCCCAGTCGGTCCCGGCCGAGGCCCGCAGGGAGACGTTGAATGCGGCCGTGCGGGCGATGTGGTCGCCGGCCGTGTAGCCGAGATTGGCCATGACGGCCTCCACCCAGAGGGGCGTGTGGGTCGACGGGTGGGTGATCGGCTCGTATCCCTGGAAGGTCTCCGGGGCGTCGGAGCCGTAGGTGAAGAGGGTGAAGGTCAGCGTCGGCTCGCCCTGGTAGTCGGCGAAGATCGACCACTGGGAGAGACCGGCGGCGGCCTCCCCGGCGATCACGTCCTGGTCATCGGTGGTCCAGGTGTAAAGGTCCTCGTCGATGGTGCCGTCACTCTCGACCAAGAACAAGGCCACGGCGACCGTCCCGGTCATGGCGTCGCTCGTGTCCGGGCTCAGGGCCCCGGTAAGGGGGGCGTCCCCCGGGTCGAGACCGGCGGCCGAGAGGTTTCGGGCAAAGGCATCCATGTCGATTTCAGGGATGTCGAGCGCGTCGGTGCCCTGTGCCGCCCCCATGTCCAGGGCCGGGCCCGGGCCGCTGTGCAGGTCCGTCCAGGCCTGCTCGAAGATCCGGGTCGCCCTGCCGGCTTCGCCCGCATAGTCCCATCCTCTGCCCTCGGCGGGCGGGCCGTGGTGAATCATCTCGACCCGGTCCAGCCGGTCCACTGCGGCCATCCCCACCAGACGGGGCACGAAGGATATGGCGGCAGCGGGGGGAAGGAGAACTGCGGTCCTTGCGCCCATGGAGTCGAGGGCCCGGGTGGTCTCGCGCAGGCAGGCGAGGTCCTCGCAGTCCGTGACGACCAGGGCGTACGTGTCGTAGATCTCCCGGAGCTCTTCATCCGTTGGGTTCGGCGCCGCGGCCGAGCCGGCGCAGGGAAAGATCACGGCCAGCGAAAGGATGAGGGTGAGAAACGAAATAAGATGGACGGAAAGACTTTTCATAACAAACTCCTTTTTCCCCTCGTTCCGAGGCTCTGCCTCGGAACGAAATTCCGCAGGGGCTCTGCCCCTTTCGGCCAACAAGGCTGCTATAATCCAACAGAGGAGGCGGTGCCTCCTGCAAATTCGTTCCCAGGCAGAGCCTGGGAACGAGGGGAAGATTGTAAACCCCTTTTGCCTTTTGTTTTTCTCGTTCCGAAGCTCTGCCTCGGAACGAGAGAAGACGGGGCTGCAAGCCCCGTCTCTCAGTCGATATAGATCACCCGTTCCATTCCCTCCACGATCCGGACGGCACGGTTGGGGAGCACGTCCTCGAAGCTCTGGACCGTTCGCTCCGCGTCGGCCCAGCAGACGCGCACCGTGCAGTAGTCGCATAGGCGGCCGAGCCCGAAGGTGAGGGTGAGCTCGTTCTGGGCCCCGTACTGGCCCTTGCCGCCGCAGACCTCCTGGGTCTGGACGAGATCGCCCATCCGGACCACCACCCTGGCGCCGATGGCCGCCTGGTTGGTCCCCCCTTTGCCCTGACCCGCAAGGGTCACTTTGATCCAATTGTTTTTCTGGCCCACCCGGTTCTCGAAGAGGTGGAGGTCGTCCTGATCGTAGGGGCTCCACGCGCCCCACTTCACGGTGGTGGCCAGGAGATCGAGGTCGCCGTCGTTGTCATAGTCGGCAACGGTCACGGCGTGGGGGTCCTGTATGTTCAGGCCCGAGTCCTCGCTCACGTCGGTGAAGGTGTGGTTCGGGTTCTGTTTGAAGAGGTATCCGAACTGGTAGGGATAGCTGGCCGGCGAGATGAACAGGTCCTGGAGGCCGTCGTTGTCGAAGTCGATCCAGGCCGCATAATGGTCACCTTCGTTCCATTCCGACCCGTACCCGTGGTACCGGTCGATCCCCCGGTCGCGCACCCGGTCGAACAGATAGCCCCCGCTTGCCCCCGTGTTGATGAGGAGCTCGGATCGGTCGGCCCCTGGCCCGGCCCACTGGTGTGTCGTCTCGATGGTGAAGACGTCGAAGTCGCCGTCGTTGTCGAAGTCGGCCGGCTCCGTGGCGAAGGTGTTCCCGTTGGACCGGAAGGGATCCTCGTACCAGTCATCCTCCATGGCATCGCCGTCGAGGTTGGTTGCGTCGCCCATCTCGACGAAGGTTCCGTCCCCTTGGTTCTCCCAGAGGAAGTTCCACTGGCGGCCGTACACACCCACGAGGATGTCCGGGTAGCCGTCATTGTTGTAGTCGACCGTGGTGGCCGCGTTGGACGGCTTGGATGAATCCCGGTCGCCCACCTCCCCCGGAGTGAGCAGGCCGGCGGCCTCGGTCACTTCCTGGAACACGCCCCCTCCCGTGTTGCGGTAGAGGCGGTCCTGACCGCAGGTGTTGAGGTAGCCGTACCGTCCGTACTGGTTGGCTATGAACAGGTCCACGAGGCCGTCGAGGTCGTAGTCGAGGAAGGCGCAGGCCGCCGTGGGGATCGGGTCTTCCGTGTTGAGCCCAGAATCCTGCACCAGGGTGAACCTGCCCTTGCCGTCGTTGAGAAGGATCTCGTTCCGGTCGCCGTTGTCGGCGCTCGGGTCGTCGGGCTGGTATGCGCCGGAGAAGGCGTCCAGGTGGCCGTCGTTATTAACGTCGGCAAAGGCGACCATGCCGCTGTAGCGTCCCTCGATCAGAGGGTCCCTGTTCGAGCTGAAGCCGGAGTCCGGGGTGTGATCCATGAACATGCGGGCTCGTCCGCCCCCGAGGGTGGCGCGGTTCATGAAGACCCAGGCATTGTCCCGGGCCCAGTCGCCCCGCTTGTGGATCACCATGTCGGCGAACCGGTCCCCGTCGATGTCTCCGAAGGTTGCGCGGAAGGCCTCGATACCGGCAATGCCTGCGCTCTCTGCAACGTCCACAAACCAGGTGGTCTCCTCCTCGGTGAGGTCGAGACCCGGGTTGCACGTGGGAGGATCGAGCGGTTCTTCCTCGCCGCCGTCGTCAGGCACGTCGGGAAGAGGGGGGATCTTCGGGCTGTCGTCGTCCAGGTGGCAGCCCGCAAAGATCGCCAGGGTGAAGACTGCTATCAGGGAGAGGAGCTTCATTCTCATACCCTGCTCCTTACTGATGCGCGGCGGCCGGAGGAGGAGACCGCCACGGTTGCTTTTTCTTTATTCTATTGTCGAGAAAAGAGAATACTTAAGAAGGTAAAAAACTATCAGAAGATCCGGTCGTAGTCAAAAGGGGGATTTTCAAGAAAGGCGTACATTTAGGATCTGATATTTTGACCGAGGGAGAAATCCCGGCTATGAGGCGAGCTTATTTTTTTCTGACTTCTTCTTCCTTCTCTCCTTTACCGCCCTGGGCATGAAGAGCTCGTCCAGCAACTGACGTTCCTCTCTGTCGAGCTCGTAAATGTTTTTTCTGAAAGAGTGACGCTCTCTCTTACCCAACCGAGCTTTGCGTCGATCGACCTTTCGCCTGTCATCCTTCCTGCGATCGCCATTTCTTCTTTCATCGCGCCTGCGGTCTTTTTTAGGCCATAGATGGTATTCCTGCTGGATCGCCTCGACCCAGTCTCGGGAGCCGAAGGGGAGTTTTTTCTTTCTGCGCTCACCGCGACGGCGGCCTTTTCCCCTGCGTTCGATCTTCCTGCGGTCACCTGGTCTCTTCATAATTGAACACCCGTTAAGCCCCCGGCATATGAAATGCAAATTACGTACCCTATTTGACAAAGGGAAGTACTTTCGCTCTATTTGGAAGCGGCGAGCGCTTTATGCGAGGGAAAAGTCATTCCCTGTGTCTATCCGGATGTCATTCCGAGGCGATAGCCGAGGAATCTGGAGTTGCCAACTAATTGCAATACAAGATTCCTCACTGCCCCTTCACTTCGCTCAGGGCTACGGTTCACCGGAATGACATACCGGCAATTTGGTTATTTCAGGACAGTCACTATGTAACGGAGGCGTACGAAATGGGGCTACCGGAGATCACATTTGTCGAGAGAGGCGAGGCGCTCGAAGAGGCGCTCAAGGAGGCCGGGCTCTACGAAGGGGCCCGCGAGGCGGCTCGCCGGCCCCTTCTGCCCCGGCCGGACAACCTCACGCCCCCGTCGCGCACGCCCTGGGGCGGGACGAAGATCCTCTCCGAATTCAAGAAGGGATTGGAGATTGCGATAGAAAAGGCATCCTACCCCGTTGTGGGGGAGTCGTGGGAGATATCGGCGGACAAGACCTTTCCGAGCCGGTTTCGCGTCGAGGGCCCGGACCGGCTCTTCGAGATCACCTTTCCCCAACTCGGGGACCTCTTCGGGGCGGAGATCCTGGGCCCGGCTTCGACCGGGAGCCGGGGCGGAGTCGAGGCGGGGAGCGGGCAGTGTCCGATCCTGGTCAAGCTGTTGGACGCGGCGGACAACCTCTCGGTCCAGGTCCACCCGGACGACTCCTTCGAGGGGCTGGGACCCGGGGAGTGCGGAAAGCCGGAGTCCTGGTTCGTGGTCGATCGGGAGCCGGGAGCCGGGCTCTTTCTCGGCCTTAGCGAGGGGGTGTCGGCCGCCTCCCTGCGCACCTCCCTCGAAAAAGGCAAAGACATCTCGGGGCATCTCAACTTCGTGGCCGTGGAGCCGGGAGACTTCTTTCTCATCGACGCCGGCGTGGTCCACGCCATCGGGGCCGGAGTCACCCTGGTAGAGCCACAGCGGATATCGGCGGCCCGGACCGGGCTGACCTACCGGTTCTGGGACTGGAACCGCCGGTACAACGACCGGGGCGAACAGGACCCGGCCGGCCTGCCCCGCGCGCTCCACGTGGACGAGTCCTTTGCCGTCACCCGGTTCGACGGCCCGCGGGGCCCGGACTTCATCCGCTCCATCCGGCCCGAGCCGGTAGAGGTGGCACGCGAGAGGGGGGGCGTGGAGACCCGGCTCGCCCGCACGGAGCACCTGGGCGTCCACCGGATCGAGCTGGCCCCGGGCGGCGAGGTGCCCGGGGACGCCTCCGGCGGGTTCCACGGCCTCACGGTCGTGAAGGGTGCGGTGGAGGTATGCAAGGGGAGTTCCACGGCCGCCGAGCTCCGGTACGGGGCCTCGGCGGTGATCCCCGCATCATTCGGCCGGTACTCCCTGGCCGCCCGGGTCGAGAGCCTCCTCGTCAAGGTGTACGACCCGGCCTGATCGGGGAGCCTATCAGAATCAAATCATGTTTCGAGTCTTTAAAGTATCTTTCCTTGATTGCTGCTACCCATTCTTATGATCTGGATCATGCTTTCATCTGAATATCACGAAAAAGTAATTTATATTAAAATCCGATTCGCATTTTCACTCCCCTCTCATATCACCCTCTACTAATTCATGGTACTTGCGATTCTTATTCAGGGCCATGAACTTATTCTTGAAATCAAAGGTGATGTTGAATCGACTCAGGAAATCCATTCCAAGATCTCCGTCACGCCTATATTTTATGCTGCGTGAGTAATATGTAGTACCTTTCTGGACTATCAATGGAAAGTTCTCTATCGTCAAGTTCTCTATTGAGAGCTTTTTAAGAATTGCTTTTTTAATCTTGGCTGTGTAGGGCCCGCTGGCAGCTATATAGCGGGTCTCTAACCACTCTTCTTGAGGGCCAATGCTCTTTTCACACTCAGTGCCAATCTTCTCTATATATTCTAACGCAACCTTAGTCACACGGGTTCCGGTACTAACTCTCATTTTTGCTTTTTGGGGTAGATCGTTTAATCCGACATTGATATTAATT
>CAZFWM010000093.1:0-21375 GCA_964522545.1 uncultured Thermodesulfobacteriota bacterium
TTTTTTCAAAAATCAATCAGGACAGCAAGTTATGCGACTTTGCCGGAACCCTGGACAGATTGACACGTTCAACAAATAGAGCAGGCAATAAATTGGCACACCGTTTGCTTGTTCTATAACGCGACTGGCGATTTGCTTTACCGGCAAATCATTCCCCTCCTTTCTGGGTCAGGTTCTTGGAAGAGAACCTGGCCCAGTTTTTTTTGAGGAACTGCATTCCGGCTCATACCGCTCTCATAATTCAACCAGTTGAAAATACATGCAGTTTCTACTTGAATCCCCCACTGTCCCAGCCTCTGCAGACTGGTATTGGATAGGGAGAGCAGGTCGAACGGCTTCCTGCACCCTCCCTTTCTGTTTCCAAAATTCACTATTTCCTTCATATCCAGTATGAAAAAATTTCATGTTTCATTTAAAAACTATGATTTTTTTTCATAGTAACCGTGTAAAATAATCTTCCCAGCAAATTGACAACCAACTGCTTTTGACACAAAATAAATTATTCGTTTCTTTTTGATTTAAATTTTTCTCTTAATAGACATGGAGGTTCAGTAGTGGGGAGATACCTAATCACAGGGGGCGCTGGCTTTATCGGCTCACACCTGGTCGGCGCTCTGGTCGATGCCGGACATGATGTGCGCGTAATCGATAACTTTGCCACGGGAAAGAGGGAGAACTTCGCCGCATACCACGAGAACATAGACTTCATAGAGGGGGACATCCGGGATCTGCAGACAGTGAAGCGGGCAGTCAGGGGAGCCGAGTACATCCTGCACCAGGCGGCCCTCCCCTCTGTGCCGAAGTCGGTGGCTGACCCCGTCAGCACGAACGAGACCAATATCAACGGCACACTGAACGTCCTCGTAGCCGCTCGCGACGCAGGGGTAAAACGCCTGGTCTACGCCTCGTCATCCTCCGTCTACGGAATGAACCCATCCCTGCCGAAGCGGGAGGACATGGAGGCAATGCCCGCCTCTCCCTACGCACTTCAGAAGTACACCGGAGAGACCTACTGCCGGCTCTTTTACAAACTCTACGGGCTCGAGACGGTGATGCTGCGGTACTTCAACATATTCGGCCCCAGGCAGGACCCGAGTTCTGATTACGCAGCGGTCATCCCGAAGTTCATCACCCGACTCCAGGAGGGCCAGGCACCGGTCATCTACGGCGACGGCGAACAGTCCAGGGATTTCACTTACATCGAGAATGTGGTCCGGGCCAATCTGCTCGCCGCCGAAGCGCCGGGTGCGGCCGGCGAGGCAATGAACATCGCCTGCGGGGATCGGATGAGCCTCAACGATATCGTGGACATTCTTAAGGACCTGACGGAATGCCCGATCCCGGCCGAATACGCCTCCCCGCGACCCGGCGACGTAAAACATTCACATGCCGACATCACAAAGGCGCGAGAGCTCCTCGGCTATGAGCCGGTCGTGAGCATGCTCGAGGGATTAAAACATACCGTAGCCTATCACGCACATCGTCAATCCACCATCAAGTCCGAATAACAGGCGTTGCGCAGGGACCGGCCGAGGCGGACGCAAGGCAGAGCCTACCGATCGCCGCGGGAACACCATAACAGAGGATCATCACCCTATTATGGCCGAGAGGAAGGGCGAAAAGCTCATCTGCAAAAACCGCCAGGCGCGGCGAAACTACATCGTCCTGGAGACCCTCGAGGCGGGCATCGTTCTTCAAGGCTCCGAGATCAAGTCGATTCGCGCAGGGCGCGTGCACCTGAAAGACAGCTACGCCCGCGTCGTGGGCAGCGAGGTCTTTCTCTATGCCACCCACATCAACACATACGATCCGGCGAGCCGGGAGAACCACGACCCGGAGCGGCCGAGAAAGCTCCTGCTTCATAAACGAGAGATCAAGCGGCTCTACGGAAAGACGCGGGAGCGGGGCCTCGCTCTCGTGCCCCTGAAGATCTACCTCAAGGACGGCCGAGCCAAGGTCGAGCTCGCCGTGGCCAAGGGAAAGCGGGTCCACGAGAAACGCGACGACATCCGAAAGAAAGAGACCGACCGGGAGATCGAAAGGGCGATGAGCAGAAAGAGAAGGTAAAAGTCGGACCCGGGTGTCGATCCCGCCACGGATCTTGAAAAATAGTTAAAATAATGCTGTAATATTCAACGTAGGGGTGTCATTCATGACGCCCAAACTCAGGGTTTGATGAATCAAACCCCTACAATTCAAAGAAAGGGGGCGATCTGGTTTCGACGGGGGTCAACGAGGCCGAGGTTGCGCGCCGAGGTCCCACCGGCTCGTAAAACAGGTGGAAAAACTATAATCGCCAACGATTATGACTACGCCCTGGCTGCTTAATACGTAGCCAGCGTCCTTCCGACTTTCTCCTGCGGGGTTGGAAAGGACGCCATAAAGCAGGATAGCAACCGCCTTTCACCCACGGGGGCGGGAGCGAAACCAAACGTGGGGTAGCCCACCCGGCGATCCTGCCTGCGGGAGCCCGGGCGGGCGATACAAAACACAGGCTACGCGCGTAGATGCCTTGAGCTGAGGGCTTTCGGACGCGGGTTCGATTCCCGCCGCCTCCACCAGAAATGGACTATGATTTCAATGGGTTAGGTTTTTGGAAGGGTCCAGAAATCCTTGTCAGTTTCTTGTCAGTCTTATCTCTCTGGGTATCTCGATAAATTTCCCTGAGATCTTCCGTCTCAATCTGGAAGTATCTTTCAAAAGCTTTATTGGTGCTGTGCATGGTAGCGCGCTTGATTTCCTCCGGTGTTCTCATCTGACGAAGAGCTCGGGCTGAGCTGTGGCGCGTCCCACCATATAGATCCACACCTTCAATCCCTAGATTCTCACATGCTTTTTTCCACCACTTGTATAGATATTTGTTCCCAAAGGGCTGGCCAGCCGTGCATCCCTTAATTCCGGGTACATGACGGAAAAAGTGCATATGGGGAAAACCCCTCGGCATCATCTTGATAAATTCTATATCTTCTTCCAAGAGAGGAACGATCTTTGGCTTCTTTTCCTTAGGGTGTGGAATGGTTACATAGCCAGTTCTTAGGTCAAAATCCTCTTCTTTGACTTTAATGAGTTCCCCAGGTCGGATAGAGATATAGGTGGAAAGCCATTTAATACCAAGCCAAATTTTCGGGTTGATATGATAGGTCATGCGATAGATTTCACTTAGGATTGTCTCTTGGGTGGGCTTGTCAACCACTCGTCTAAGACCTAACTCGAAATTCGTCTCTGGAAATTCTGGAATCTGCTGGGGGGCAAGGATGCGTTGGCGCCTCAACCATGTCCAGAAACTACTAAGGGCGGATTTCATATTAGCCCTGGTCTTTGGCGATACTAGCTGATCTTTTTCGTCAATTTTCTGGGTCAATAAGAATTCTTCGATATCAGCATATCCGATCTCTTTGATATTTCTCTGGCCCCAGGACTCCATGGCTCTGTACATATAATTTTCAAGGTTCTTGTAGCTCTTATGCTTGACAGTCAACTTCTTTACTCGGAGCCATTTCGTGGCAAGATTAGCAAAGCTCAAGGGATTCTCTAACCTATAGTCCCTTGGATCATACTGTCCTTCATCCATTTTAAAGCGGAGCCCAGTAAGAAAACGTTGGGCCAATTCATAACTTTTGAATCTTTTAGTCAAAGTCTGGAAAATGACCTTGAACCGGGTAGCTTCATACTCTGGATGATTAGGGCAGAAGAGCCCTCGCTTCCCATCGTCTTTGAATATGCCTCCACAGACCGGACACCGTTGATCAGAATATATTGCTCCTAACATGCATATCCCCCTATCTAACCTTTTAAGGGGGATCATATCACGAATATGGGGCGGTGGAAAGTTCATTTTTTAGCTAGGCTTAATCTTGAAGTTTATTTTAGAATATTATTACATCTTATCCATATATATTGTATTTTTAGTAAAAAAGTAGAACATTCAGCAAATTATTTAACCAGCCGTTTCAATTATCTCTCCCCATCCCCCTCCCCCTCCGCCCCGAACATCAGAAGATCGGCCTTCTGATTGCCGGATTTCTTGATCAGCTCCACGAGACTCCGTGGAATCGCTTCCACATCCATAATAACCAAATCGATTTCCTTCTCCTTCGTTTTCTTGAGAGAAGCCACATTCAGGGATCCAGAATAATATTCAGATCCATCCTCTCCCTTGACCTTCGAAAAAACACTGATCAGGTTGATTCCCGGTTTCATGATGCGTTCTCCTTTCTTTGATGGTGATTAATTATGGTGATCCCGCCGTTCTGCGTCTTCTTCACCGGACAGACCGGATCACAATACGGCGCGATAATGGCATCCTCGCAGCCGCAGCTCCGGTAGCCATTCTTGAATGCAGAAGAGGCCTGTTCAATAATCTCTTTTTCCGTGATGATTCTTTTCCCATCCACGGGCCGATTCTTGAGGGCCCAGACTTTGAGCGCAGCAATAGCGATGTCGTACGGCAGGCCTATCCTCTTCAGATGGACAGCCAGCCGGAAGCACGACACCCTCTGGTTTTGGGACACCCCTTCGTTGAGCATCTGTAATGCGCAGGGTGGCAGCCCGAAAAAGGAAGCTTTCGAGTTGTTCTGCTCATGAGGAGGATTCTGTGGCCCGGGGGCATCGGTATTGTTGAGGTCATTTATCTCGATAATCTCATCCAGGACTTTCTCGGGCACTCGCTGAACCACGTTCTCGAGAAAATCCCACTGGTCCGGATAGGGCTTCAAAGAGGAGGGTTCAATGAAGACTGTGCGACCTTTGGGGACGAGACTGCCGAAAAGGGGTGTGTTGATGAAGTTGCCGTACTTGACTCTTTCATCGAACGCATCCTGTTTCGGGAATATCTCTGTATGGGTTTTTTCGATTTCTCCGAGGACGTGACGCACAACGAGCCGTGCTTTCGCTGCCAGCACGCCTTGATCCTCGAAAAAGATCCACACGTGATATCCCTTAGATTTGCTCCTCTCGATATAAGCCGAGATGCCATAATGTGCAGCTCTCGATACAAACTCACACGGAGGATGCGGATCTTCATAGTCGAAATCTGCGACGATTGCCCGTATCCGATCATTGACCAAGAGGTAGACTCCATAAGGCTGCCGGCCCCTGAGATGGTCGAGGATCACCTTATCAGTGACCGGTTCCTTTACCTGCCAACCTTTCCCTGTAACGAGGGAATAGCTCCCATAGACATTCCTCAGTCCGGTGAAGAATTGCTGGAAGAGCTTCACCTTCCAGGCATTATCTCTTTTAGGCGCACTTTCTTTCATTGTATTCACCGCTTGCGCTCGGACTCTCCCGGATATGGCCTATTTTTTTTTTTTTTTTTTCCCGGTTTGGGCTGGCCCTCCCGGTTTTTTGCTCCTGCCGGCGCGCACCTCTACTTCGAGGATTCCTCCCTTTCATCATTGAGAGCGGTTGAAAAAGAGGAGCTGTTTCAATATTTACTAATAGAAAGAGGGATCATCGAGGATTTTTTGGAGAGAGCTATCGCTGGTGAGTTCTGTGTTCAGAAGGGAGGCGAGGTTATCGGCAAATCGAGAAGGAGGGTATTGGAGCATCCTAGGATCGCCAAGGAACACTCTATATTTCTCTATCAGAAGCTCGGTAGCCTGGCGCCGGACTTGCCAGTCCAATGATTCTAGATGGGCTGCAATAATCCAATTGACCTGATTTTGCCTCTCTCGAGCTTTAATGGCTCCTCCGATAAAGTCCAAAATCTCTGCTAATCCATTCAGCTCTGGAATGGAGGCATCGAGGAGCGCTTCCTCATATCCGCGGTCAAAGACATTCCCATAGTTCTGCTCGAGAATGGATATCGCCTCTGTCATGGCCTGTGAGGGAGTGAGCTTCTGAGCTAGCAGGAGACCGTGTTCATAAATATGGCGGACAAAGGCAGCTATTGTCTGATTGAAGTGCTTATGGGAGAACGGTGCCGATTGATTATAGGTGAAAGTGGCTACAGCCTGGTCGATTCGAGACTCGATCTCTATCATGATTTCGCCTTCGAGAAGCTCGACGACTTTTTCCACCGCCTCGGATGCTTTCCGGGAAATCTCAGAAGGTGTCAAAATTCAACTCCTCAGAAGGATCACCCGATTCCTGGGCATTCGGCTCAGGAGCAGATTCCCAGGTAGACATGGACTCACCACTATAGCGCCGGCGAATCTCCTCTCGCACCTCGTGGGCAGGCCGGTAATATCGGCGCCGAGAGTTTTCGATGATCTGCTCCTCGTAATTTTCATCCGGCTCCTTGAGCGGAGCCTTCGTCTTGATCCTCACGATATCTGTTTTGATCCTGGCAATCGCCTCATATGAATCCAATGAGACGATGTCTTTGACTTTTACCATATCGCTGAGTCCTTTGACGAAAAAACTTGCATCCGGCGCATCGACATTAAAAAGTATTGTAGAACCCACATTAGAAAGTGCATCGACTTTTTTATGTCCGAACTGACCCATATTCTGATGAGCCAATGTCAGGCTCACATTGTACTTCCGCGTTTCTGAAATGAGATCCTCCAGGGCCTCTGTAACGAACCAATGAGCCTCGTCACAATAGATGTGGAAGGGCTTTCGTTGTTCTGGAGGGATGTCGCTCCGACTCAGAGCATTGAGATGAAAAAGCGAAAGCATAAAGCATCCTAGTATTTTTCCTGTCTCAGAGCCGATATCTGATAAGTTGGCCAGAAAAATCATTCCATCATCCATGATATGACGAAAATCGAACAGGCTCTCTGGCTGCGTCAACATCCGTGAGGCTCTTCCTGTCATTATGAGTTTACTGAGCTTGTGCTGTGCGGGTCTGAAGTCATCTTTCTTGTAATCAAAAAAATCATATTTCCAGAACTGCCGCGCTACCTCGCTATCTACCACCTTATAAATTTCCTTTAGAATATACCTATACTTTTCTCGGTTAGTGCTAAGGAGATTTGATACATCAAGGAGACTCGTGTTCGGAATCTGGAGCAAAGCGAAAATTGCATGTCGAAGAAGATGCTCTAGTCGATCCCCCCATCCAGTTACGACACTCTTGAAAGCGCCTACGATATTGTCCGTAATGCGCCCGATGTCCTGACCCGGAATTATTTTAAGAGGATTCCATATAGGCACCCAGTCCTTATCCCCTGGGTAGAAATAGATGATTCGATCTTTGCATTCTTCGGACAGAATTCGCAGCAGTCGCTTCGCCATGTCACCATGTGGATCAAAGACAGCAACGCCGTTTCCTTTGATCGCATCGCTGCATATCATTTGTTCTATACAATTCGTCTTTCCCGTGCCAGTTTTACCTAATACATGGATATGACATAGTTTTTGTTTTTCTCGTATGCAAACGTCCATTAATTCGCCTTTATATGAGCCTATTCCAATGGGCGTCCCTTCTAGGAGTTCTTCATTTTGTATTGATAATGGCTCAAGCATCTTAAGCTTTATCTTTCGATTTTCTATGATGCTCGCCGGTGGAACATGCACAGGACCCGTGAGCTCCCATGACTTGACCAGGAATCCAGGATGATAGGTGAGGCCTTGTCGGAACATATTTCCTATCTGCTCACGGGTTAGAAGATGCCTGTAATCGACCTCAGTGATATAGTCGAGCAGGCGGCTTTCATGCAGAAAAAAGTTAGAGACGGTTCCCATGCAACGGAGATGCTCCTGAGCATTTTCTCCAGCCCCTATTATCCCGAATCTCAATGCTATGGCATAAAAGGGTTTATCCTTGTGGGCTTTTGTCTCGAGGCCAAGTGACATCTGCTGTAAAGAACCCGAGGGTGGCTGTTGTGGGTATCGTTGCGGATGCTGAGGATTCTCGTGCTGCTTACCCTTGTACTCAAGATCACGGAGGATTCTTATATTTCTACTCCAGTTGTGATCCGGATCTACAGGCTGGAATATTGCCTGGTAGATGCCTATCGCCGGAGCCGAGATATCCGCCATAGCAGAGACAAGAGGCTCAAAAGGGGAGACATGAAGCTCATCCGGTCGTGTCAGCAGATGCGAATACGGTGGAGGAGTGAAAAAATCATAGAAGATTGCATCATCCCAATCTCCACCGGACAACTCTGATAAAGGAGATTTCTCTTGGAAGGCAATTTCGCATTGATCGAATTGCCCACGAAATGCTGCCGAGATTACAGGTTCATCATCTCGATGGCACAGAATGGAGATGCTGATCTCCCTCTTATTCCCGACCACCTCCAAGCCAGCTCTGTGTTCGATGGATTGAAGCTGCTTCAGGAAGAGTTCAGATCGTAACCAATCGAAATTCTGTTCCTGTGAGATGAATATCTGGAGCCGAACAAGGTCCTTCTCTTGAGGAGGTGGTTCGTGTATCCAAAGTACCTGCTGGCGACCTACAAGGAGATCTTTTACATCTCTCATTGGTTCGTAGAAAGGCTCGAGGGCGACCGGCTCCGGAGAAATGTCTGGCAGGCACCCTTTACAACCCTCGTTTAGAATGATCGTGCGTGCCTTTGCCGCAAGCATTTGAGGTCCTGCCCGGCTAATGAGGCTCTTTTCAATGGACATAGCACACCTCTCCCATCAGATTTTCATCTCATAAAGGATAGCGGCACAGAATGGATTATTGTTTCAGGGAAGGTGGAAAAACGCGGCTGATTGCTAAAATAATTGTTGAATTTTGCTTAGAATCCAAAGTTTTTATTTCTTTTTTATAGAAATAGCTTTTCGTCTATTCACCGTTTGCCGGTTCTTAAAAACTTTTTTATTTGTTTTTTTCTCCTTTTTGCGTGCTTTCTTAGATCTCTGCTTGCATATTTGCCATAATTCAGTATTTCATTATAAGCTTGTAAAATTTGTCTTTGCCGGCTCAACCTCTCAAGCAACAATATTTTGTTATAAATATACCCTATTTGTTCTCCTTTAATTCTTAATAATTCCTCTTCTTTTTCCTTTTTAGATAGATGATTCATGTTTCTACTATATACGAGACCTATTGCCATATCATATGCTCTTATTGCCTCTTCGTATCTTTTTTCTTTTTGAAGTAAACAGGCGTTAAAGGTACATGCCAGTTTTTTTATATAAATGATACTACATTCTTCCAATGATACAATAGGATTAATACTCATTGCTTTATTGTAGCAGTCAATTGCTTCGTGACTCTTTCCAAGTCTTTCCAGTAGTCTCCCTTTTTCATACCAAGCTTTCAGTATCGAATCTGATGTTTTTTGTAAATCGATAATCGTATCAAGGATCTTAAATGCATACTGATAATCATGTCTCCATGTATCATCAAATTCCTTCCATAGCATATCTATTCTTCTTTTACTTTCTTCGGCTTTACTGTTTTCCCGTTGGATATGCGTAATTTCTATTTTTGAATCCATCTCATATCTCCATTTTTAAGGCAGCCTTTTTAGACAATTTCAGAAGCCCTGCGAGGCTATCTCCTCGATCGCCTTCTGCCCTCTATGGTTTGATTCTCTTCAAAGCTCCAAATCGTTACTCTGTGATTTTATCAAATTGCTATCTTTACGGATGAGAAGATTCCCTTCCGAAATAGATTTTAAAAAACAATCGTAGGATCTAAATACCTCGCTTCATTAGGGCCATTAATACCGACATATCTTTCTGAACTCGTTGATAAGTCGTGGATGCTGCTCAAGAACCTTCATAAAATTAGCCCGCACACGTACAGCTCTTCCTTCTGTTAATTCTGAAGGAAGCAGGTGCCCGTACTTTTCCAGGTATTCCGTTGTGGCATCGAACATTTCGTCGGCCGAAAGGCTGTTCCAATAGTGACTAATTTTGGCCGAGGTCTCATTTTGTGTGTAATGCTCAGCCAGCCGCCTGGCAACGGCCCGCAGAACAGAATACAGGCCCCCTTCGTTCCCAGTGCGAGAAATCTCAAAGGCAGCCTTTTCACCATTGGGGCCGTACTCTTTGACTAAAAGCTGACAGGAACGTCCCCAGTCAATATAGAAGTCCACGGATCGTTGGGGATTGAGCCTGAGCACGGCATTCTCCACATGGCAGAGGAATCTGGCCATCAAGGCCTGAAACTTAACCCATTCAGTAATTAACCCCTCATCCACATAGAAAGAATTGATAGAATTGTCAGCACGACGAGCTGTTTCATTCGACACTCTTTCAGGATCAATGCTCTCGAGGAGTCGTTCAAGCTTGGTAGACATGATTTCCTCCTTTCTACAAGCGCCGGAAAATAGTAGAAGTCCGCTGCAACCCCGTGACATACGAGCGAATCAGCTCTTCATAGTTCTTGGCATAATAATCATACCTATCCGTCTGAAGCGATGAGGAAAATTCGCTCCCGCATTGATTGACGAATTGGCGAATTATTTCCATCTTATCTTCCGGAGAACTCGGTTTCACATAGCGGTCAAAGACATCTCTGATGTACTGCTCAACAGATCTCGCTTTTAGCCTCTCGCAAATTATATCCAGAATATGTCTAAGCCCCCCATTCGTTCCATACTGTGCATCGTTAAAGGCCGCAGTTATGTCATCATTTCTCTTTCTATATTCCTGACTGATGATCTCCTTTGCCTGTCCAACCGCTTCAACTCGAGGAAAATTGCCTCCACGGGAGACACACCTTGTAAAATGATAATTATAGTAGTCTCCAATGATGTCGCTGAAATCATCGAAATCGCTCACGGTGTTCGTCCGAGGCACATACTGCATCCTAGCTTCGTCGTGATGTATTACTGCCTTCGCAATGACTTTTTCATCCAACTCTGCGAGTAATCCTTTTATCGATGTCATGGCGTCCACCTCCTTTTTCTACAGGGCTCGAAAAAGACGTTTCACTCTATCCATAGACTTTACATATTCTCTCACAATAGGTTTGTGGTCTTTTGCGTATCGGTGCGGTGGCTCTGACCTGATGTCCGGAGGGAGGTGATTTCCAATTTTATTGAGAAAGGCTCCCATAAAAGCGACCTGATCGTCTTCGTCAAGCGAATCGAGAGTAACTTCTACCACTCCATTAACGTGATCATTCAGCTCTTCAAATTTATATTGATCTGTCATTCGGTCGAGTACAAAGCGCATGCCTCCATTTATCCCGTCTTTTCCAAATGCCATCGCAGCTTTTCTACCTCCCATATCTGAAAAGGCCCTATCAACAAGATTGACCGCTTTTCCTCTTCCAGCTTTTTTATCTGCCGGTTCAATCACCTCCCGAGTATGACGTTTGATATGCAGATAAAAAGCCACTATCGTATCGAAGAATTCCTTTTTCGATCGCACTGTCACAGAATCCATCGTATAAGAAGCACGAGCTGTATCGATGGGGAGAGCAATCTTTCTTGCCAGATTGTCCTCACTAATCTCAGAAAGGACATTCTCAAGAGTCTCTGTCCAATGGTCTTCTCTAATTTCAAGAGGGCTGTCCTTATCGGCTTTTATATCAGCTGATCGAATAACTCCTTTGCCACTCGCCGCATTAAAAAGATCTATGACATCATCATGATCTGATTCAGATGCATACTGGCAAAGGCGGATGCACTCACCGATAGGCATCAACGGAAAATCTACTTTAAGAGTCAGAGTAGCCGGAGGAAGGGAATACAGAAGGGCAAGAAGCCTTCGGCCGAAGTTTCCAGGATAGGTCTGAAGATCGATATGAAATCGGGCCCTGGCAACCAGAAGCTCTCCCACCTTATCATTCTCTCCCCTCAGAAGATATCGTTCCAGCCCGCTCCAAAAGCGCTTGTCATTACCTTCAGACAAAAAACGGACGACCTCACTAAAACGATCAGAACCGATGTCAGATAGCCTGTCCTTTTCGAAGAATCCCTGTCTGAGACTTCCGAAGACTACTGCTTCATCAAAAAACACAGCTTTGATCAAATCCGCGACATTTCTTATAGCAGCCGTCCTTATATTCCTTTTCGCTCTTGCAATGGCGCCCGCAACTTCTTCTCTCATTTTAGGTGAGAGGATTTTGAGAGAGGAGTCATCTCTGATGCAAGGATAAATAAAGCGACTGATCGTTCTGTCCTCCTGGGCTGCCTCCAATTTGGTCGGAATAGACTTCACCAGTCCAATGTCTCCATCAGTCGAAGCAATGTGCCCTGTCGAAACGATCTCCTCCGGTACAGGTATCCCCAGGCCGGCTGATAACATGGCCAGAAGTATTGGAACATCAGCCGAAAAGCCAGAGATCCTAGAGATATTATCTTCTGCTGAAGCAGCACTAAGATTAACGACTGAGATCTCGAATTTCCTTTGCGGCACCTTGAGAAGCTCAAAAATATGATTCACAACCGGCAGTACGACTTCAGTAATATGCTGAACCACGGCATCATCGAATATTACAGGCCCTTTAAAAGACAAGCTCTGTTCGGATGAATCATCTGCGACATGGGCGACCGCGGAGGAGACCACTGCCACCTCATCTGAACCTGTGCCAAATACTAGAACCGTCTTTGCTCGCCCTATTGCTTTATCCTTGGTCGCCATTTCCTTTAGGCCCCTTTCGAAAGCCTTGCCTCAATTTCGATCTTTCCAGATTCAATTCCAGGGAAAACTCGTACTATTATCTCTCCTCCAAGGAGACTTTCCTCCCGGCTAGGCCGTTTTTTTGTCTCCCCTGTGTCCGCTGCCAGATCCAAAGCCCGCCCCGGAAACGCCTTCGTCCAGAGAAGATCCTCCTCGGTTAGATCTCCTTCCCAGAGCATCCACCCTGTCTCCAATTTGATCTCATATTCGCCTGGAACAATTTTTCCGATTGATCCTGATCCAGGTATCTGCTCCAAGGCAATCTCTCCAAAATGCCTACCATCTTTCTCTACGATGATCTTCGTTCTTATCTGTTCGATTGGAGCCTCAAAATCCGCAATCAGTCTCTCGTACTCATTAAACCACTCAGGCCGCGACCGAAGCATCTCAATGGCGGCATCCCTCTCATCTTGATCGCCTTCAAATGCGCCGGTTGCCAGTTCCAAGATGAGCTCTCGAATTATCTCTGGGCCAAGGAGATCTGGACGGTTCTCTGATATTTCTTTCTGTCGAACGACTTCGTCCATAAACCAGAGAAACTGTCTGTGGCCCTCCCTGTACTCTTGTTCCTGGCCCAGTTTCTCTATCTTCTCGAAGACCTGCCTGAGAGCTTCCTTCCGATTTGGCTGTTTTAAAGCTTGAAAAATTATCGGGATAAAATACAAGTATTTAGACATCATTCTCCTCGATCAAGGTGATTAGATGGTCAGCGTGCGTTCTACATGCTTCCATACACCCGCTTCCTGCGCGGCCTCCACGAATTCGGGATGCGAGGCCAGTACTTTCGAAAGATTTCGCCAGAGATCAGGAATTTTCCTAACGATGCCTCCGTCTAGTATCCATCGACTCCCGGCAAACCTGCTGAATGTGGCTTTGTTCAATCCAAAAATTCTTGCTACCTCTGCACTGTTGTATTCTCCAAAGCTCAACTCTTCAAAGATTACCAAAATGAGTCTTTTAAGCAGCTCCTTCCCCAGTTCCCTTATTGCAGGGCGTTGGTGTTCGATATTGTCGATTTTATGCTCCGCTACCACGACTGGCAGTTCATTTGAAATTCTTTCCTTAGTAAGAGTTGCTGGAAGGGCCTGTTCTCTCTCCACATAGTAGGTCGATTCTATGCCTGGCTTATCCAATGAGAGGAGCGTAGCCATCGGCAGTAAATCGTTAATGATGTTTTGAATCGTTTCGCGATCCATCATTTCGGGGTTCTTAATATTCTCGTCTAACCAGCGTCGCTTTTCGTTTCCACTCATGGACGATGGAAGCCAGACAAAACAGCCTCTACGCCTCCAAAAATATCGCGATACGAGAAGATTGGAATTGCGCTCAGCATCTTTGCAACAATATTTATAGAACTGTCTTTCCACATGCTTCGTAAGAATCGTTGCGGTCCGAGCCTCCTGTTCGATCTTGCTTCTAGGAGGATTAGCCTCGAAATCTTTTAGCGCACGACACAAAAAAGCCATGAAGTAGTAGCGGCAGTCTGCTCCTTTCTGTTTCAGTCTTCGTCCTGAGAACTTTTCCTCCTTTGAAATCTCAATATAATTGTCCGGTGGCATGTTGCTGAACCTATCTATTGTCTGGTTGTATGCTTGATCTCTCAACTCAAATGGGTTCCGCCAGGTCTCCCATCTTTTATAAGTACGATTACAAAGCTTATCCACGTACTCGGCGAGCCTTAAAAGGGGCCCGTTTCCAAATCGAAATATGAAGCGATTATCGTGAAGTTCCTTCAACGCGTGTTTGTCACTAAAATATACGATTCGCATCACGAGCTCTAAGAGAGACAGGCGACGGTAATCCGGCCACGCCTCCTTATCCATGGGGATAATTTCTGCAACTGATTCGATCGTCTTCATATCTCAGTTCATCCTTCCTTCGCGGATTCCTTCAACTGGTCAAGGTCACGATCCAGAGACCGGGCAAGCGCCATTGCCCTTTCATCGTTTCCCTCATTGCTTGCCTGATCGATCAGCTTGCGCATCTCTGTCCTATGCTCCAGTGCCCTCGAGAGGACATCGATCGATTGAATTGTACCTGTATCGTCCGGATGGATCTCCTTTGCCTGTTCAAAATAACTAAGTGCCATTTCAAACTGCCCATTGCTGGCCGCCTCGATACCCTCCTTCTTGCTTTTCGCAAATCGGTCCACCTTTGCGGCCAGCTGTACCTGAACAAGCCTTCCACTCGGATGTTCAGGATAGATCTCCACCGCCTCCATCATGAGATCGACCAACTCAGAAAGGCCTTGACTATCGATATCTCGCTCGATCGTCTTGTAAAACTTCTCTGCCTGTTCATATCTGGTCTGGATCTCCGCCAGCATCTCATTGGCATCATGATTTTCCGGGCACGCTTCGAGAATCGTTCGACAGAGACTCTGCGCCCTATCAAAGTTACCTTCATCCATGCATAAAACAGCGCTCTCCCAGATCACGACCATCTCCTCCGAGAGATGATCTCTGCCATCGTCATCGTCGGCGATTTCATAGGGGAAGTCTTCTTCCCTGCCTTCAAGAGCATCGAGGAGCTCATCCACATTCTGATATCGAGCATCAGGATCCTTCTCCAAACATCGTGCAGTCACCCTTGCTGCAATCTCTCCGGCCTCAGGAAGCACCGGTGCAGGGATATTGCAATGAAGATTGCTGAGACGGTCTCGGCCCCAACCAAACGGCCGCCTGGACTTCGGATGGAGGAGCTCGAAAAGGATGATACCTAGAGAGTAGATATCAGCCCTTTCATCGACCTCATCTGGATGGGCGGCTGTGAAATGTTCAGGGCTCATATACTCGGGCGTTCCCATCTCAGAGCCTTCGCCACCCCAGGATCCTCCACTCATTATGCGAAGCGCCTGTACATTGATTGCCGTTCCCAAATCCGCAACCTTCAGCGCTCCGACCACAAAGAGAAAATTATCGGGCTTGAGGTCGAGATGTACCAGGCCAGCTTCATGAATCGCTTTTACTCCGAAGCAGGCCTGTTTAAAGAAATCCAGTCCCTCAGTTCTACGAGAATTCGGATCTTCCTGGCGCTCAGAGAGCCACATGCGGAATGTGCCTTCATCTGCATACTCCATCGAGAGCAGCATGAGCCCACTTCCTCCCCATGGAATGTAGTGGAGATCATGGACTTGTATCACGTGTAGATGGTCGCCGATCTTTCCATGAACTTTCTTTTCGTTCTGAAGCTGAAGCGTTGCGATCTCAGGACTACAGGGTCCAACCTCCATTATCTTGACGGCCACATCTTCTTCACGCAGGTTATCTTCGGCCAAATAAACCGTGCCGAAAGCTCCATTACCCAGGCGCTCTTTCAGGGTGAATCTCTCATTCAGAGTAGTTCCAAGCTCCAGGTTCAGCACATTTCCCCGTCCTGAGTTCGGCCCTGAAAGAAAATGGCCATCAGGACCGCCAGCTTGCAACTTGGCATTGCAATCCAGGCATTTCCCATGAGATGGGCGCACTATTTTTTTGCATCGCGGACAGTATATAGACTTCATTTTCTCGCACCTTCCTCGTCAGCAATATGCTCATTATTCAGCCTGCCAAGAGTATTATTCACAGCCCTGAACATCTTTTTCAGCCATGATTTTACCAGGGGATCCTCTATGATCTTCTCAAGAGCCTCCTGCACTTCTCTGTTATGCGATTCAACCGGTGCATTCGGCTTGATGTTTCTGGCATCAAAGAGAGCCATGAAGATCGCGATGGTTCCGGCGTCGTCGGAGCGGAGCTTGAGCCCGAATTGAAGCCCTTTAACCGGCTCTCCTGCTCCATTGCCAAACGTGATTATTCTTACCTTCTCAACATTTCTTCGTGTGAGCCATAATAGTCTCTCTACGTTCGCCGGAGGCAGATTAGAATGATCAGCGCAGCCCGCCGCATACTTCTTCACGATCTCATTGATACTAATCCGTTTGCACGGCCATGGTTTGAACGCCTTAAGTAGATATCGCCCGATGAATGGTTTACCCAAAACATCTGCGGCCTCGATGATGTGACGGATAGGGGTATCGGCCTCCAATACCCACTTTTCTCCTTGCATGGCCTTGATATATCGTTTGAGTTCCTCGAGACGCTCAGCAACTCGATGCCGAGGATCGATCTCATGAATTTTCCTATACATCTCATGCGCTTCTTCCAACTGCCACGTATGTTCGAGCAGTGATGCATACTGTTCGAAGGATCTACATACAGCAGGATTCCCGGAAGGAAGTATCTGGACCAATTCGCCTCGAAATTTCATCTCGGTAACGATATCTTCCTCGCATCCAGCCTGCTCGGCACGAAGCTCCAGAGAAATGTGCTCATAGCCGATATCGACAAGTTGAGAATGAAGCTCCTCGATGCATTCAGTGTCGTTATTGTTGATTTTCTCTTTGATCTCCTCACTAATTCTTATTGCCTGTTCTTCTCTCTGTCGTATGTGGAGAGCTTTCAGCTCTTCAAAAGGGAATCCCCAGGCTATTCTGTAATCACCTCCCGCAAGCTTATTTTTGAGGTTCATTTTGTTTTTTTCTATTTGGTAAATACTCGCCTCTCCTCGATCGTTCACTAAGATGATCATCTTCTGCAAAGGATCTATCAGGGCAGCAGAAATAATTCCTTTCGGTGCCCTAAGCTCTATGACCGGTTCTTTCATAGATCCTGCCTCCCAGAGCTTGAGCCTTCCGTCTTTCATCCCTATGGTCATAAGATGATCATCCAGTAAGCCCAGAGAATAAAAATCACCTTCATGAGCTGCTATTTTCTGGTGCTTTTCCGTATCCAATTCAAAGAGCACCAGGATTCCTCCCTTGCCAGGAAATACTAGTGAATTTTCTCCTGGCCAATGGAGCATATTCACCAGGGCGCTTTTCCCTGGCGGGGCAACCCCCTTCACAGTGTGTGTGACTTCTGTGTCCGGAAAATTCCAAAATGTGAGCTCGCCCTGAGAAGACAACCCAACAAGGCTTTCGTGATCAAGCCCCAAAAGAGTACATACCACTCCTTCTTCCACCACCAGCACTCGTAGTGGTTCATTTTGATGGATGTTCCACAGCAAGCAGCGGCCAGCTACATCACTTACAGCCACCTGGGTATTGTCTACGAAGCAAGCTGACAATATCGGCGCCCCTTGAATAAGCTTGGCTACATACTGATCCTGGGCTCGGTCCGAATCATCAGCAAAGGAAACGATATAAAGATCCCCCTCTTTCGTACCGACAGCAATTGAAGTTCCATCAGGAGATACGTCTATGGCATAAGCGCTATGTCCTTCAGGCAATTCCAAGAGCGTCTCCACCTGGGCGGCGTCATCCCCAAGTATATCGACTCTAGGCGTCCTACCACCGGCACCAAGAAACATGTTCCCTTCTGTCAAGGAGCCGACCCGCATCTCATCTGCTCTCATGATGTCATTTGCCACCCGACTGCCCCTTTCCTGGAAGAGGCCCTAGCGAAAACAGGCCATTCAGGTCACCGCTTTTTGCCGATGACTTCTGAGATTCACGTTGAAGCATTGCACGTGTTTTTACCGGCGGAGCAGAACGTGTTTTCTCTTTCTTTACAGGTTTTTTCCCGGGCCACCTTTTCTTTCTGGAATTGGCCAAGACCTCGTTGCACCTCGATATCAATTCTTTAAGGGTCTTTTTCTGCTGGACCGCTTTTAGGTATTCCGACTCCTGTGCATTGGCTGCTTGGTAATATTTGTCCTTGACCGTCTTAAGCCGAACGGTTTTTGCATCCAGCTCTATGCGCTTCAGGTTGCGCCGGCACCGAGCAAGCTCCTTTTCAACGAGATCTTGGTATCTTTCCAACCTCCCAATTATTTCTATTACTTTTTCTTCAGCTTCCTCTTTCTGAGTATACAAATTCCCGGCGAAAGGGCAGTCAGAACTGCCTTCATCATCCACTTTGGGCAAAACGCGAGTGCTGCTTTCCAATGCCGATATTCGTCTTTCAGCTTCTGCTATTAGAGAATCAAAACCCTGATGGAGATCGGATCCGCGATATTCAGTTGTGTGCTCCTCATATACTCCGCCCTTGAGATTCACTCTCTTGCCGTCTATCCATTCAAACCATGGCTTGGCCTTGGGCTCGGGCATATCCTTCTCTCCCGGTCTTCCAGGCTTACGATTATGCACCCGCGATTTCATATTATTTTCCTCCAGCGTGTACTCGCCTATGACGCGGGACTTGCTTTTCCTCGCTCTCTTTCCTTGCTCCATTGGCTCGGTCAATCTGCTCCTTCAGAAATTCGATATCTCTGGACGATGACTCTTTAGCTTCAGCCAGTTTGTTCACGGCCTCTTTCGTTTCGATTCGTCCACTGGCATCTCTTATCTTTTCCAGATCCGACTCCGAGCTGTCAGAGCGTTCATTCATTTCGCCTTCGTAGACCTCATTTTCATCCTGAATCCTCTCGAGTTCTTCATCTTCCCGATCGAACTCGTCCACAGTAATGTTTTCTGCGTTTTCGATGGCCCCCTCGACCTCCTCGGATCCTTCGGATGTCCCTTCAAAATCGAGGCTCTCCAGAGTCTCCCTTACCGTCTCGACGTCTAAGGTGGTTATATCGAGCTCGATTTCTTTCTCGTGCATCTTCTCCTTGCTTGTATCGACCTTCTCAGACACTTCCCTCCGCGAGGGTAATTCTCTTCTCCTGGCCATGGCGTTACCTCCTTAGGTTTTGCTCTCCTTCCATTCGCGAATGCGCTCCTTATTTCTCTCAATAAATTCTTTCGTGTCCTTCTCGATGACCGATTCAAATCGACGAACAAGGGCTTCTCTCAATTTCAGGAGATCCTTATCTTTCACACGAGCTTTTTCGCCGTCATCCAGAAAAGCCCGATACGGTCCCCTGACGAAATCTCTATATGCAGTTGAAAGCTCCACGCTGAGCTTTTGCGCTTCCCGGCAGAGGGCATCAATCTGCCGCGTTTTTTCTCTTCCATTTGATCGCTCCAGTACGCGAGGATACAGTTCGATGAGGCTAATAAGCCGCTCGTCTATTGAAATCCTCTGATCATCAAATTGATCCATGTGGCTTTTTAACTGTTCAAGCTCAGCTGTCATGCGGGCTGAAGCTGCCTCTTGAAACCAGCTATCTTCAGAGATATGCGGTAGGATCTCCTCGTTGACAGGGGGACTGTCTAGGTCAAGCTCTTGGTGAACATTGACTGCATGAATACGTCGAGGGCCGTGATAGCCTTCTGTGATGATGAAAGCTTCGCCAGGCAATAATCTTGCAATATCTTCCATTTCAGTAGGGCCAAAGAGCATGGTACCGCCAATCTGTTCACGGTCTTCGTTTGCCACTTGAAGGAATGCGAGTTTCGAAGCCGTACTTTTTATCACCTCGGCCGCAACCTTACTCGGATGCTGATCGCAGATAATAATCCCTTCTCCCAGAGCACGAACTTCGGTGAGCATGCGGCAGATGAAATCAGCGGCATATGCTTTGGGATTTGCCGCGATTTCTGATGGTGCGGCATCTGTGTTAGGACCAACGATAGAATGGGCCTCCTCAATGACAAGAACATGTTGAAGTCCGCTGCCTGGCGTACGTGATGTCTTGATGTATTCTCGAATAGCTGTGAGGAGAAACAGCGTGAGTAGACAAGTCGGATCTTGAGGAAGACCATCCATTTCAATGAGGGTCGGGACTTTCATGAGCCTATCCATGCTCGGGATATTTCTATTGCACTGGAAGACTTTTCCTGTATCACGGCGAGTCAATGAGCCCAAACGTAATTTCAGAATTGCCCGCATATCTAAACCCGTATCCGAGGTGTACTCTGTGGTGGTTAAAACCTCCTTCACAGCAACTACTAGGTCACTCATAGTCGGAGGCTGATTAGGATCTGGAAATTTTTCGTATACGAGCTCGAGCGCTTCTCCGATTAAGGCAGGTATAGATCCAAAAATGGGAAAGGTTGCCATGAAACTAGCGAGTAGATTCTCAATATGTTCATAACAGCCTATACCGGGCTGAAGCAATAATGGGTTAAACCTCAATGGAGAGATAAGCTCGTTGCCCGGGGTATAGATTTCAAGACTTTCCGCAAGGGACCGGACAACTTCATCGACATGATTCTTTAATGTTTTGAAAATGCGATACTCGGTTTTCACAGGTTCAAAAACGATAAAGGGGATGCCAAGCCGGTGTAGCTGTATCAGTATGTTCAAGACTGCTGTGGTTTTGCCATATCCGGGCATTCCACTGATAAAAGCATGCTTGACAAGGTTATTGATCGTGATTCCTCTCGCCATTCTCATTTAAGTAACCTCCGCTTCTATTTGAGGGGGATCCTCGTCGTATCCGAGAACAATAAGATTCCGAATGTCCTCAGGCTTGGGATCTGTATTCTTACGGATGCAGCAGGGAGAACCGTAAGAGGCTACAGGCAACCGAAATACCCCTGAGAGCTCCTCCACAGGCGCTACATGGCCGAGTCGTTCAAGCCCTGAATAGAGGCTCGCATTTCGATCTTTGAAGATATGCTCATGGACAGGAGGGGCAAAAACTCTCCCCTTTTTCATTCTTTTAACGGCCTCCTCGAATGTTCCATCACCCCTGGTGTAAGGAAAAAGCCGATAGCTCCCCTCGGCGAAGGCAGATTCCGCGACCATGGATCCGAGAAGCCGGGCCACTGCCTCCGACTCAGCAAGTGCCCTTATGTGGAAGAGCAGATGAGGCTTGCGAAGGGTCTGGTGAAGGGGCTGCTGGTTACGAAGGATATCTTCAGACAAAGGCTCCTTGTGGCGTAGCGGTTTGATCGTATGCTGGGAAGACGACCTCCACCTGTCTCCATCTTCGAGAAAATCGACTTCATCGGGCTCGTCAACATCAAGGTCCCAGGTCCGGTTTATGTGATGCAGGTTATCCAAGTAGCGGGTATGTTCCTTCAGC
>CAZFWM010000094.1:0-21274 GCA_964522545.1 uncultured Thermodesulfobacteriota bacterium
CCGAACATCCCCACGCTCGTCACCATGACGCTCCCGAAGGGGTCTTTGGGCATCCCTAGGAAGGAGAGGTCGAGATTCAGCTCGTACATGAGAAACACGATGAGCTTGAAGAAGAGCCAGACGGCCCAGCTCGGCATGAACTTGAGCATCTTCTGGATCTTGGCCAGCTCCGGGTCCTCGCGCTTTCGGATGAGCTCGGCCTTCCGGCGCAGGTCCCCTGAAATCTCATGGGGCTTCTTCTGATCCGCCTTCTCAATCTTGGCGCCGGAGAGGTCCTCCCCTTTGCCGAGAAAGACCTGGAGGAAGACGTCCACCGTGTCGCGGATGAAGATCTTGCGCCGGGCGATCCTGGCGTTCAGCTCAGGACACTTCTTCAGTGCGTAGGCCGCGGCCTTGGCCACGAGGTGGGTGACCGTCACCTTCTCCTCGTGCTTCTCGCGCTGGGCCTCGATGAACTTGAGGGCCTGGGTCATGTCGAGACGCATGGTCCCGTAGATCGTGGGATCGTTGGGCGAGACCCAGGTGTTGATGGCGATCTTCTTGAAGCTCGGCGTATTCTTCATCTTGTGCACGCCCGGCATGTTGTTCCTCCTTTTCCCTAATCGTAAGTGCGTTGTGGACTTTCCTCATTCTCCGGCCCGAACCCGGATAGGACACGTTACTTTCCTTCGTGCATCTCTGTCAACCAAAAATCAGTATGAAAAACTCAATTCTTTGTTAGGAAAATAAGATGCAGAACGTATTAATAGATGTAACACAAATGACATCACGCGCGTCTCATCGGGTTCAGGGGTACGAATGGGCTCTCATGCCTCAAAAAAGGGACTTCTTCTCGAGATCGACTCAAAAAGGGCGGTCCCGTGGGCCCGGCCGAATGCCGTGCCTGTCGAGAAGTCCGCCCGGGACCGGACCGGAGAGCGAGAGCTAGTGAGGGAGTGTCGCCGGGGCTCGGAAGAATCATGGCTCGAGGTCTACCGGCTCCATCGGGGCATCATGATGCACGCCATTGTAGAGACGATGCGGCGCATGGGCTGCGAAAAGGATCTGTGGCATTACCGGGACGATATCTTCCAGGAGGCCTTCCAGCACATCCACTCCCACTTCGGCCGGTATGAAGAGCGCTGCTCTCTGGCCACCTGGCTCGCCGTCTGCTCGCGCCAGGTCGCGGCCCGCGAAATAGGCCGCCTCCTGCGCCGCGCTCCCCGGGACTCCTTCAACGTCCCCCTGGACGAGGAGGAGCCGAACCCTTCGACCCCGCACGATGAGGAGATCGCCGCTCGCCAGCTCGCCGGACGTCTCGACGACCGGGTGATGGCCGAGCTCACGCCCAAGGGCCGGCGCTTTTACCGGCTCCTCTTCAAGACCGGCCTCACCGTCGGCGACATATGCGCCATGGAGGGGGTGAGCCCTGAAGTTGTGCGCACATGGAGGAAGCGCCTGCGCGACCTCCTGTGGGACCACTACTGCCGGCTGAGCGACCATAAAGGCCCCCGACCGGGCCGACGCTGAAAAGCATTACTCGTTAGAATTTTTTTGTCACGTTTCCCCCTCCCCTGCCTTCTATTCCTTCGAGAGCAGCCAAATGTCCAGCTCAACCGATTGACCCCGGCACTGTGCGGGGCGGCGAGGAGATACTCATGGACGCGGGAGAGCACGAATTCAACAAGTCACTCCAGGCCCTGAAGACGGACGGTAGCAATACTCGGCCCGGATGGAGATGCCCGTCGGCCGAGCGACTTGGCTCTTACTTCGAGGGAACCCTGAGCACAACCGAGGCGCGCCGTATTGCCCGCCATCTCGGTCGGTGCGACTTCTGCGCCCATAGCCTCGACATCATCGCCTCGTCGATTCGCCGCTCTGAAAAAATCCAGCCTCTCGAGACGGCGCGGTCCCGAGTCTCGGCGGCCGCTGTGACGGAGGAGGCCCTGAGCTCCCTGGACGCCCGCATCGAATCGATCATCACCAGACATCGCAGTGGGATCAAAGAAATGCTTCGCCGGATGGGACGGCCCGGGCCGGGGCTGTTGCGGCCTCGCTACTCCCACTCTCTCGCGTTCGCTTTCTCGGCCCTTCTCGTAGTGGCCGGTGCATGGGCCCTGATGCAGCAGCGAACAGAGTTCCCCCGGGGGGCGGATGTGGCCATCTACTCCTACACCCCGTCCGGAGTGAAGGGGCCGTCTACCGGCCTTGCAGGCGCCGCGAATGAGATCCGCCCGGGAGACCTGGTGCGTGTGGATATTCCGGACGAGGCCCCGGAACAATGGTGGCAGGGGATCTTCATCGACAGTCGGGGAAGGCTCCACGATGCTCTGATCGTCCCGCCTCTGAGCGGCGTCTCTTCGGCCACGCTGCGTACCGACGCGGACGAGGAGCCCTATGTGCGGCTCCAGATCGGTGAGGGGGTGAAACTCCTTGAGATCCCCGCGGGCCGCTTCTTCCGGGACAGGTCCGGCAGCTTCCTGGCCGCCTTCCTCTGTTCTTCGGAGCCGATCCCGCGCTCATCCCTGGAAGACCTTGTAGAGTTGATTCGGACTTTGTGGCCGGGCACGGCCGACGCAGAGGCCTCGACCTTACACCAAGACTCCTTACTCTCGGATGCCGACATCAAGGCGGCAGAGACCACAATCCGGGAGTGGGGAAGTGGGAAGATCGTTCGATATGACATCGATTCGCTCTATTATCAGACCCCTTGAAGGGCGCACCCGGACCGGCGGAATTCTCCGTAACGGGGCGCTGACGACGGCTCTGTTCATCTTCCTCTCCTGTTGGGCCTGCGACCACAAGGCACGCCTTGCAGAGGAGGGGGAGCGATGCTGGACTGAAGAGCGCTACGACGAAGCACTCTCGGCTTTCCGGCGCCTCCTCGATGCGCCTACTCTTCATGACAGCATCACCGCGTACGCCCGCATGATGTGCGGCAAGATACTCACGAAACAGGATCGGTACGCAGAGGCGACTGTGGAGCTCGATCGAGCCCTCTCCATATACCGCATTCTGGGCGCGGCGGCGGGCGAGGCGCAGTGCCTGCGCGAGATAGGCCGGATCCAGGAAAAACAGGGGAATTACCAAGAGGCCGTGAACACCTTGCGCAAGGCCCGTGAAAAGGACACGGCCGCCGGGGACCCCGGCGGGGCCGCCGAGGACGCTATACTCATGGCCAATGTCCACCTCTTTATCGGCGATCTCCGACGAGCCGAAAAGTTTTACAGGGTGGCCCGTGATGAGGCGGCCACGTCTGGCGACCGTCGGCTTCTTGGACACAGCCTCATGGGGCTCGGAGGCACGTACCTCAATATGGGCCTCAGCGTTCAGGCGATCGACCTACTCAAACAGGCCCTCGAGATCTACAGAGAGCTCGCGTACCGGCTCGGGGAGTCCAAAGCCTATCACAACTTGGGCCTGGCCTATGAGATGAGCGCCAACTTTCAACCAGACAAGGAGTATCCTCATGATGGGGATACCACTCCATCCGATTGCTTTCAAACCGCCCTCGCCTACTACTCGAGGAGCCTAGAGATCAAACGCGCCATCGGTGACCGTGACGGCGAAGGGCTCTCGCTGATCTACCTCGGGGGTGTGCAGAGAAAGCTCGGCAACCTGGACATGGCCGGGGCGTCGATCCGGGAGGGAATGGAGATTCACAAGAAGATCCTGTTTCCTCGCGGTGAGGCCCTGGCTCTCTTGGGACTGGGCGAAGTCGACCTCGAGCAGGGCCGGGTGAAAAGTGCGGCGGATCACTTTGCAAAGGCCGGGCGGATGAGCCGCACAATGGACTTCCCGGAGCTCCTCTGGAAGGCCTTCGAACGCCAGGGGGCCGCTCTCGAGCTTGCCGGGCACCCCGATGAGGCCCTGGAGCAATATCACCTCGCCATGGATGTCGTCGAAGACATGCGATATCGCCTCTTTCTTAGGGAGCACCGGTCCGCCTTTGTCGAAAGCAAGATGGCCGTCTATCACGGAATCATTCGCCTCCTATTGGAAAAGGACAATCCCGAGGATGTCTTCAAGTACATAGAGAAGGCCAAGGCGCGGGCCCTGCTCGACATCCTTGGGAGCCGGATCGACATGTACACCACCGACGACGCCCGCCTACGCGATGAGCTCCACGCCATGGATGCATCGCTGCGCCTCCTCCGCCAGAAGATCGATGTAGAGATGAAGCGGCTTCCGGAACGGCGAAGACCTGCCCTGACTGAATGGAGGAGAGAGGCCCGGAAGCTCGGCGAAGCACGCGAACGGCTCCTGATGGAGGTCGAGGCGGCCAACATAAAGCGGGCCACTCTGGAGAGGCCGAGCATGGAGGCTCAGGATGTTCAGCGGCGACTCGAGCCGGGGCAGGGCCTGATCGAGTACTTTCTCCTGGACGACCGCATCGTGGTGATCCTGCTCACCGGGGAGAGCCTTCAAATGAAGATGGTCCACTGCCCCGCCAGTCTGCTCCGGGAGCGCCTAGAAAACATACGGCGAGCAGTGGCCCTAGCCGGGGACTCTCCTGAACCGGCCACCTGGGACGAGTCTGAGGCGCGGGCACTCTATGATCTGCTCATCGCCCCGATCGACCATGCCCTTCGCGCCCGCAGGGTGGAGCGGCTCTGTATTGTGCCCTACGGCGCCCTCCACCACTTCCCCTTTCAGCTCCTTCGAGGGCCTGATGGCCTCCTCACAGAGGCCTACCCGTTAAGCTATGCTCCGAGCGCCAGCATTTACGCATTACTAGCGGACCGCCCCGAAGCGCCGCCCCTGCAGGCGGCGAACATGCTGATCGTACGAAGCGTCGAGGCGGACCTCACCAAAACGGTCCGTGCCGAGCAGGCGGCCATACAATCGCTTGGGTACCGGCTCACCGCGCTGGAGAAGGAGAGCGATGTGAAGGCTCTCTGTGGAGAAGCCGACATCATCCACTTCTCCGTCCACGGCGTACTCGATCCTGCAAGCCCCATGTTCTCGTACATGCGGCTTGCAGAGGACGCCGACGACGACGGCCTACTCGAGGCCTATGAGGCCTTCGACATGGATCTGCGCGCGCCGCTGGTCGTGCTCAGCGCCTGCGAGTCGGGGATCGGCCGGATCAGCAGGGCCGACGAGCCGATCGGCCTGGTCGAGGCTTTTCTCTTTGCAGGCTCCCGCTCGGTGGTCTCTACCCTTTGGAAGGTCGACGCCGCCGGGGCCGCGGCCTTCATGGGCCGATTCTATGATCATCTCATGAGGCGCCCTCCTGCAGAGGCGCTGCGCGAAGCACAGGTCGACCTGATGCTCGGCCGGGCAGACATAAGACCGAAGTACGCCCATCCTTTCTATTGGGCGCCCTTTATCCTCACGGGGCCGGGCGGTTGACAAGACTCAAGCGGACAAGAGGAGGAGATATGCAGTCAGTCAGAAAGGCAGCTTTCACGGCGTTCCTCACCATGGGCCTTGCCGTTTTTGCACCGGGCCCTGCGGACTCGATGCCCCGGAGCCCGGGCGGCATCGATCCGCCCGAGGTCTTCCTGTTCCTGTGGGACTGGTTCTTCTTCCGGGCTCCGTCGGACAATCCGATGAATCGGAGTGAGTTCTACTTCGGCGGAATCATCTACGGAGATCGCAGCGACGAGAGTTCCCCTCTCCTCCAGTCCGTCGATACGACAGGACCCAATCCCGCTTTCTATTACTTTGGCGTGGAGCTCCCCCAGTATCCGCCTCCGGACGACCTCGACATCGCTCTGGTGGTGACCGAGATGGAAGAAGAAGGTCGCGACGCCGGAGTGGGAATAGTGGATCCGAGGCCACAGGAGGCTGGTGAGCTCAGCAACTACATCACCCTCGATCCCGAGCTGGCCCCCGAGCAGATCGCCCGGATACGGCAGGACTATGATGAATGCGACCGGAACAACGTGACCTGGCAACAGAAGCACGGGGGAGACCCTCAGGCCCATCCGCTCCTCGTCGCCCGCAAGCACAGGAAGCTCCTGGTCGATATCGGGGCCCCGCTTTCTAGGGGGGGGGACACCTCTCCGTGGGGCATCGAGAGCGTGGAGCGGGTTGCGGATGAGCCTCTCCTCGAAGTCGAATTCATCAAGGAGGTCGAGATCCGCATAGATGACATTACCCGGGGTATCGCGATCACCGGCTATGCGCTGGCACCCCTTGAGCCACACGAGCTGGAGACGGGCGAGACGGGTTCGCTCGCGGGCGGCAACGCGGGATCCCGCAAAGGCGGCAACTCAAAGATTCTGCTTCACCCCGATCCGGAAATAACATCGAGTTTGTTTGGGCTGGAGAATGTGCAAGCTACTCTGACCAATGTCTGCGATCCGGCGGAGCCGGCGGCGACGACGAGGACCGACGGCCAGGGATATTTTCAGTTCCGCTTCGAGCAGCTGGGCTCGGACGGGGTCTACAAGTTGCTCCTCGAGCATAAATCTCTCAGCGCCGAGCTGTGCGTGGAGCATGAGGAGGCGCAGTCACCGATATCGCTGGGCAGGATCAGGCTCAAAGAGGATCCTCCCGGCCTGATCTGCGAGTGTCCGTAGTGGATATTTAATGGTTTATTACGATCTCTGACTGAATCCTGACGTTGCATAAAGACGCATGCGTCTTTATGCAACGTCAGGATAAAAGAAGGCCCCGGAAGGGACGCTTCCAGGGCCCAGGTTGTTGCGGGCATCCGGCCTGCCATTCAGGGTAGAAACGGTCCGGATGATAGAAGAGGACGGCCCCTCTTCCCCACAACCTCTTTCTATCTTATCAAATCTGAGAGGATAAGGAAAGGAAGAGGAATGTGCGAGCATACCCTTTTTCGGCCCCGACCGGGCTACGGAGAGGAGGGATGATCAAAAGATTAGCCCCGGTCGACATCATGTTTCAGGGTGGGAATGTGCCGGCCCCTTCATCCGCGGTTGTTGAACCCCAATGTTCGAAATCCATGATGAAGGAGGAAAAGACGATGAAAAAGATGACGATTTGCGCTGTTGCATTCATTCTGGCTCTAACCTGGACGTTCACCGGCATTCCTGCCGCCCACGCCCAGTTGATGGCCGATCTCTCGGAGCTGGCCGCGATTGCCGACACCCAGCCGGAGCTTCTCGAGTACGCTCCCCGCACCACCTTTCGCAGCGGGTGCTACAGGGTGGAGCTCCTCTACGAGAGCTCTCTGGCCGAGGACGTGAACGAGTTCGGGTGGACCAAGTCGCCCTATTGCCTGACTGCTGTTCCGGTCCAGGTGGAGCGTCACCTTGAGCCGGCCGTGGCCGTGAAAAAGATGCTCTGCGCCTGCGGGGGCTTCAACATGATCTTCCCGGGAGACGCCGATCCGATCACGACCCGCTACGTCCGCATCCCCGAACCGTGGGCCCCGGCCCTGAACAGCCCCTCCATCACGAGAACCCATGGCGGGGGATACTACACGAGCCTCTCCCAGTACAACTGGGACAAGATGAGCCATGTTCAGGTCTACCAGGAGATCGACCCCACAGGGGTCTCGGACACTCCGTCCTGGCTCCTGTGCTGGCTCGACACGTGCAGCCCCATGGCCATTCCTCTCTTCTTCGACGACATGATCCTGAAGATCACCTACGTGGGAGAGGTCTGCCCCCACGATCCGATCGAGGAGCTGGAAGAGGAGTACTAGGTCAAGAGTAGCAGTTAAAAAAAAGGCGGTGCGGTGTTCAACCGCGCCGCCTTTTTTCCTTACTTTACAATATGCAATTTGCAATCTTCAATTTACAATAACTATTACCCTTCCTTGATCTCATTGAGATAGCGGCGGATCTGGGAGTCGGAAGGATTCAGCTTCAGGTACTCTTCCAGATACTTGATCGCCTTGCTCGACTGATTGGTGAGCGCATACGCGCGGCCAAGTGCGAGCAGGACCTCTTTGTCCGCCTCGTCCTCCGATGCCTCGAGGGCCAGCTCCAGGTGATGAGTGGCATCTTCGTACGAATCCTGAAAAAGGCTTGTTATCCCCAGGGCCTTCTGGGCAAAGGGATCGTTCGGATCGTAGTCGAGGGCCCTGCCGAAGGTATCCCGGGCCTCATCATAGTTGCTATGCGACAGGGCATCATAGCCCATGGTGAGCAGGGTGTTGAGGACGTTGAAGACGATCTCTTCCCGGTCGGGCGATTCGCCTGAGGCCGCTTCGAACTCCTCCAGGGCTTCACCGTACTTCTGCTCGCCGAAGAGCTCGACCCCCCTCTGGTTGTGGGTGTAGGCCAGATCCTCCTCGACCGTTCCGTCCATCTCGATGGGATGTGTGTTTAGATCCGTAGGCCGCTTGTTGAGCAGGGTCCCCCATTTGATCTCCGCCCCCCTCTCTTGACTCCGGCTCTCACGTCCGGGCTCCTTTTTATCGGGCCGGGTCCTTCCGGCCGCATCGAAACGATCGTCTCCCCCGGTCCTCCCTTCCTGCCTGGACCGGGACGGAGGTTTCTGTAGCCTACTGAAGGAACCCTTCGTATCCTTCTTGGTCTGGCTCCTGGGATGCGGCCTCTTATTCCGGTTCGCTATGTCTGTCCTGATCTTCTGCTTATTTTTATTCTTGGCCAGGGTCTGTTGTTTTGTGTCCTTGACCTGTTTTTTTCCACGATCCGGGGCGGGAGACAGAAAAAGAAAATAGATCAATACAGCCAGCGCAACAATCAGTACCGCAGCGGCGCCGATTATCCGAGGCTTTTTCCTCGAGGGCCGCACCGGGGGCGGGGGCTGAGTCTGGACCGGCTCTCCTGAAGAGCGCTCCTCGAACTCATGCTGGAAGAATTCATCGACCTTCACCTTCCGGGTCTTGGTCTGGGCCTCGATCTGGGCCCCCATGTCCTCGAACCGCTTGACGATCCCCTCGGCCTTGTACTGGGGTATCTCCCTGTATATCTTCACAGGGAGCTTTTCTATGGAGCGCTTGATCCTCTCGATGTTCTTGCTCCTCGAGAGAGACAAGAGATATTCGATGACCTTCTGCCGTGAGACGTCGTCACTGAAACCGGTGAGCGTGATGTCGCACACGCTCTCTTCCAGGAATCGTCCGATCTCTGCACCGCATTTCGGGCAGGAGGACCGATCCGTCTCGTACGAACAGTTGGGGCAGATGTACATGGGGCTTCCTTCCCTGGCCTCGAGGCGCTCAGGAGTGCTGCTTGACGTACTCTTCTATGTACTGTTTCTCCAGACGATTGAGCGAGGGGAAGAAGATCGCCACCTGGTACTCCCCGGCATGGCCTTGGGCCTCCTCGGGGGTCACCCGTACGACGATCCCCTCAATGTCTATTTCGCGCTCGGTTATCTTGTTCCCCTCTTTGATCGGGAGGAACATCCGGACCTCGGTCTTCGTAAACATCTCGACCTGGTGGTGAATCTTCAGGTAGGCCCCGGAGCAGCTCAGATTGATCACCTCCACATCCGAGTGAAAGCTTGGCAGGAACCCCTCGTATCCCTTCAGCTTTGCTCCGAAGCTCGTCTTGATACGTGGGTGTTTCCGCCGCTCCGAGTTTTTTTTTCTAGCCATACCCACCCTCCTTTCAGATGGTAACAGACCGGCCCCAGCTCCAAGTCCAGGCATGCCACCTGCACCGTCCACTGTCAAGATATCGCAGGAATTTTCCAGAGCTGGTTGCCGATTCGGAGTCCAGACTTTCATTATTTTACCAGAATAATCATGTAAACCGCAAATTCCTATTTCCCCAAGCCGCCCCGAGCAAACGCTGGGGTTGAATTCGGCCATCCATCCACATACCATTATCCCCAAGTTTTTTCTCCTTAGGCGGCACCATGTCTCTATCGATCCATTACTTCGGCCTCCTCAAGTCACCCGTGAGCTGGGCACTGGTGGGCCGGGAGATGACTGCGGCCCTGGACGCGCTGGGGTGCGACGTAAGCGCCACCGGCTGCCGCGGCTTTCTGTTCGATCCCGACTTTCCCCTCGACGATCGACTACGCCGCCTTCTGGGCCGATCGAGCCGCGGGGATGTGGTTCTCTCCTTCGAATACCCTCCAAATTACTGGAAGCTGGAAGGGCGGATCAAGGTCGGAATGCTGGTGTACGAAACGCGCCCTCTCCCTCAGCGGTGGGCCGCAGCGATCCGCGACCATCTCGACAGGCTGCTGGTGCCGAGCCGCTTTTGTTTCGAGATCATGCTTGCCAGCGGCATCCCGGCCGACCGGCTTCGCCTCGTCCCGTACGGCCATGACCCTTCCGTCTTTCACCCCGGGCTCCGACCACCCGCTGACCTCGCTGCAGAGGAATTCACCTTCCTCCACATCGCCATGCCACACCGGCGAAAAGGGACCGATCTCCTCCTGCGGGCCTATGCCAGGGCCTTCAGTCGACGGGATCCGGTCCGACTCCTCATCAAGGCGTCCTATGCGCTACCCTGTTCGGATCGGCGTCGGCAGTGGGAGGGCCCGGACCCGTCCGAGCTTGTTGACTCCGCCCTGGCATCCCGTCCCGACCCGCCTCGGGTTCGCCTGATCGTCTCCCAAGAGCCCCCCGGTTCGATGGGGGGGTATTATGCTGCATGCGACTGCTATGTTCAGCCGAGCGGCTCGGAGGGATTCGGGCTTGCCATCCTCGAAGCCATGGCCTGCGGCCGGCCGGTGATCGCAACCGGCTACGGAGGGCACCTCGACTTCTGCCGCGACGGTGCCGCCTATTTGATCGACTACACGCTAGTCCCGGCCGGGCCCGTCCAGTACGACCACGAGCACCCCGAGGCTCTCATCGCCGCTCCCAGCGAGGATCATCTCGCTGCCCTGATGCGCCGGACCTTCGAAAACCGCGCCGAGGCGGACGACGTGGCCGCAGCGGGCCGCCGGGCGGCCGCGCCCCTGACCTGGGAGGCGGCCGCGAGAGAGACCGTCAAAGTCATCGAGGAGATAGCCTAAATGGAAATCCAAATGGTGATGCTCGACGAAATCGCTATGGAGGGCGAGGATTTCTTCAGATACAGCTTTTCCTGGCGGCCGGAAGTGGACGGGCTGGCCCGCTCCATCCGCGCGGTCGGCCTTCTCCATCCTGTGGCCCTGATCCGGCGCAAAGGGCATCCTCATCAGGTCCTGTTCGGATGCCGCCGGCTGCTCGCCTCCCGCGCCGCCGGTCTCACTTCCGTGCCGGCGCGCCTCATCCCCGAGGAGGACCTCGACGAGCCGGCCCGTCTTTGGATGAGCCTCCATGAAGACGCCCATACACGGGCATGGAGCGACGAAGAGCGGGCCGTCGCCCTCGACAAGTTCCATCAGCGGCTCGGCCTTTCCGCTCGCCGGCTCTCCTCGGATGTGGCCCCCTTCTTAGGTCTCCCCCCCTCGGAAAAGGTCGTCGAAAATTATCTGGCCGCGGCGCGCCTTGGAGAGGAGGTCCTGGAGTCCATCCGGGAGGACACGATCACCGTGGGGCACGCCGCCCTCATCGCCGGGGCGACCCCGGAAGATCGCTCCACGCTGCTGCGGCTGCTGGCGCGCCGGTGCCGGGCAAACCTGAACGAGAGCCGCGAGATCGTCGCTTTGATCAGGGACCTCAAAGAGATCCTCCGCCTGGATCTGGAGGGACTCCTTGCCAGCCCAGCGATACGGGAGGCCCTGGAAGCGGAGGGGACTTCCCCGCGAGAGCGACTTGGCCGGTTGCGACGAGAGCTGGAGGCGATGCGCTATCCCGAACTGACAGAGAGGACATCCGACTTCCGGCGCACGGCCGGCTCGCTGGGCTCCGATCATACAATGCGAATCAGTGCGGACCGTTACTTCGAAGGAGACTCCTTATCGATCCGGATCGAGGTGCGCAGCCGCGATGAGCTGGCGCTTACCCTCGACCGCCTGGGACACGGGCTGAAAGGCGGGACCATTGATGAGCTGCTTCGCCTGGTTCGTTCATGAAGATAATTACGAGTACCCATGACCTTTCACCCTGAACTCATCTATATCCAACAAGGCGCCGAGGGCTTCGAGCTTGCATCCTCGATCCTGGAACGCCTGCATGACGTGCCGGTCGAGATCGTCGAGGACGGCCCCTCTCTGGCCCGGCGGCTCGCCGATGAGGGCGCGCCTCTCGAGGTGCAGAAGCGCCGTCTCTTCCTCGCCCTCCGGCAAGGCCCCTTTGTCAAACCCTTTCCCCAGGGGCGCGCGCCGGAGGCCGATCCCGTCGACTTCCTCCTCCTGGAGCACGGATGCCCCTTCGACTGCCATTACTGCTACCTCCAGCACTACCTCGACCACGGCGTTCCCACGGTCTTCGTCAACAGGGAGAGGCTCGCTGAGGACCTCGCCGCCATGAGCGGGCGGCCTCGCCGCGCCCGCCTGCTCGCCGGTGAGATGGGGGACCCGCTGGCCCTGGACCCGCTCACCGGGACGGCCCAGGCCCTGATCCGAGCCTCCGCATCGCACCCTGAGATCACCTTCGAGATACGAACCAAGAGCGGCCATGTAAATGGCCTCCTAGAGGGCATCCCCTCCGAGGGGTCCGGCCCGTCGGCGGTTCCGGATAACATGGTGCCCTCATGGACCCTGAGCCCCGAAGAGGTCTGGCGCCGCTTCGAGGGGCTCACGGCGTCTCCGGAGGACCGCCTCGCCGCGGCATCCCGATGTCAGAAGGCGGGATGGCGGGTCGGCCTTCGCCTCGACCCGGTCGTGCGGTACACCGGGTGGGAGGAGGGCTATCGCTCCATCGTCCGGATGGTAGGAGAGCGGCTCGCCCCGGCTCGGATCGAGTCCTGGCATCTCGGGATATTCCGGTACACCCCCGGCCTCGAGTCGCTTGCGCGCAAGCGGTTCCCGTCCTGCCCCCTCTTCCTGGATGAGTCCTTTCCGGGCCCCGACGGGAAGCTCCGCTACTTCAAGCCCCTTCGCGTGGAGATGTACCGAAAGATCCACGCCTGGATCCTCGAGGTCGACCCCGGGGCCAGGGTGCGGCTCATCATGGAGACTCCTGCGGTCCGAAGGGGAGTTTTCAGCTATTTCGGATGATCAGGTAGGTCCAGTTCAGGAGAAAGGCGAGCGCGGCGGTCAAGCGTACGGCGAGCTTATCGCGCGGCCCGAATCGAAGGGCAGGGAGCGGGCGACCGAGGGCGCGCGCGGCCAGGGCGACCGTCGCCAGGAGCACGAGGACCGCCGCGGCTGCGGTGGCCAGGGGATTTGCAGCGAGCGCCTCTGCGGGCCGGCCGTGGGCCAGGGCCTCGACAACCCGGGTTGATCCGCAGGCCGGGCAGGGAATTCCGGTCCAGGAGAGAAACATGCAGCGCGGAAGGGTTTCGCGAAGGGGGAGGAGCCGGGCGGCAAGGAGACCTGCAACGCCGATCAACCCGTAGATCGGCATCACCCTCTCAAAGGTCCCTATCTCGACTCTCTGTTCGATCCGCATTGCTCACAAAAAGCGTATTTGCAGTGACGCACCCCTCGGGTCATTGCGAGCGAAGCGAAGCAATCCACCGAGGTCGGACTGCCGGGGAGCAAAGCGGATTGCTTCGTCGCTGGCGCTCCTCGCAATGACGAAGCGGTTCTCATACAAGTAGCCCGCCCCCGAATCCCTCTCATCCCTAAAGAGAGAGCTCCACTCCCGCCTCGTAGTCGATGATGACGGTGCACGGCCTCTCATATTCTTGCACAAAGGAGGCGGGGACCTGGGGGCTGACCGGCTCGCACAGCGCCTCGTAGACGGCATTGGCCTTGGCGTCACCGCTGGCGAGCAGGAGTATCTCCCCGGCCTCGAGGATCGTTCCGATCCCCATGGTGATGGCGAAGCGGGGCGGCGTGGAGCCGTCCTTGAAAAAGCGGGAGTTGTCCTGGATGGTGCGCTCCGAAAGCTTCACGAGGCGGGTGCGTGTGTCCCTGTCCGAGCCCGGCTCATTGAAGGCGATGTGGCCGTTGACCCCGATCCCGAGGATCTGGAGATCGATGCCGCCGGCCTTGTGGATCCTCTGTTCATAGCGCCGGCAGGTCTCGGCCGCGTTCCGGGTGAGCCCGTTGGGAAAGTGGATGTTCTCCGGGCGTATGTCCACGTATCGGAAGAGGTGCTCGTCCATGAAGAAACGGAAGCTGTTGGCGTGATAGGGGGGGAGCTCCGCATATTCGTCGAGGTTGAAGGTGACCACATCCCGGAAGGAGATCTCCCCTTCCTGGTAGAGGCTGATCAGCTCATCGTAGAGCGGGACCGGCGTGCTCCCGGTGGCGAAGCCGAGCACCGCGGCCCGGCCCTTGACCCGCTGGATCGCCTCGCACACAAGCCGGGCCCCCACGGTCCCCATCTGCTCTGGCGTGTCCGCCACGATCAGGCTCACCGTGCGACCGGTCGCGGTCGGAATGTCGTGGGTGCTGAGCACGGCCCCTTCCTTACTTGCTGTTCTTCCGTATGAACGTGGCAAGGCGCTCGCGGCTCGGAAATTTTCCGCTTCGCACCCTGAGGCGTCCGGCCGCGTTGGCCTCGCGCCCGAGCTTGAACAGATCGGTCTCCCCCCGGAGAATCCCGTCGATGAAGACCGCGTTGAATGCGTCGCCGGCCCCGACCGAGGAGACGCCCTCCCTGATGACAAAGGGAGGCACATGAACATCCTCCTGCTCGGTCTTGATCCGGCACCCTTTGGCCCCGAGCTTCAGGGCCACCATCCGCACACCGAACTCCTGGATCGCCTTTTCCAGCCCATCGTCCGGGCTTTTCGATCCGGTGAGCTCCAGGAGCTCGCCCCGGCCCGGAAGATAGAGATCCACGGAGCGCATACAGCTCTTCAGGTTGTCCACCATTCGCTTGGAGGTTCGTGCCCGCTCGAACCTCCCGTGGTCGAGGGCCGTAATCGTACCCGCCTTGCGCGCTGCGGCCATGATGTCGCTCAGATGATGGTGAAGCTGGTTCAGGCTGAAGAAATCCCCCAGGAAGAAAACCTTGCCCAGGCGAACGATTTTGTCAGGCGGGGCCACGGCGAGGAGGTCGTCCAGGCAGAAGGTGTCGTTGGCCCCGTTGTACGTGAGCATGGCAAAGTCGAACTCGCCCCCGGCCTGCTTGCCCAGTATGACGGTGGTGGATGTCCTGTCGTCGCCGGACCGAATGATCCCTCCGGCATCAATCCCCCGGCGTCCCATCTCATCGAGGATGCAGGCCCCAAAGGGGTCGATCCCCACCTTCCCGATGACCTTGACGGTGTGTCCGAGACGCGCCGCCTGGACGGCCGTGTTGATCATCGAGCCGCCCGGGGCGAGATTGAGCTCTTTCCCGCGCTCCTCCCTGTCAAAGGTGAGAGCGGCCACTTCGCGGCCATCGATCTCCACGGACCCGACGGATCGGAACTCCTGGTCGAAGAAGATCCCGCCGCACGCGACAAGATCGAAGGGCCGGTCGGGATCGACTGCAAAGAGTGAACTCCGGTTCACCACCGCTCGACTCCTCTCCATTCGCTGTTGATGAGCAATAGCTCCCGCAGGATGCGAGGCTTTCATGAAGGATTATATGAAGGGAGCATGGAGAAATCAACGCGGACACCTCCTTGATTTGATCGCCGACCATCCAGTAGAATTCGTGCTTGAATAATTGTCCGACGGACCTCTCCCCAGAAGAGAGGCATAAAGGAAGGACCCAGGATGAGCAATGAAGGACGTCCTCTCCGCTTCGGGATCGCCGGCACCGGCATGATCGCCCGGGCCCACATCGAAGCGCTGCGCCAGATCCCTGGTGTCGGAGTAGTTGCCGTGGCCTCCCAGAGCGGAGAGCGGGCGCGCGAGTTCGCCCTGGAAATGGGGATCGCAAATTCCTTTGCGCCTTACGGGACCCTCTTTGAATCGCCCGATGTGGACGCCGTGTTCGTCTGTGCGGAAAACCACCTGCACGCGTCCTCGGCCCTTGCGGCCGCAAGGGCAGGCAAGCACATCGTGATGGAGAAACCCCTCTGCTTCACCCTGGAGGAGGCCCGCAGCATGATCGACGCCGCCCGGGAGGCCGGCGTGATGTTGGGCTATGCGGAGAACCTCTGTTTTGCGCCCAAGTTCACGCGCGCACGCGAGATCTCCGAGGCAGGGGCCCTGGGCGCCCCCTACATGGTCCGGGCCACCCTCAAGCACTCCGGCCCTTACTCGGACTGGTTCTACGACCCAGAGCGCGCCGGAGGCGGCGCCATGATGGACCTCGGGTGCCACAGCATCGAACTCTGCCGTTGGGCCATCGGCAAGAAGGCGGCCCGCAGCGTGTACGCCCAGATCGACAGCGTCAATCCGAGCAAAGGGCCCGGGCGAACGGAGGACCACGCCTGCGTCATCATCGAGTTCGAAGGGGGCGTGATCGGCATGGCCGAGGCGAGCTGGGTCCTGCCCGGCGGGACCGACTGCACTCTCGAGATCTTCGGGTCCGAGGGTCTCCTCCGAGCGGACCTGACACAGGGGAGCGGCCTGCGCGTATTCAGCGAGCACGGGTACTGGCCCATGGGCAACGAGAGCCGGGGCTGGACAGCGCCCGGGTTCGCTCACGGCTTCAACTACGGCTACAGCGAACAGGCCTCTCACTTTGTCTCCTGTGTGCGAGACGGCACGGCCCCGCTGGAATCGGGCGAAGACGGCCTGGCCGTACTGGAGATCATGCTCGCCGCCTTTGCTTCTTCCAGAGAGGGGAAAAAGATCGAGCTCCCCTTCCGGCCGAGGGGATACGAAAAGCCTATCGATCTGTGGAGAGGAGCTTGACTTGGATTATTGTGTAAGCAACCGGGAAAGAGGGAAAATGGAAAAATGGGAAAGGAAAAAAATATATAGAATATCTACTATGATGATTCAGTAAAAAATCGGATATGTCATTTCGACCGCAGGGAGAAATCTTATATTTAAAATTTCCCCTTTTCCCCCTTTCCCCTTTTTCCTTTGCTTACACATTTTTTCGGTTGTGGCACTGCCGCGTAAGGATCTGCCATCATGGATTTTGTACTCGGCCTCGACTCGGGGGCTACGAAGACCTTCTGCCTTGCCGCGGGCCTCGACGGCTCTGTCCTGGGGGCCGGCAGGGCCGGCCCCTCCAACTTCCAGGGCTGCGGCCGTGCCTCAGCGCGCCAGGAGCTCAACAAGGCCATCCAGGGAGCCATGAACTCCGCGGGCCTCGATCCGAAGGGGGCTCGGGCCGCCTTCTACGGCGTGGCCGGCGCAGACCGCGACAAGGACTTCGACACGATCCGCGCCATCCTCGACCCGATCAACCCGGCCAAGCTGTGGCACCTGGAGAACGACACCATCGCCGCGCTCCGGGCCGGCACCCCGGACGGGGTGGGGATCGGTCTCATCTCGGGCACCGGCACGAACGCCATCGGACGAAACCGCCGGGGCGAGCGGCGCCGCGTGGGAGGGCTCGGCGGATGCTTCGGGGACTTCGGGTGCGCCCAGGATCTAGTCGAGGAGGGAATCGCCTGCGCCATGAGGAGCAGCGAAGGCCGGGGGCCGAAGACGATCCTCTACGAAAAATTTCTTGCGACCTTCGATCTGGAGAGACTGGAGGATCTCGTGGAGGTCTTTTACGTGGACAGCTACCGGGCTCTCGACCTGGCCCAGCAGGCGCCTCTGATCTTCGAGGCCGCCGACGAGGGTGACGCCGTTGCCGTCGAGATCCTGTGCAAGGCCGGGCGCAGCCTGGTCTCGGCTACAAACTCCCTGCTGCGCTCCCTCTTCGAGGCGGACGAGGAGGTCCCAGTGGTACTCGGAGGGAGCATCCTTCAGAAACCTGCCAACACCATCATCATCGACACGCTGCGGGCCGGGATCGACCCGGCTTACAGCAGAGGCGTCCGCCTTGTTCGGCTCACCCTGGAGCCTGTACTGGGGGCCCTGTTCGCCGCGCTCGACCTGGCTCACGGCTCGGCCCCGGAGGAGGCTGTGAAGAAGGCGATAGAGACTTTTCCCGGGGCCGCGGAGCAGGAGGGATCATGAAGATAACAATAATCGGAGGCGGCAGCACATACACCCCGGAGCTCATCGAAGGGCTCTGCTCAAGGGGCGAGGACCTGGACCTGGAAGAGGTGGTCCTCTACGACATCGACGCAGAGCGGCTGGAGGTGCTCGGGGCTTTTTCCGGGCGCATGGCAGCTCACGCGGGCGCCCGGTTCCGGGTGACCACCACCCTGGACAGGACCGTTGCAATCGATGGGGCCGGGTTCATCCTCTCCCAGATCCGCGTGGGGGGCCAGAAGGCCCGCCACCGGGACATCGGGCTCGGAACCCGCCACGGCCTGATCGGCCAGGAGACGACCGGTGTCGGCGGATTCGCCAAGGCGCTGCGCACTATCCCTGCGGTCCTCGATATCTGCCGGGACATCGAGCGCCTGGCCCCGGATGCCTGGCTCATCAACTTCACCAACCCCTCGGGCATCATCACCGAGACCATCCTCAACCACACGCAGGTCCAGGCCCTGGGCCTCTGCAACATCCCCGTGGAGATGAAGATGGACGCGGCCCGTGAGCTCGGCGTAGCTCCGGAGCGCATCCGCCTCGACTACTTCGGACTCAACCACCTCGCCTGGGTCCGAAGTCTTATCGTGGACGGCGAGGACGTCACGGACCGGATGCTCGAGCTCCTCGTCTCCGGCTCGATCCCTGCCAACATCCCGGACCTCGACTACGAGCCCGAACTCATCGAGGCACTGCGCATGCTTCCCCTCTACTACAACCGCTACTACTACTACCCCGGGCGGATGTTCGAAAAGATCCGATCGAAGCCAAAGTCGCGTGCTGAGGAGGTCATGGAGATCGAGGATAAGCTCCTGGACCTGTACCGGGATGAGAGCCAGAACACAAAGCCGCGCCAGCTCGAGGAGCGCGGCGGGGCCTATTACTCCAGAGTGGCCGTGGATCTCATAGACGCCATCACCAACGACCGACGAGAAGAGCACGTGGTGAACCTCCACAACCGGGGGGCTATCGACGGACTTCCCGAGGACGCGGTGGCCGAGATCCCGGCCGTGGTGGGCCGCGATGGGGCCGAGCCGATTCCGGTGGGAGCCGTGGACGCCCACGCCCTTGGCCTCATGCAGGTAGTGAAGGCCTACGAGCGCCTCACCGTCCGGGCCGGAGTGCACCGGGACTACCGGGCCGCATTCCGCGCCCTGATCACACACCCCCTGGGCCCGTCGGCGGACAGGGCGAAAGCGCTGCTGGACGAGCTCCTCGAAATCAACGGCCTGACCTTCGAGAAGCACGAATAGAAATCCATTTTTTTCCGTCGAGGAGTATTGACGCAAACTTCACGATACGCTGACGCTTGGGCTCCCTGGTTTTCTTTTACCACGAAGAGCACGAAGTACACGAAGAGGTTGGGAGAAGATTCCATTCTTCGTGCTCTTCCTGTCCTTCGTGGTAAAAAAAATGGTCTCGCGCAGAGACGCAAAGTCGCAGAGGAATGAAAACCGAGGAGCTTATGAAAAAGATTTTTTCAACCACAGAGAACACAGAGGTCACAGAGAGAAAGGTAATGCAATCAAACTCTTGCTTTCTCTGTGCTCTCTGTGTCCTCTGTGGTGAATTTAAATAACGTAACGTTTGAAATGGCAGAGTGAAAAAGTGCGCTCGAAGGGCGAATCTCTCCACGTTAGAAGGCTTGGGTGAGGGAATCTTTCCCAGCCATGCGGGCTGAGCCATGACATACGGAAAGCTAAAGCGCCTTCGGAAGTGGCAAAGGAAGAGGTATGCCCCGCCCTACGCTCTCGAGCTCAACCCTACTTTTCACTGCAATCTGAGGTGTACCTTCTGCAGCGGGGCCCAGTACGGCGTCACCCGGGAACACCGGGATGAGCTCACCGACGAAGAGTGTCTAGACATCGTTCGCCAGGCCAGGGCCCTCGGCGTGCGCGAGCTCTTTCTGGCCGGCGACGGTGAGCCCCTGGTTCGCAGCAGGCTCGCCGCGGACCTCATCCGTGCGGCCAAGAGGGCCGGGATGCGCGGCTCTCTCACCACCAACGGGACGCTTCTTACGACCGAGGTCATCGAGGCCGTGGTCAAGTCAGGGTGGGAACAGATAAGTATCAGCATCGACGCGCCGGATGCGGACGCCTATGACGTAATCACGGGAACGAAGGGGGCCTTTTCGCTCTTGACGACCAACATCGAGGCCCTGATGATCGCCCGGCGTCGGAGGAGGCGTCTGCGGCCGAGGCTCCATATAAACACGATCCTCTTCCGTGACACCTATGACAAGCTCCCGGAGATGATCGCCCTGGCCCGGAACCTGGGCATCCCCTCCATCTCCTTCGAGCCCTTCATCCGCTCTCCCAAGGTGGCCCACCTGGATCTCGGGCCCGCCGAGCTCAACAAACTCCCGGGATACGTACGCAAGGCCGAGAGCCTCGCCCGGTCCGCCCGTATCCGCACGAACGTGGGAAGCCTCCTCGAGCCCGGCCTCGTCGTGGGGCGGGACATGGAGGGACTCATATCCGGAGATGCCGAAAGCCCAGGTCCGAGCAGTACAACCGTGCCGGACACACAAATTGACGCCCTCCCCTGTTTCCAGCCCTGGACCAAGGTCGTGGTGCGTCCCGACGGGGCGGCCTACCCCTGCTGTAACTTTTACGAGGCTTCGGACGAGAATGTACGGAGCCGAACCTTGAGTGAAATCTGGACCGGAAGCTACTTCAGCCGCCTGAGGGAAGGGATCGCAACAGGGGAGATGCCCCGGGAGTGTGAGAAGTGCAACGAGTGGCTTCTCCGGGAGAACCGAAGCCTGCGTCGCGTCCTGGAGAGCCGGTTCCTCCTGCCCGCCTACGTCCGGCACCTGGCCGCCGGCCTCGGACGGTTCATTCCATAAAGAACGCCGCTACGGAGGCTCGAACTCGGCTGAATAGGCGCGTTGGGGGTTATTCCAACAAAGGTACGTAATGCGACATGGGCTCTATGTACGAAAAGCAGGGAAAAAGAGGTAGCAAGATACCCCTCGATAGGTCGAGATCGTCGATCCTGGGCCGAATTTGGAAGCCGAAATAAAGGCGGGAATTTTGGTCCAACGCCGAGAAAGTGTCAACTATTGGAGAGGGGTAAGTAGATATAGAGAAGATTTGAATGGAGGAGCAGCTCATGAGGCAGATTCGAAAATAGATGCAGAGATAGATTAAAATTCTAAAATGAAAACTATTGACTTGTAATTAAAATAATCGTAACATAAGTATGTTCATTACACGCAATCACATGTCCGCTCAAAACACAATAACGCCTTGTAATATTTAAAACTATTCATTCCTCCATTTCAAAATCACTTGGGACAAAATTTAAAAGGGGGAAGCCGCCATGAGGGATCAAATCTTTCGATTTAGGACGAACGCTCATTTCAACTTTCACCTGAAAAGCTTTACCCACTTCCTCTGGCTCATATTTATACCACTTT
>CAZFWM010000095.1:0-21183 GCA_964522545.1 uncultured Thermodesulfobacteriota bacterium
CGCATCGAAGCTCGCCACGGGAGATCCGGCATTCAATTGGATGCTGGGGGGACGGAATATCCTGTACAAGATGGGAAAACTCTTCTTGGAAAAGGGATGGCATGGACAGGCTTCCAGGATGCTCGATCGGGAGATCGAGCGGGCCACCGCCCTGGAGGAGCTAGAGTCGCTCTGGTACGCCCTCGTCCGGTGCCACCGAGAGACGGGGGACTACGACAAGGCTATCGAGTTTATCCTCTCGCTTCTTCCCAATCATCCGGACAATCCGTTGCTTCACTTGATCCTCGGCGAGTGCCATATGGAGAAGAGAAACTACACGAACGCAACCGCTTCGCTCCGCAGAGCCATTGCGCTACAGCCGAAGATGAACTGGGTTCACTTCAGCCTCGGCAAGTGCCTTTACATGACCGGAGATTATCGAGGCGCAATCGAGGTTCTGGACCGCAACCTCGTCGTCTGCAGCGACCGCAAATCTCACTTTCATTCGTGGTACTTCAAAGCCATGGCATATCATAGTCTCGGTCAGAGAGATGAATCCATGAGATGTCTGGACCAGGCTCGGGCTTTTTCCGAGTTTTTCGGGATCGAGGAGATCTCTGAGGAGAGGGCATTTCTCCTTGAACTGGGCGATGATCTGACGGAGGCTACGGTCACTAACTCATCATTGCGGTGACCTACCGAAACGATCCCGACGGATCGCGCAACATCATGGGCGCCCACGGCGGCCCCTGCGGCGACTGGGATTTCTAGAGATCCGGTATTTTCCACTTGCCTGCCGCCCCCTCCTGGTGGTACTTACTATCTGTCACCGGCAGGAGGGGATCCTCCCCCTCCCCGCCACTTTTTAGGAGGGCTCCTTGATCACAGTCAAAGATCTTCGCAAAACCTACGGCCCTGTGAAGGCCGTCGACGGCGTCTCCTTCGAAGTGAGCAAAGGGGAGATCTTCGGGCTCCTCGGGCCCAACGGCGCCGGAAAGACGACCACCCTGAGCTGCATGGCCTGCCTGCTCGATCCCGACGAGGGGGAGATCCTCGTAGGCGACCGGAGCGTGCGGCGCGAGCCCGATGCCGTCAAGGCGCTGCTCGGGGCCGTCCCGCAGGAGATCGCCCTTTATGACGAGCTCACCGTTGCCGAGAATCTCGGGATCTTCGGCTCCCTCTACGGGCTGAGCGGCCGGACCCTGCAGGAGCGGGTCTCCCGGGCCCTCGGCTTCGCCCTTCTTGAGGAGTTTGCGGGCCGCCGGTGCGCCGAGCTCTCGGGCGGGATGAAACGCCGGCTCAACATGGCCGCCTCCCTTCTTCACGATCCGGCGGTCGTGCTGGCCGATGAGCCGACCGTCGGCGTCGATCCGCAGAGCCGCAACCACATCTTCGACTGCATCCGCGCCCTCGCCGGGAGCGGGAAGACCGTGGTCTACACCACCCACTACATGGAGGAGGTCGAGCGTCTCTGCGGCCGGGCCGCCATCATCGACCACGGTCGGATCATCGCCATGGACGCCATCGAAGGCCTCCTCGACCTCGCCGCCGACTCGCGCCGCCTCCGCCTGCGGCTCACCGCCGCCCCGGATTCGCTGGAGGAGGGCCTGCGCGAGACCTTCCGCCTCCGGGACATCCGGCACGAGGGGGAGGCCTGGCACCTCGCCTTCCCGGGACCGATCCCCGTGGCCGAAGTGGCGACGTGGCTGGAGGGCCGGGGCGTGAAGATAACCGACATCGCCACGGAGCGGCCCACGCTGGAGGATGTGTTCCTCAAGCTCACGGGGCGCCGGCTGCGCGACCAGTAGAGCTTTTCATTCGTGCATCTCCGCGTCTTGCGTAGATGTGGTGCGAAGGTTACGCACTAATTGTGTAAGGAAAGGGAAAAGGGGAAAATGGGGGAAATGGAAAAATAAAAATATTTTCCCTGTTTCCCAATTTCCCATTTTTCCCTTGCTTACACATCCTTTTAAATGCGGCTTTGCCGCATTAGGAGGAGAACCGACCGTGTTCTTTTCAGCGCTCCTCAAGAAGGACCTCAGGTTGCTCCTGGCCGACCGCCGCGGCCTCCTGATCAATCTCGCCGCCCCCCTGGTGCTCGCACCCTTCATAGGCTACCTCTTTGCCCCCAAGGACACCCCCGCATCCAGGATCGATCTGGCCGTGATCGATCTCGACCGGTCCGTGAAGTCCGCAAGCCTCATCGAAAAGCTCGCAGCAGACGATTCCATCGAGGTCCGCACCGCCACGGCGGACCGTGCCCGCGCCGAGATCGAGGAAGGCGATCTCACGGCGGCCGTCATCCTGCCCGACGGCCTGGGGGACCATCTCAACATCACCGGCCTATTCACCGACGAGCGCCCTCGAATCCAGCTCCTCGTGGACCCCTCCCGGGAGATCGAAGGCGAGGTGATCGAGGGGCTGCTCGCCCGCTACACCATGGAGATCCTCGGCACAGGTTTTCAGGACCGGGGCGTCGGGATCGAGCAGTTCGAGCTGGGCCTCGACAGCGTGGATCAAATCGGTGGATCTGAGGATGAGCGGGCCCGGTGGCGCGAGTTTTTCAGCTCCGGCATAAAGGCACTGGAAACCGGCGGCCTCGGCCACAGCGTGGAAGGATCGGCGGCGGAGGGCGAGGGAGAGGAAGCCGTCGGGGGATTCACGCTTCCCATCGAGATTGCCAAGGAAGAGGTCGTCCGGAGCGGGCACGACTACAACTCCTATGCCCACACCTTTGCGGGCATGTTGGTCATGTTCCTGCTGTTCGGCTCGATCGAAACGGGCGGGGGTATCCTCGAAGAGCAAAGACGCGGCACCTGGAGGCGGCTTCGTCTCGCCCCGGGCCGGCGATCCTGGGCCCTGGCGTCCAAGGCGGCGGCCCTGTTCTGCTCCTCGGCTCTCACCACGATTGTGCTGTTTGCTTTCGGGATCGCCTTCTTCGGAATCCGGATTCACGGCTCCGTCGTCGGGTTCATCCTGGTGGCGCTGACCTATTGCCTTTGCGTGGCCGCCTTCAGCCTCATGCTGGCCGGCCTCGGGCGCTCGGAGGCGCAGATCCGGGGTATTGCCACCTTCGCCATCCTGCTCATGAGCTTTGCCGGAGGCGCCTGGTTCCCGATCTGGTTCATGCCCGACTGGCTCGTGACGGCGGCCCGGGCGATCCCGACCTCCTGGGCCATGAGGGGTCTGGAGAACATGACCTGGCGGGGCCTCGGCCTGGGCGCGGCCCTGCCGGACGCGGCCGCCCTGCTCGGCTTCACGATCCTCTTTGCCGTGGTCGGGGTAAAGACATTCAGGTGGGACCGGTGAGGGGGCGACCGCCGGTCGCCCCTACAATTGTTCGGTATGCAATTTAAACGTTTCCGGGCAACGACTCGCCGGTAGGGGCGACCGCTGGTCGCCCCAGTGAACCGGCTCAGTCCGAGCAGATCACGACCTCGTCGATGACGGCGTCGTTGCGCAGGTAGCGCTTCTCCTCGATCACTTTTCCGGCAAACTCGCGCACCAGGTTCTTGAATCCCTCCCTGCGAGGCAGCAGGAGTGCCCGGAGCATCACTTCGTATGCCTGGATGTCGTAGATCGTCTGGAAGTGACCCACCTTCTTCATCAGGATGTTGTAGGCCTCCGGGTAGGGGCAGATCGCGTAGCTCGGGGGCCAGACCAGGGGGTCGATGTAGGAGAAGATCGAAGTGAAATCCACCCCGGCCGGGAGCGGCTCATCGTTGAGCTCCCGCAGGAACCGGCTCCCCGGGAGCATCTGGAATCCGCTCTCCCCCACCACCGACCTGGTGCCGGGGAGAAGGGAGAAGGGGAAGGTGACGGCCCGGGTGACCGCCCCCCCCAGGGCGGCCCAGGTCCCCTGGTGCGGGGTCGAGAGAGTGACCACCTTGTCCGCCAGGCCGGCTCCGTCGAGCTTCTGGAGCATGTGGCGGATAATGAGCCCCCCCTGGCTGTGGCCGATCATGAAGACCTGCTCGGCGTCCACCTCGCTGAGCACATAATCCACGGCCTCCCGCTCGTACTCGGCCGAGACCCTGAGGTCCTGGCAGAACGGCTGGTACCCGCCCGAGACGGCGAAGATATCGAAGAGCCGGGACTGCAGGATCCGCTCCATCTTCGCAAAGGCGCTCCGACCCTGGAGGTAGCCGTGGTAGAGGAAGGCCACCGTCTTCTGTCCTCGGTACTCCTTGAGGCGCTCGGGGAGATACTCCTTTCCCAGAACCATCTGCTCGGAGAAACCCACGGCGTGGTCGATGAAGTTCTTGGTGAAATAATAGGCCTCGCCGAAGGCGCTCACCGCCATACGCAGATTCGTAAGGACATTGTCTTCGATGTGCCGGTGTCTCTCGACCTGACGGAAAGTCTTCATCGCTCCGTTCTCGTAATAATATCGAACTGCAGTACTATTTTCGACAATTCTCCATTCCCTCTTTAAACAGAACTATACTAGTACATTATATCACAATGGACAATGAAGGAATGGATACGGGCTGCCGGGTCGCCCTTTATTGACCCTGAAGGACCGGTCTGATATTTATTTTTTTAGGGGAACCGTCAGATTTGCTGACGGTTCCCCTAAAAAAATAAGGAGCCTCCCCGTGGAATTCAATCCCATGATGATCCTCTACTTCGTCTCACTCATCTTCTCCATCTCCATCCACGAGGCGGCCCACGCCTGGATGGCCTACCGGTGCGGGGACGACACGGCCCGCCTGATGGGCCGGCTCACCCTGAATCCGCTGGCCCACATAGACCCGATCGGTACGATCCTCATCCCGATCATCGCCATGCTCCACCTCGGCGGCATCGCCCTCATCGGGTGGGGTAAGCCCTGCCCGGTGAATCCTCTGCGGTTCCGGCGCTGGGACAAAGACGACATGCTGGTCTCCCTGGCCGGGCCCGCCTCGAACATTGCGGTGGCAATTGCTACATCCGTGGTCCTCTTCATCCTCGTCATGGTCCACCACCTCGCCTTCGAGCTGCCCGATGGCGTCTTCGACCTGTTCAAGGCCCTGCTCAACGTGAGCGTGGTCCTATGCTTCTTCAACCTCATCCCGATCCCGCCCCTCGACGGCTCCCACATCCTCCGCTACTACCTCCCCCCGGCCGGAAAGGATTGGATCGACAAGATCCGCCCCTACGGCTTCATCATCCTCATCATCCTGATCAACACGCCCCTGATGAAGTATCTCTGGGTTTTGGCCAGAGTAATCCTTCGTCTTCTCGAGATGATCTACCGCGATCTCCCGGCCCGGCTCTTGTTCGGGTAGGTAATCCGGGTAGGTTTGACTTTGCTGTAGCAAGATGTTATTCGTTAAAGCGAGATATTCAAAAGCCCGTGATCCAGAGCCTTTTTTCTGTAGTCGAAAACCAAGAAAACAGAAGAATCTTAATAGGTCGCCGGTTTTCATTATTCAAGCCGGCGGCATTTTTTTATTTGGAGGATGAAAAGATGAAGATTGGTTTGATTTGCCTGTTGGTCCTTAGCCTATGTGCAGGGGGCGCCATCAGCTGCAAAAACAAAGGAGAAGAAGCAGCCCCTGTTTCCGCCGACGCTGCTGCGGGCAACACAGTGGAGTCCGTCGAGCCTACTGCTCTCCCTCCCACGGATGATAAAAAGGAGAATTCCATGATCGTCAAAGTTTACGGTACAGTTATCACGCAATCGGAAGTCGACCAGCAGAAGGACAATCTAATGCGGCAGTTCGGAGCCAGAATTCCCCCGGATCAGCTCGCAGAGATGGGTCCCAAGATGTGGAAACAGGCGCTGGAAAACCTGATCAACCAAAGAATTCTCCTGCATGAAGCGGACAAGAAGGACATACAGGCCGAAAAAGAGTCCGTGGATGCCCGAATTGCCGAGATCAAGAGCCGCTTCCCCGACCCTGAGAAATTCAAGGAGCAGCTGGCCAGCATGGGAGTTTCCGATGAAGAATTCCTCCATGAGATCGAACAGAATGTGATACTGGAAACCCTGATAGAGGCTCAAACGAAAGACGTCAAAGAGGCGAACCAGGAAGAAGTGGAGGAGTTCTACCGCTCGAATCCCGATTCCTTCAAGAAGCCTGAGCAGGTCCAGGCCAGCCACATATTGCTCAAGATAGACCCCGGAACAGCCAACGACGAGACGCGGACGCAAAAACGCCTGGAGCTTTCCCGCCTGCGGGGAGAAGTCGAGAAGGGGGTTGATTTTGCCCAGCTGGCTCGTGAGCACTCGGATTGCCCCAGCAGCGCCCGCGGCGGGGACCTGGGACTCTTTGAAAGGGGCAGAATGGTAAAAGAATTCGATGATGTTGCCTTCGGGATGAAAGCGGGCGAGGTCAGCGAAATCGTCGAGACTCAGTTCGGGTATCACCTGATCAAGGTGACCGATCGGCAGGATGCAGGGACTGTCCCGCTGGGCGAGGTCCAGGAGAAAATCCTCTCCTTCCTGAACCGCCAAAAACAAGAGCAGGCCGTCGGCGACTACCTGGAAAAATTGCGCGGTACGGCCCAGATCGAGTACGCCGAGGGCTACCAGCCCTAAGGGCTCGCGAAAAAAATAATTTCACAGAATTCGCGCCCAGATTTCGGCCAATTTGGGTCGCAACCGATTGAGTGATCCCATTGAGTGATCCCTAAGGCGTAGTAAGAACTACGTCGTGGGATCGCGATTGAGGAGCGATCGAAGCCTGTCCCCGCGAAAACGGGGAATGGTCGGAAGATGGGATGCGAAAATGTGAAATTGTTATTGGGCGAGCCCTACGCCTGATTCTCCGTCACAACGATCTCAACGAGCTCGATATTAAAGGTCAGATCTTTTCCAGCCAGCGCATGATTGCCGTCTAATTTCACCTTCGAATCGGTTATTTCTATCACCGTGACCACAAGGGATTGATCGTCGGAGGAACTGCTCTCGTACTGGTCACCGAGCTCGGGCTCCGAGCCTTCGGGAAAACTATCGCGGTCGACCTCCTGGACAAAATCCTCATGGTAGGGGCCATAGGCCTGGTCCGCATCTATCCTGACGATTTTCGATTCGCCGGGATTCATCCCTATCACGGCCTGCTCAAAGCCGGGGATGATCTGCTTTACACCCAGGGTGAATTGAAGAGGGTCACGCCCTTCAGAGCTGTCGAATACTGAGCCGTCATCCAACCTTCCCGTGTAGTGAACCTTGACGGTATCCCCCTCTTTTGCCGCTGCCAGACTTTTTCCCTTTGCCTGTCGCTTCTCCCTCTTTTCCTTGGCCTTTTTCTTACGCTCATTTTCTTTGCGCCATTTGGCTGAACCATACTGACTGCGTTTCGCCATGATCCTGTTACCTCCTGTTATTTCGATGGCCTCTGTCTGACCGTCCGCCGCCGCGAGTACGCTTCCCTATCCACCATCAAGGGGATAACGTCCGCTTATGAGAAATTCAAGGCTTTTACTCGATAAGGTTACTCTGTCTTGCCTTGGAAGGATACCAAAGACCAGCGACAACCTTATATCATCCCGACCCTGCGGCTTGTCAATCCCCGCCTCCTGACCAACAGAGGTCGATTACTATCGAGCGGGGGACACTCGGACTATACGGTCCCCCGGCTGGATCCGGTCGACCACGTCCATCCCCTCCTTCACACGGCCGAACAGGGTATACCGGCCGTCCAGATGCGGCTGAGGGGAGTGGGTTATAAAGAACTGACTCCCACCCGTGTCCTTCCCGGCCAGGGCCATCCCGACCGAGCCCCTCTCATAGGGTCTGGCCGTCACCTCGCAGGGGATGCTGTAGCCCGGGCCACCCCAGCCGTCTCCCCGCGGGCACCCGCCCTGGATCACGAATCCCGGGACCACCCGGTGGAGGGTGAGCCCATCGTAGAAGCCGTCGCGGGCCAGGGAGAGAAAGTTTGCCGCGGTGACCGGGGTCTCGTCGGCGAAAAGCTCTATCACGATCCGACCCCGATCCGTCTCCACGACTGCGTGCGGCCTTCCTTGAGGGGCCTCCTCGAATAAGTCCCTGTAGCGCAGCGGGGCCGCGACGACCGGGGGCTCGGGCGCATCCGGCTCGCCTCGGGCCGAGGCGAGAGCGGCAAGGGCGACTTCGGCCATCACCCCTTCGGCCCTGGCGGCGGCCTCCTCGATGGCGCTGACCGCCGTATCCCCCCCGATCCTCCCCAGAGCCGTGAGCAGCGCGGCCATGGCCTCGCGGTCGACCGGCTCTGTAAGAGGTCGAAAGGCCTCGAGGATCTCCGGGACGGCCCGGGCCGACCGGCGCTTGCCGAGCACTTCGGCGGCGGTGACCAGAACGGCCGGGTCATTCGTGCCCAGCGTGGCGACGAGAGTCTCTTCCACATCTTCGGACCAGGCCTCTCCGGCGGCCGTGTCGAGGGCTGAGATAGCCGAAGGTCGGACCCTGGGCTCGGAGTCACCGGCCAGGGCGCACAGAAGGGAGAGAGCTGAAGCGCGCTGCGTCTCCTCGGCGGCATCCACTCGGCCGAGGGCGGTCGCAGAGGCCGCGCGTACCCGCCAGTCCGGATCTCGGGCCAGTTCGGAAAGGGCCTCCCATGCCTCGGCTCGACGGAGTGAGTCTTTCGATTCCGGTCCGGCGGTCGATCCCTCTGGCCCGGACAATCCCTCCAATCCGGTCAATGCCAAGCGGCCCAGGGCCCGAGCCGCGGCCGCCCTCTCTCTCCAGTTCCTGCTCTTGACAAACCGGATCAGCCGCTTGAGCTCCCCCCTGCTCCCAAGAGCCCCAAGGGCTTCGATCGCGGCCAGTCGAACATGCTCGCTCGCATCGGTGGTACGCTCCAGAAGGGCCTCGGCGATCATCTTCGGGGATCCCCCCACCGGATCACGACTCGCCAGGCTACCGGACGCCTTGATCGCCTCTACGGCCACCATCCAGTTCGAGTCCACGAAGTGCGATGCAAGGGCCCCGGCTACATGGCGCTCGAAGTCGGTTTCTGCAGTACTCGAGCCGCCGCCTGAAAAATCAGAGGCCCCCAGGGCCCGGGCCGCGGCCATGCCGACCCTGAAGTCCTTATCATCGAGAGCCTCGAGGAGCGCCGGAATCCGGCTATCGTACCGGCCGGGCTCTCCGGTGAGTGCGGCCCGCATAAGGGCAAAGGCGGCTCCCCATCGCGCCCCGGGAGTGTCGTCATCGAGCTGGGCCACAAGGAGGCCGGCCGTATGTTCATCCAGCGTCTGCTTTCGGTAGGCGAGAAGGCCGAGGCCCAGGGCCGCGAACTCCCGAATCCTGGGATCGATGTGGCCGAGCTCATCGCTGAGAAGAGCGGCGGATTCGGAGGTCCCGACCCATCCGAGCGCATTGAGAACGGCGGACAGGGTGACGGGCGAGGGCTCACGGACAGCCGCACTCAGAAGGGCCTTCTCAGCCTCCTTCCCGCCGATCCGACCCAGAGCGAAGGCACTTGCCACACGGACATCCTCGTCATAATCATCGAGGAACCCGGACAGGAACGGAACCGCAGCGGAATCCTCCACGCGACCCGCCACAATGGCCGCACGGGCCCGCTCAGCCGCCCCACCGGCCTTCGCACTCTCCACCAGCAGGTCCAGCTCCAGGGACCGGGTGTACTCCATCGTACTGAGGGGGGCATCGGGACGCGGACGGGCGGTCGAGCACCCGATGAAAGACGAAACGAGAGCTAGAACCGTCAAAACAGATACAAACCGGATCATGGTCTCCTCTCCTTATAAGGACTCTACCATACATATCGAGAGCATGAAAAGCTGGGGGCACATTTTCAGGCTTTTCTTTCATAAACGGAAACCTAATGACTAAATTCTCTTATTATTTTAAATAGATACAATATCTTCTCAGTTTCTGAAATGGTGGATTGCCCCCAGTTTATCATACTCTTCTAGTTGACAAATATTTAATTTAGATGTAAAATTTTATTGTCTAAAAATTCGACCTTACTCGGGCCGAATTCACTGACGAACAAGATTCGCAGACCGCATTTCTGCTCTCAAAAACATGAGAGGCCGTTTTGAGAGCGCTGAAAAGCGATACTATTCGTATTTCGTTTTAATTACGGTACATTACGGACTAAAAGCTCAACCCGCTTTCCGAGTTGCGGGGCCGATACGGCATGCCGTGTCCCGGATGTGGAGGAGGGGATCTTACCATGTCACGGACCATAAATGTTCGTCCTCGTCCGTCCCCGGTCGCATTCCTGGCCGGAATCTTCTGCCTCTTCGGCCTCCTCCTCGCCCCGCTCCGGTCCGCCACGGCACACCAGCCCCACGACGACATCCTCACCGTGGCTGTGAGCCCCGCCTATGAGCGGGACCGGACCGTCTTCATCGCCAGCGGCAAGCTCACCATTGTTATGGCGGTCAACGTCGTCCTGAAATCGACGGACGGCGGGATGACCTGGGATGCGGTGCCCCAGATCCCCAACTATCCGGTGAACGCCCTGGTGATCTCCCCTTCCTACGAGGCGGACGGAACGGTCTTCATCTCCACGACGTGGGGCCTCTTCCGATCGACCGACACCGGAGAGACCTGGACCGACCTGACGGGGAACATCGGAACCGTGACGGTGACCGTCGCCCTCTCTCCCGACTTCGAAACGGATCGGACGGTCCTGGCGGTCGGCGTAGAGGGAGGGCTGTTCCGGTCGACCGACGGCGGCGGGACCTGGACGGAACTGCCCATCACGGGTTCGGATGGGCGGGGAGAGATGCCCACGAGCGGGTGCCCGCCGATCACGGAGCCCGGTCGCCGCCTCCTCCCCGAACCGTACAGCGAGCCGACCCTGACCCCATCGGAGCTCCTCTTCGACGCGCAGGCCGCCCACGCAGCGGCCCACGAGCACGCCCGGCGGGCGGACCTCATCTCCAAGACCGTGATTGCTTTCTCTCCCGACTACATTCGGGATCAGACCCTGTTCGTCGCACTGGAGGGGCAGGGGCTGTTCAGGTCAACCGACCGGGGACTCACCTGGGAATCGATCGGCCAAGGTATGACCGACTTCGAGGTCACCGCCCTGGTGATGCCGGGCGACTTCTCCGAAAGTCGTCGACTCTACGCGGGCACGTGGGGGGGCGGCGTGTTCACGTCCAACGACGGCGGCTCGACATGGACCCCCGTCAACGAGGGGGTCGAATCGCTGGAGATCACCAGCCTCGTCCTGTCGCCCGACTTCGTCGTGGACGAGACCCTCTTCGCCGCCACGAGCGTCAGCAAGATGTTCACCTCGGTGAACGGGGGCGCAACGTGGACCAAGGCGGGGAAGATACCCCGCAAGCAGTCGGACCAGACCGATGTCCATTACCGGACGATCGGGATATCCCCGAACTACTCCGCCGACCGGACGCTCTTCCTCTGCACCTTCGAGGGCCTCTGGAAGTCGGTCGACGGAGGGGAGCGATGGCGGTACTCCGATATGCTCCCCCCCTACCTGGTGCGGTCCATGTCGATGTCACCCGATTTCGGGACGGACCGGAAGGTCATGGCGGCGACCTATGGCGGGGGGGTGGTTCGCTCCGACGACGCCGGCCTGACCTGGGAGCCGGCGAACACCGGCATCGTGAACGCGTACCCCGACCCGACCGCCTATGTCGCCTACCCGGGAAATCCGGTGGCCTATGTCGGAACCGTCTGGGGTCCCCACATATCGTTCGACGACGGCCGGACCTGGACGGTCGAGTCGGTCCTCGGCGTAACGGTGTGGGGGAGAGCGATCGTCCCCTCCCCCAACTTCTCAACGGATCACATCGTGGTGATCGGCGTCGATCAGCTCGGCAGCGGGAATCCGTGGTGGACGACCTACCAAGGCCACACGGTGAGCTCGAACGGGGTCTTCTTCTCCGACAACGGCGGCTTGACCTGGATGCCTACCCAACTGAGCGGCGTCGGCATCCACGGGGTGGCCATATCGCCGGGGTACACGAGCGACGGGACGATCTTCGCGGTGAGCCTCTACTCGGGGCTCTACAGGTCGACCGACGGCGGCCTAGGATGGGAGCGGCTCGAGGAGACCGGGCCGATGGGCTGCTGCCTCGCCCGGATCGCCCTCTCCCCCGACTACGACGTCGACCGGACCCTCTTCGTCAGCCGACCGGTCGGGCCCGTCGACCTGCGGGGGCTCTATAAGTCGACCGACGGTGGACTTTCGTGGACCCGGTGCACCGGGACCGAGGATGTAACCCTCCTCCACATCGTCCTGTCTCCCGGTTTTTCCACCGACCGGACGGTCTTTATCGCCACGCTGGAGAGAGGGCTGCTGAAGTCGACCGACGGCGGGGACGCACCGATCCCCACGGGACTGTCCGAGGCGTACGTCACGGCGGTGGCGATATCACCCGACTATGCGATCGACGAAACCCTCTTCGCCGCTTCGTACAACGGGATCTTCAAGTCGGAGGATGCCGGAGAGACCTGGGTCCACACGACCGACGAGGCGCGATACGAGGAGGAGCGCCCCACCGTGGTGAAGATCGGAGCCTGGTCCTGGGTCTTCCTGCCGGGATCGAGCAGCAGTTGCGTCGGATTCTCCAATCGGCCCGGCGATACCGTCGGTCTCAGCTTCGTCGGCTCAGGCGTGACCGTGCTCGGCGCCAAGGGGATGGTCTTCGGAATGGTCGACGTGTACCTGGATGGCCAGTACCAGGCGAGGGTGGACCTCTTCGCATCCGACACAGGCCTTCAACAACCGATCTTCCAGACCGACGGTCTCCCCTTCGGGGAGCACACCATAGCGCTCATCATAACGGGGAGCAAAAACCCTCTCTCCGAGGGGATCGGATTTGCCGTGGATGGCTTCGATGTTCGGTTCTAGAGACTGCCGGATCGGCGCTGTGCGGGCGGCCCCCGAGACGAGGCGGCCGCGCCCGATCCTGCTCGGACTCTGGGCGGCAGCCGTCGCGGTCGGAGCGGTGTGGCTCGCCGTTCACTCCCTCTCCGGCGAAGCCGCCTCGAGGGAGGATCTCCCGCTCTTCAGGGAACTGCTCCATCCGGAAGCCGTGGAAGCCTCCCTCTGGTCCGTCTCCCCGGAACACACCGACCCCCGAGAGGCCCTCAGCGACGGAAGCGACGAGTCCTATCTCCTCAGCACGATTCCGGGGGCGCTGGTGATCGCGGAGCTCACCGAGCCGGACGAGGGAACCATGCGAGCGTATCCCCCTCTCACTGTCAGGGTATGGATACGGGGGGCGGGCCTGGAAGAGGGGACGATCGAAAACCGGAGTGTCGAGATCGGCCTTCGCGTCTCTCATCAGGGAATCCCCCACGATTACTTCGAGAGTATCCGCCTGGGAAGTACCGTCGACGCGTATTACGCCGAGTGGATCACGAACCCTCTCTCCGGGGAGGACTGGACCTGGTCGGATCTGATCGACCTCGAGGCGGTATTCCGGAGCGGGAAGCCGATGATCGAGGACGGCGGCGGGTGGATCGCCAAGCTGATGGTCGAGGTGATCGCAAGTACCCGGCCGGACGTGGGCCTCCTCACGGCCGGGCCGATTTTCGGGGCGGTGACGAGCTCAAGGATCAAGGTCTGGGCCAAGACGAGACACGCCAGCCAGGTCCAGTTCCGCTACGGTACCGACGAGGCGGATGTGAAAGAGAACCGCGGCGACACGCAGACCACCAAGCCCCTGCAGACCTCGCCGGAGCGTGACCACACGGCGGTCTTCTCGATCACCGGGCTCTCTCCGGCCACGACCTACTTCTTCACAGTCCTGATCGACGGGTTCGAGGTCCACGAATTCGAGAGCACCAACCCCTACTGGTACGACCTCCCGTTCTGCGCCACCTTCCCGCCGGAGGAGGTCGCCTTCGATTTCAACTTCGCGGTCGGGGGGGATATGCACCATTACCCACTCGAACACGACCTCTTCGGAGAGATGGCCGGGAAGCTCGAGATGGGGGGCCTTCCTCACTTCTTCGTCGACCTCGGGGACCACTATTGGATCGACAGCGACGACCTGACGGTGCTCCGTAGCGGCTTGGCCAAGCGGAGGGGGTACCACGGGGAGGCGAGGCATCTGAATCACTATATCCTCAGGAAGATGCCCTTCTTCGCCCTCGGCTCGGACCACGACGGGGCGGGGCACAACTACTGCAAGTTCGCATCCCCACAGCTTCACCAGGGGCAGGTGATCGACGAGTTCAGGCGGGTGGCGAACGCCACCCGGGCCAGGCAGGAGTACTTCCCTATGCCCGACCTCGACGGGATCGAGAACGGCTTCGGCACCGACGTCACAGGCGTCGCAACCGGGGGCGGCCGGAAGACCCTGACCGATAACGGGACGTCCTTCGCCTCCCTGAGCATTTATTCGGGCATGGTGGTGATCCACGATCCCGGCGGGGAGGAGGAGGCCTATTCGTTCGTGGACCGCCTCGGCAATCGGGAGCTCCGGCTCAGTCAGGACCTCATCCTCACGAGCACCGGCGAGACGGGGCCGGCCTTTGAACCGGGCGACGGGTACGCCATCTGGCGGAGCTGCCTCTACTACACCTTCACCGTGGGCGACGCGGAGTTCTTCATCCTCGACACGCGGTCGAAGAGAGATCCGAACAACACCGTGGACGGGGACATGCTCGACGGGCGCAAATTTCTGGGCGAGGGCCACAACGGGAGCGACGCCGATCCCGGGAGCGGCTCGAGAGCGGGGCACCTCCAGCGCGACTGGCTGGTCGGGAGAATCAACCGGTCGACGAAGACGTGGAAGTTCATCCTCTGTGAGCTCCCCTTCAAACATGACGAGATCGCCGACCCGGACTTCTACGAGAACATGAAGAACGACAAGTGGGGCGACTACGATCCGAACGATGACCTGCGGACGTACCTGATGAACGCCATCGACCCCGGGGGGGTGCTTTGGTTCGGTGCAGACCGCCACTTCAGCGGCCTCGACGACGCCTCCCACCCCGCCGATCCTTGGCCGGAGGTGGCGGCCTCCCCTCTCTGCTATCTGGGATCCCGGTTCATGCCGTCGCCCCAGGGGACGTGGAGATTGCGCGGTCAATGCGGGAGTTACGCGGAGGCGGAGGGCCTTCGCTCCGGCTTCGGCATTGTGAAGGTCCGCAGCGATCACGTCATCGTCGAACTGTACAACCACGACGGGACGCTGATGAACAACGGTGCGCAGGATCTGACCATGACGGTCCCCGCTGCGAGAACAGAGAACTCTCGATAAGGGTTCGCACAAAAATAATTTCACAGAATTCGCGCACAGATTTCGGCCGGATTGGGTCGCGACCGATTGAGCGATCCCTAAGGCGTAGCAGGGACTACGTCGTGGGATCGCGATTGAGGAGCGGCCCAAAAGAACCTCGACGAAGGTCGGAAGATGGTACGGCGAAAATGTGAAATTATTTTTGCGCGAGCCCTAAGGAGCACACCATGCCGGAAGCAGAGCAGCGAAAAGAACGGGTGATGGAGTTTCTCTCCGCCTTCGAGAGAAAGGACGTGGAAGCCTGTCTGCAGTTTCTCGCCAAAGACGCGATGGTGAAATTCGGCGCCGCCAAGTACAAGGGGGAGGGAGAGATCCGGGGCTGGCTCCAGGAATGATTCGACGTGAACCTTCACATCGTCAAGCTGCGGAGTGTGGTGGTGAAGGGGGATCGGGTCAAGGTGAAGGCGAGAGTCAGCTCGGACCGAATCCGCGATTGGCCGGCCAGGGGGATCTCAGGGATGGTGATAATCGACTTCGAGGACGGCGCATTCAAGAAGGTGAAGTTCGGTCTGTTGTGCGTTCACCGGTGAGTCCTCCGGTCGGCAAGACCCGCCTGTTCACTCATGTAATATCAGCCTTGCTTCCGAGTTACTGAGCCGTATCCCTACCCGAAGGGGGGGCTAGGCGGCCACGGGGTGGATCTTCTCCGTTCCGTAGTGCTTCACATAGCCGGCCCACTTCCAGTGGCACTGGCCGTGTACCGAACAGTCCCCGCAGAGGTCGGGCAGGTCCGGAGTCTCCTCCGGCGACACCTTGAACAACATCTCCCAGTAGTGGGCCACGGTATCGTCCCTGCACAGGCCCCGGTCGAAATAGGTCCAGTATCTTTCATGGAAGGCGCACATCGGAAAATACAGAAGGCCCACATTCATCCGGGCCTCGGCGCCGATGTCGATCGCCTTCTCGAGGGGTTTGGCGATCTCCGAATATTCGACGGCGACCCGATCGACGTTCTTGTGCGCCTGGCCGGGATGGTCCAGGCAGAGTCCGACGAAGAGGATGTTCTGGGATCGGAACCGCTGGGCGAGGAACGACACGTACTCCGGGATCTCGAGATAGTTCAGAGATAGGGGGATGAACTTGATGACGATCGGCACGCCCATCGACTGGAGAAGCTCGAGTCCTTTGACGGTCCTCGTGAAGCTCCCCGGTCTGCCGGTGATGACGTCGTGGATCTCCGGGTTGTGGCTGTAGAGCGGGACGACCACGCCGGCGATGTCGATCTCCGACAGGGCCTTTGAAAAGCGATCGTCGGCGAAGCGGATCCCGTTGGAGAGCACCCAGACGTCGGCCGGTGTTTCATCGACGGCGGAGCGGCAGATGCTCAGGAACTCGGGGTGGATCGTCGGCTCCCCGCCGCACAGTTCGATGACGTCGCGGTCCGTGAGCTCCCAGTCCTCCATCAGCTCGCTCAAGTCCTCCCGGCTCAGGAAGATGTTCTCCCCCATTCCGGGTATGCCGCACATGATGCAGGCGCAGTTGCAGTTCTGTCCTAAGATAACGCAGTGCTTTTGAGCCAAGATCGTCTCCCCCTTCTGTCCGCCGGGAACCGGATCGCCCGAAGGCCTAACGCGACCTACGTACCTGGCGGCCACGCTTTCCCAAGCGAGATCCCCTCGATTCGTAGGGGATCGTCTTCCTTGCCGAGAGCCCGGAGGCGCTCCGCGATCCACGCCTCCAGCTCCGCCTCCATGGCCCGGGCGATCCCGGGCGCCTCCTCCGCGATGTTGCGCTCTTCCGCCGGGTCGGCCTTCAGGTCGTAGAGCTCCTGAAGGGGATTCCCGTACGGATCGGGCTCGCGCGACAGGATGAACTTGTGCGTGTCGGTCCTGAGGCTCCACTTCGCCTGCCAGCTGCACTCGACGCTGACCACCCGCTCGTACCCGCGGTGCCCGTCACGGCCGTTCAGAAGAGGCCAGAAGCTGCGGCCGTCCATGGCCGGGTCGGCGGGGAGGCCCGCGGCCTCCAGGATCGTGGGCGCCATGTCGTGCATCTGGATGACCTGCGATACCCGGTCCCCCCGGGACAGGCGGCCGGGCATCCTCGCGATGAGGGGCACGCGGATGTTGCAGTCGTAGAGGCCGTAATGGTTGAAGAAGACCCCGTGCTCGGCCATGCACTCGCCGTGGTCGGCCACGAAGAGGACCAGGGTGTTCTCCGAGAGACCCAGCTCGTCGAGGGCCGAGAGGAGCTCTCCGATCCCGTCGTCGAGGTAGCGTATCTCTCGGTCGTACAGAGCGACCACGTAGTCGGCGTCCGTGATCGGGCCTTCGGGGCACCGGAGCCAAGTGCTCCGTGCCAGCCCGCCCAGGGGATGCTGGAACCAGGGCTTCAGGGACTCGTTCGCCGGGTCCACCGGATCGGTCCCCTCGTAGAAGAGATGGCCGTACCGCTCCGGGGGGGGGTGAGTGGCGTATGGGTGTCCCAGTAGTGGAGGAAGAGGAAAAACGGCTCCTCGGCCTGCGTGCGGAGCCAGGAGATCGTCCGGGCGTTGATCTCTTCGCAGGTGATCCCGATCATCAGAGTGCGCCGGACGCCGGGGTTGATGTAATATTCATACCCCCTCCCGAACCAGGGACGTTCCTGCAAGAGAGTGTCGACCGCGCAGGTCGTGTACCCGGCGGAGACGAGGGCCTCCGTGAGGAACGGCGCGTCCTCGGAGAGGCGGGCCCGGCTTCCCCCGCCGTGGGCGACGATTCCGTGGGTGATCGGGTGCTGGCCGGTGTAGATTGTCGTATAGGAGGGCTGCGTCGGGATGCCCGGGCAGAACATCCGCTCCGCCAACACCCCCTGGGCGGCGAGGGCGTCGATGTTCGGGCTCGTGGGGTGCTTGTATCCGTAGCACCCCAGGTGGTCGGCTCGTAGGGCGTCGACTGTGATCAGCAGGATGTTCATCTTCATTTCCGCACTTCCGCCGCGGGTATCGGATCGTGTCTATTCGTACATCTCGTTTATTAAAAGTAGCAAGAAATCGCCGAAGGTTGCAACCGGCTCATCAAAACAGAATAATCCCTTTTATTTATGGAGGCATGATTTCAACTCCTTATGAGGACAGAACCATAGATACCCCCGTCCTGCACGCGGGTGCGATGGGTGCGATCTTTTGTTTCCCTCTGCAGCAAATATGTGATATAAGTAATTGTTCACCCGTCAATCAGAAAAGGAGGATTGCATGATGATCCATAGAAGAAGTAAGTCCTGTGTTTTCATCGCGACCTTTGCAATGATGATCGGGTCAGCCGCGGCGGCGGCCGATGTGCCCGACGCCTCGGTCGTGGGTCCGATCCCGTACGAGGTGGGCACCCACGGCTTTCCGTGGCTGACGGTCCCGGATATCGAGGACCTCGAGGCCAAGGGCTACGTGGAGCAGGAGTTCTTTATTGACGGCGTCACCGGCGGCGAGGCCTACAGGACCCGGATCCTGGTGCGTCGACCGACTCGCCCGAAACGGTTCAACGGCACGGTGGTGGTCGAATGGTATAACGTCTCGGCCCGCTTCGACATCAATGTCAGCTGGGCGACGCTGCGCAAGAAGATCGTACGCGACGGCTACGCCTACGTGGGGGTCTCGGCACAGCCGGTCGGCGTGTCGGCGCTGATCGACTGGGACCCCGTGCGGTACGGGGGCGAAGGGGCGTACGCTACTCTGGCGCACCCGGCTCTCCCCGATCCGCCGTCGCCCGCCTTCATATGGGGAGACGTGGAGTCGGACGACATCTTCTCCCAGGTCGGCCGGGCGATTCGCGTCTCGGCGGACCTCGTGCTGGGCGGACTCCAGCCCGAGCGTCTGCTGGCCGCCGGTCAATCTCAGTCAGCCATGCGCCTCACGCCGTACGTGAACGACCGGCACCCGGATCCTCAGTTCTTCGACTTCGACGGCTACCTCATCCATGGAGGCGGCGGGCTGATCACGAATCCGGATGTGCCGGTCTTCCTGCTCAACTCGGAGTGCGAGGCGCCCTTGTACTACCGGCACCGCGATCTGCAGCCCGACTCGGTCCGCTACTGGGAGGTCGCGGGGACCGGGCACGCCCCGGCCATGTCGTACATGTTTGAGCAAATCATGCATCTGATGGGCCCTTCTGACACTCCCTCTTTTTGTTACTACCCCGAGCTGGATGACGTCGTACCGATTGCGTATGTAGGGAATGCGGTGCTCCACCACCTCAACCGGTGGGTCTCGGACGGCTCCCTTCCACCTGAGGCCCCTTACATCGACGTCACGCTGGGCGAGATGAATCGGCCTCAGATCGAACGCGACGAGCACGGGAACGCCCTCGGCGGGCTCCGGCTTCCCCAGATGGAGGTTCCACTCGGAAGAGCCGCCGGCAGAAACAGCGGCTTGATTCCCGGAACGGACTTCCTGTGCATGATGATGGGGGGCTACGATGCATTCGACGGCGAACCCGCCGACACGACACCCAACGACACTTGGGACGAGCCAACCCTCGACGAGCTCTACCCCGATCGGTGGCGCTACCTGTGGAGGGTCCACCTCGCCATCCGCAGGGCGGTCCGGAAAGGCTGGATACTCCCCTTCGACGGACTCGAGATCGTGATCGAGGCGCTGAAGACCCCCTTCCCGTAACCTAATTTCTCACTGCGACATCGGAGGAAGATACTCCATGCCCTACAGAGCGATCATCTTCGACCTCGACGGCACCCTGCTCGACACGCTCGAGGACCTGACCGACACGGCCAACCACGTTCTGGCGACAAGGGGGTTCCCCACGCACCCTGTGGATGCCTACCGCTATTTCGTCGGCGACGGGGCGGCCATGCTGATACGGCGCGCCCTGCCTGAAGCTCATCGTGATGATGAAACCCATCGGACCTGCCATGAAGCGTTCCTCCGGGAATACGGCCAAAGCTGGAAGGTGAAGACCCGGCCCTACGAAGGAGTGCCGGAGATGCTGGACGCACTGGCGGCGCGCAAGCTGAAGATGGCGATCCTCTCGAACAAGCCCCACCAGTTCACAGGGCAGTGCGTGGAAGAGCTCCTGCCCGACTGGACCTTCGACCTCGTGCTCGGCCAGCGGGCCGAGGTCCCGCGCAAGCCCGACCCGGCGGGCGCCCGGGAAGTGGCCGAGACCCTGGCCATCCCCGCGGCCGACTTTCTCTACCTCGGCGACACGGCCACCGACATGAAGACCGCAGTGGGAGCGGGCATGTTCCCGGTGGGCGTGCTATGGGGCTTCCGCCCGGCCGAGGAGCTCCGAGCCAGCGGCGCCCGTGCCCTGATCGAGCATCCCACAGAGGTGCTGGCCCTTCTGGATTGAGTTCGGTGAGAAGCTGCAATCCGGACTTACCAAACATCTGAATCGAGCACGAAATGAAGAACCAAACTCCGTGACCACCATATATCCACCTCCGTCATCGGGTCCCCCTTCCCTTTTAGCCGTTATGAACATTTGGGCATCAGCCTTGTAAACGAAAATTCATTAATTAGTTCCTGTCCGGAAATGTCATTCCGAGGCGATAGCCGAGGAATCTTAACGGGAGGAGGTTCGAATGGTTTTGTCTCATCTGGAAGGTACGAATTGGCTTGCAGTCATGCTCATGTACGGAGCCGGGCTTCGACTTCTCGAATGCCTGAGACTCCGTATCAAAGATATCGATTTTAGCTATCGACAGATCACGGTGCGAGAAGGGAAAGGCGATAAAGATCGTAAGACAATTCTGCCTTCGGCAGCTCAATCCCGTCTTGAACATCATCTTGAGCAAGTAAGATCGCGTCATGAACGAGATATCGAAAACGGAATTATCCGTGTCAAGCTGCCAGGAGCCCTTGAAAAAAAGTATCCGAGCGCAAGCCACGAGTGGGCCTGGCAATGGGTCTTTCCAGCGACACGGACCTACCGCGATCGGGAAAACGGTCTGATTTATCGTCATCATCTTCACGAGACCGTGGTTCAGAGGGCGGTAAAAGAAGCTGTCCGAAGGGCCAAAATTCCCAAGAAGGTGTCGTGCCACGCCATGAGGCATTATGTCGACTTCAGGATTATGCCGACTCATTCACTGCATGCCTCTACA